>CAYPDX010000019.1:0-24222 GCA_964409695.1 uncultured Rickettsia sp. | reverse complement strand
TTGATGGTTTAGATCAGAAAATTCTGTCTTTATACGCAAAAGGCATGAGCCTAGCTGTTTGATCCCGGATAATAATGGTGTATTATATAAAGAGAGTAATACAGGGGCTAAACGCAATACCTATATGAGCTCTGCAACGACGAAGTAGAAATAATTTGTGACTTGGTCCAATGTTACAAAGATTTATAAAGCGGTATAACTCCAGTTTTAAACAAATCATTTAAATTCATCTGTTTAAACACTGGGTATAGATTTTTGAACTCATCAAAATTTGCTCTTATTGTATTAGTTAATAACTGAACCTTATCAACTGAAGTACCATCATTTGTTACAAAAATAGCTCTTGTAGAGAATGTAGCAGCACTTTTTGCAATTCCCGGGTAAATATTGGCTGGAATAGTATTACTTTCATATACTGGATTTTCTTTTAACAATCTATCCAATTTTAACGAAGCTATTGAAACAAATGATACTTTGCAAGAAGAACTTATCTGGCTTGCTATACCACTTGGATGGCCTGTAAATAATACCACAGCATCTACTTCGTTATCACAAAGCCTACCTGCCAGCTGAGTGTCAGTTACATTAATAAGTTGTGGATCTTTTTCAAAAGCAAAATACTTAAATAATGTGAGCATACCACTTTTTGCACCTGAGCCACGTAAATTTACACCTATTTTCTTCCCTGAAAGCTCAGAGAAATCTAAAATACCAGACCCATCTCTTACAATCATAGTAAAATACTCTGGGAAAAAGCTCATTACCATTCTGAGCTCACTATATGGTTTTTGGTTAGAAGAAATGCCGGTAGCATTTAATGCATCAAGTGCTACATCTGACTGAACAAATGCAAAATCAACTTTTTCTGTTCCTAGTAAATTAAGATTATTTATTGACCCGCTGGACGCTATTACCTTACAATCAGTTATAGGAGAATGTTTTGTTATAAAACTACATAATTGTAAAGCAGCAGGGTAATAGGCCCCACTGACTATACCAGCAGCTATCCTAATTTCTGTAACAGGATCAGCCGATGAGCTTAATGAAAAAAATAAACTTGTAAATAATATTATAAATCTTCTAAGCATAATATTTTTCTTTATCAAATGTTCCTTCACTATGATCTACAATTAATGTAATTGTCGCATCACCAGTAATATTTATTGTAGTCCTTAACATATCTAGTATACGATCTATGCCAGCAAGAATAGCAACACCTTCAACAGGAAGGTTAACAGAAGATAAAACCATAGGCAACATAATTAGTGAAGCGCCTGGAATTCCAGCTCCACCTATTGATCCAAGTGTTGCAGTAATAATTATCATCATATAATCTGACATTTGTAATTCAACACCTAGCATCTGAGCAAAAAATATCGCAGTTAGTCCAAGATTAATGGCAAAACCATCCATATTTATGGAAGCTCCAAGTGGCAGAATAAAGGAAGCACTGGAATCTGAGATCCCAAGTTCATCCTTACACACTTCCATTGTTGTAGGAAGTGTTGCCTTACTCGAACTAGTAGAAAAAGCTAATATCTGATAATTTAAGCTCTTCTTATAAAATGGCATTGGTGACATTCTGCAAAAAACAAAGATTAATATCCCAAATATAAGATATTGCATACCCATAGCTATTACTACTGCAAAAACGAGCTTAGATAAGGCATACAACACACCAACGCCCTGAGTTCCAACTACCCAAGCTGTAAGAGAGAAAGCCCCATATGGTGAAAGAATGATAATCATACTTATCATCTTAAATACGAGTTTAGACATAGAGTGGAAAAATGATTTTACTTGAGAAGCAGCTGCTCCAATTTTATTGATTGCAATACCAACAAAAAGAGCCAAAAACACAACTTGTAAAATACTACCTTCTACAAAAGACCCTACCGCATTTTCTGGTATTATATTTATTAAAAAGTGTGCAACATTAAATTTAGAATCAGAAGCCACAATAGAAGATTGGCCAAAATCAATTACAACACCTTCTCCTGGCCTAAGTACGAGCGCAACACCTAATCCAAATAATACAGCAAAACAGGTTGTAACTAAAAAAGCTATTGTTGCCTTTACTCCAACTCTACCAAGAGAACTTGGATCGCTCATACTAGTTATTCCGGAAACTAACGAAAAGAATATCATCGGAGCAATAATCATTTTGATTAGTCGCAAGAAAATCAATCCAATTGGCTTAACAGCCTCCACATAGTGTGGACATAATATTCCAAAAGCAACGCCAAGTATTAGACCTAAGGTAACTTTGTGCCAAAGTTTCATTATTTATTTCCTAAAAATTATAAAAACAACTTAGAACTGTTGTAAAGCTCAATAAATCCAAACACCAGTGTAGTAAAATTGCTACGAGCAAATTAAGCTCTACCGATTCAGCTTTAATTATTTGTTTTAACTAAATAAATCTTTTAAAGTCACATTTAGAGTTCAAAAAACTATTTTACTAACAAAAAATTATAAACCATGTTCCAAAACAAACATATTATTAGAGCATCATTCGTAGCATTATTTCTTGCAATTATAGCTTCTATATTGTTTTACAGATATTTTACAATCCAAAATGTAATAGTTGAGACCATAACTCAAGAAAACAAAAAAATAGTTAGCTACTACTTAAATAATATTTGGAATATACAATCTAATGCAACGAAAGTAATAAAATATAACGATATACAAACTGCTGTCAAGGATAAAGCCTTTCTAAATTTTAGCAAAGAGACTCTAGATTATCTAAAAAAATTCGACAAAACCAAAATTAGCATACTGAATAAAAGGGGCGAAGAATTTATTTCAACAACAAGATTTACTTTGCAAGAATGTAATGTTACTAGTTTTTTTCAAACTATAGATACAATGCTCGATCAATACCTATTCCGTATTTTTCCATATGAGAGATTAGTAAGAGGTGTATATAAAGGCGCTCAGCCAAATAAAATTCTATTAAATTATACACTTACCAATAACCTGGATGATAATTCGCGAGTATATTTAGTATCTCTATTTCCAATCATTGACTCCTCTTCAAGCTCGTTTTCTGTACAGGGTTCTATCGTTGTAATTACCGATATAACAACTCAATGGGATAAGATAAAATATTTTGAAATCCGTGTATCTATATTTTTGCTGACTGTTTTCTTACTATTTTTTGTAGTGATAATATTCAATACTAATCATGCTCAAAAAGTTATAGATCAGCAAGTTGTAAATAATAGACTCTTAGAAGAAGCAAAAATTAAAGCAGAAAGCGAGAATTATGCAAAAGGTGAGTTTCTTGCAAATGTTAGCCATGAACTTAGAACTCCACTTAACGCTATTATTGGGTTTTCTGAAGTTATTCTTACAGAAGCTTATGGTAAATTAGAACATCCACAATATCTTGAATATATTCAAGATATAAACAATTCAGGAAAGCATTTGCTCAGTGTTATTAATGATATTTTGGATTTTTCAAAAGCCTCTGCTGACAAGCTAAAAGTAGATATTATTGAAGTCGACGCAACAAAACTTGCATCATCAAGCTTACGCTTTGTGAAACCAAGAGCAGATGAAGCAAAAGTTGTTCTAATTGAAAAACTTCCACCTGAGCATATTGTTATTAAAGCTGATCCTAAGCGCTTAAAACAAGCTCTTCTAAATCTATTATCTAATTCAGTGAAATTTACTCCAGAGAACGGGTCCGTTACACTTGAGCTTGAAAAAAACATTCAAGATAAGTTAGTATACATAAGAGTTGTTGATACAGGAATTGGGATGGAAGAAAAAGATATTCCAAAGGCGCTTACTTCATTTGGACAAATTGATACTAAACTCAGTAGAAAATATGAAGGTACCGGCCTCGGATTACCACTAACAAAAAAACTTGTAGAATTAATGAATGGTAAGTTCGAAATTACCAGTAAAATAGGGATTGGAACTACTGTTACGATATCGTTTAAATATGAAGATTTATAAAAGAGCTAAATAATTTGACAATATTTTATATAATAATAATTACATTACTAGTTACAGATCTGGGTGTTTTCCATAAAAAAAACCATGTCATATCTGCAAAAACTAGCCTTATCTCTACCGCTGTATATTTTCTAATAGGAATGTTGTTTGGCGTATATGTATGGTTCCAACATGGCAATATAGCAGGACAACAATATTTTACAGGTTTTATTATAGAGAAAATTCTATCTCTAGATAATATCTTCTTAATCCTAATAATATTCTCGAGTTTAAATATTCCAATAAAATATCAGCATAAAGTATTATTTTGGGGAATTTTAGGGGTAATTTTCCTAAGAGGCGTTTTAATATATTTAGGATCAGAGATGATCCAAAAATACGAATGGGTTATGCTAATATTTGGTGTAATTTTGATTTTCACCGGTATAAAAATGTTTTTTATTGATGATACACACTCTGATTTCTCAAAAAATAAGTTTATCCTCTTCCTTAGAAAACATCTGAGGATTACAGAAAAACTAGACGATAATAAATTTTTTACTTTTCAAAAAATTAACCAAAAGAAAAAACTATTTCTAACACCGCTTTTCCTAGCTTTAGTTGCCGTAGAATTCTGTGATTTGATATTTGCTTTAGATAGTATACCAGCTATATTTTTAATCACTACCGACCCATATATAGTATATACTAGTAATATATTTGCTATATTAGGACTTCGAGCAGTTTATTTTGCAATAGCAAGTGTAATAGCAAGATTTAAATATGTAAAATATTCTCTTTCTATTCTACTAGTATTCATTGGTAGCAAAATATTTATTCATCAAATATTTCATATCGAAATAACTTCACTAGTTTCTTTATTTATTACAATATTTTTAATTGCTTCAGGAATTTTATACTCATTATATAAAACAAGCGATTATAATAATTCAAGCCTTAATAAGAAAATTCATTAGATCATAGAGGTATTAGAAGCTTCCACCGCTTGCTCCTCCAGAAAAATCTGGATAAGCATCCACTCCTGTAATAGGTAAATCTGAATTCCAAATATCATATATTTCAGTTTCTATTACACCAAAGACCGTTCGGTCTTCACTATAATGATGTATAGAAGTAGAAAGAAAATCTGTTTTTTCAGCATCAGGTAAAGATTTTACCTTAGAAACAATAATTGAAGCAGTATCTCTATTTTGCGAAAGAATACCAAACAAACTAACATTTCCAGAACTAGCACCATAATATGTACCGCTTATACATAAAATATCCTTAAATTCTGCATAACCTTTGGATATTATACTTTCAGCTAATGCGAGATTCATTTCATCAGAATGAATTGATATAAATAACGGCACATCACAACTTTCTCCTGAAACAAGAGTTTCGAGCAATGATTTTAATTCCCTCCATTCAAATCCCTGAAAATATGATTCGTAGAATTCTTTTACTTCATCAACACTACATCTAACTGGTTTAAATTGATCAGCTGAAATAGCTTTCGCTTGTTCTTCTAGACTAAAATTTCTTAAAGCAGATAGAGAATTTTTTGCGCATATTATGTCTGGAGCATTATTAATTTGTAGTAAAACGTCACTTATTGTCATGATCAATAATATTATTAATTTAATAAAAAATAACTATATATATTGTTTAACTAAATGCAATGTATTGTTTATATTGAGACGTATTTAATGGAATTTTTTATTAAACCCATCGATAATATCATTTGCAACATCTGAAGCATCATCTCCCACTCTTTTGCTTGCAGGGGGATTTGGTGCTACGACTTCGCCGCTATCTGTAAAATATGATAGGTAATTTTTTCTAATTGCCATCCTAAGAATCTCTTCGTGAGATTCATTCATTGAATCAGATCTAAAAGCTATAATTTGATCCGGATTTAAGTATAAGGTAATTTGTCCAATTGAAGAGACAGACTCAGCAGGAAGGATAAAATAGTTCTTTGGATTAGAATTTTGCAAACTTATATATAATAATTGGTTATAAACAGAGATTGGTTTTTTCTTATCTCCATCTACTTCAAAAGCAAAATTGTAAAATTGATAAAGTATCTTTCTTGAATCAAGCATCGACAAAAATTCTTTACTGATATCATCGATCGCTACTGAACTATCTTTGCCTTTCTTATAATCATGCAAATTTGCAATCTCTCCAGTTTTAGGATTAAATTTTCCAGTTCTTGGGCCATTCTGCACAATAATCTTATGTTTCTTGCCGTTTTTCTCCCACAATCCATATACATCATCAAATAATTTTTGAGCTGACTCTTTAGTAAAATATCTCATCTTGCCAGTAATATCAGGTGCATCACCTGAGAGCATTACAATAATATACGAATGTTTGAGATCTGGCTTATTTTTAACGTCCCAATTATCATAGTTTTTCTTGAGTTCATCTAAGGTTGGATTCTTACTTGGAACTGCAAATGTTAGCCTATGCTTTGGCACAGATTCAATAAATCTCTTAGCCTCATCTGTATTTACTGCAGATTCTGGAAGAGACACATAATCAAGAACTTGTTTATCCATTCCATGGAAATACTGATACATGCCAGCTGCAACAAAAACATTGGATGGAATTAGTTTTTCTTTCTGAAATAACTCTAATGCTTGAATGCCTTTTTCGCCAACTGTTACTATAACATAATTTTCCTTTCCAAGCTTTTTATCAAGTTCAGTATATTGCTTCACAAGCTCTACAGGATCTTTGCTTGCATCAATATCATATCTAACTACTGATGGTATCTGCTTAAGAATTTGTTCATAAACAGCAATGGCATTTGAACGATCACCAGCATTTATTAGACTACAAAGAATTATGATAGTTTTAAACATGAAATTAACTCGCAAATTTGAAGCATTTTGACCATAAAAATTTACTCTGTCAATGTTAGTATATTGATTTATAGATATATACATCCTATAGTGAGTAAACAAAATTCAAGTAAAACTCGTGACCAAGCAAGAATATAGACTTCTGTCCAGAAAGTACCGCCCTCGTAACTTCAACGAATTAATGGGGCAAGAGAATTTGGTAAAAACACTTAGTTACGCCATTATTCATAATAGATTAGCACAAAGCTATTTGCTTACTGGTATAAGAGGTATAGGAAAAACTACCACCGCAAGAATTATAGCAAAAACAATAAATTGTACTGATATTGAAACTATCAATAATATACCAAAATCATGCGAAAAATGTACGAATTGTACAAGTTTTAATTCTGGAAGCCATCCTGATATAATAGAAATAGATGCAGCTAGTAGAACAGGAGTAGATGATGTTCGGATTATTATAGAAAATTCCGAATACAAGCCATTACTTGGCAAATATAAGGTCTTTATAATAGACGAAGTTCATATGCTTTCAAAGAATGCGTTTAACGCTCTTTTGAAACTTCTAGAGGAACCACCTTTACATGCATTATATATATTTGCTACAACTGAAGTTCATAAAATTCCACTCACTATAATTTCAAGATGTCAAAGATTTGATCTATTAAGGTTCAGTAAAAAAGATATTGAAGATCTACTTACTCGAATTAGTGATCTTGAAAAAATACAACATGATGAAAATGGATTGAGAATTCTTTCAATAAAAGCTGATGGATCAGCGCGGGATGCTTTATCACTCCTTGATCAAGCAAGCTTGCTTGCAGCTTCAACTGAAGATAAGACAGTAACTGCTGAACTTGTCGGTAAAATGGTTGCCGCTGTTGACCATAGAATAATAATCGATTTTCTAAAGAAAATAATTGAATCAAATGGAAATGGTGCAATTAGGCTACTTGAAGAATTTCATGCAAATAATTCCGATTTTTCAATATTTATATTAGAATTTCTTTCACTTCTCTCTGGAGTAGCAAAGAAACTTGCAATTCTAGAATATGAATCAGAAGATTTTCATAGTTATGAAAAAGAACTTGGAGAAATCACGGACTCTGTGGACATGACATTTATTCAAATAGCCTGGCAAATTAGCTATAAGGCGCAGCTTGAATTGAAAGGATCATTGAATCAACTCCAAAATATGGAAATGTTAGCTCTAAAGCTAATCTACATACTATCTTCGAAATCAGACCATATTTCTCCACCCAGGCAACCTTTAGAAAAAACTGCGCAAATTGAAGAAATAAAACCGATAATTCTTACAAATGAAAAGAAGGTTCAAAATTCTGCAAAACTAGACTTCGAAGATTTTCTAATATTTTTAAATGCTAATAGAGAAATAGATCTATATTATAATCTACTAAATAAAATAGAATTTTTGAATATAGATAATAAATCAATGAATCTAAAACTCTATAAGCATAATCCACAACTTGAAAAAGAATTAAAAAATCAAGCATGTTTATGGGCGGGAGAAAATATTGATATTAACTTTACATATTCAACGGATATTAAACCATATAAGGAAGTAATAAAAACACAAATAGTAAATAATCCAGTAATAAAAAGACTCGTAAAAAACTTCCCAGACGCAGAAATTGTTGATATAGTAATTTCTAATTAAATTGAAATAGTGTTTTTATGGTAAATATAAATCAGTTTTTAAAGCAAGCGCAGGAAATGCAAAAAAAGATGGAAGATCTGAAGTCAAGAATTGCTATTACGGAATACCATGGCAAATCTGGCGGCGATCTTGTATCTCTTTCCATTAACGGTGAAAGTCAGCTTAAATCCATCTCTATCGATAGTTCAATACTAAAACCAGAAGAAAAAGAGCTCGTGGAAGATTTGATCATAGCAGCTTTCAATGATGCAAAAAATAAGATGGAAGCAGACTCTCAAACTCAAATTTCCTCATCACTTGGGGGGATGAGACTTCCTCCTGGAATGAAGTTACCGTTTTAAAATGAACCCAAAAAACTCTATCGAAGAACTAATCTATCTCTTTTCAAAACTCCCTGGTCTAGGCCCAAGATCAGCGAGAAGGATAGTACTATACTTACTAGATGACAAGCAGCATAGAATAGAACTTCTTGCAAACTCATTGCAAAATACTGCTTCTTCAATCGTTGAATGCTCTCATTGCTTTAACCTTAGCACACAAAACCCATGTCATATATGCAACAACGAAAAAAGGGATAATGCTACAATAGCTATTGTTGAAAGCGTTGCAGATCTTTGGGCTTTAGATAGAAGCGAAAGCTTTAATGGTCTTTTCCATATATTAGGTAGCAATTTAAATGCCAACAATGGTTATAAACCAGAAAATCTAAGACTTGGTCATCTTCTAGAAAGAGCAAAGAAGCATAATGTTAAAGAAATTATAATTGCTACAAATTCAACATTAGATGGTCAAACTACAGCATTCTATATTACAGAATTCTTCAAAAATTCCGATATTAAAATCACTCGCCTTGCTAGCGGAATGCCTATGGGCGGAGAACTTGACTATTTAGACTCAGGAACTCTCACAGCTGCACTTAACCTAAGACAAGTGTTTTAACTTAATCCGCCATCACACCTTCTACAAAATCATTATAAATATAATATAATTTTATATGGTCTGGTAAGCTCTGGTTATTCTTGCGCCTTTCAATAAAGAGCTTATCCATGGGTTTTATAATATAATGAATAATAAACGGTAAGTAAGAACCAGGATACGCTGTTTCTAAATCGTGATTCATAATTGCCGCCATATTCCATTTACTTGGAATAAACATAACCCTTCCTGATGAAGCTATGTTCAAATTATCCTGCTCTGCATATCTATGGATACTATAAAGCTTATCAGCTGCTAAAACTTTTGAATAAAAATCGTCTTTCCTCATTAATTTTAAATTTTGCACCATTACGCCTGCATTAAAATACATAACTGGCAAACCGTCACTTTCTACTTTCCTGTATAATCTACCATACGCAAAAGCTCTTTGCTCTTTAGCTGCAGCAATAAAATATTCACCCATTTCAATGTTTGTTATATCTGATAAATCCCTTAGTACTAATATATCTACGTCTAAAACAGCTAACTGATCAATATTTGGAAACATTTGATCTAAAAATGTTTTAAAATATACTAATCTAGGAAACCTCTTACGATTAGCTTCTAAAACATGCTCAAAAACTTCTCTATTAGCTTCAAAAATTTTTTCAGGAAATGGTATAAAATTAATATCAAAATCTTTTAATTTTGAAAGATTGGTCAATTTCTTGCGCGATTCTTCTGTTATTGGATCTTCTAATGCATCATATATTACGTGAAAACTATATTTATTATCTAAATCAGAATTTAACAAAATAGATGCGATGGTAGTGGCACCATAATGGACATATTTTTCATTAAATACAAAAGCTACATTTGTCGTTTTCTTGGTTTTTAATTCTAGAGCTTCTATTGCAGCCTTCTGATGTTCAAATGCCTTAGATATATTCACATTTTTTGCTGAATTTGAATTAGCTTTCCCTAAACTATATATTAAGCTGAGCCTATAATGGGCCCTTGCTGATAGGTCTTTATTACTTGATAAAGATAAATCTTCTAAAATTTCAATTTCAGAACTATCCCCCACCCAATTATTCGATGTTACATTATGTGCCCGAAGAATGTTATTGGCCTCAACTTCGTCAGATTTCATAATAAGATTTGCTAAATAATCAGTATTAATATCATTCGTAAGTACATCAATTGAGTAGCTTGCATTCTTGATGGCCTGCATTGGATTCTCAGCATTTTCATCTAATTTTGCGACACATAAATAAGCTTCAGAAATTTCAACTCTATCCTCCCCATAATTTATATCTATATTACATAGTTCACGTTGGATCGAATTTTTATCTTCTTCAGAAATCTTCTCGCTACTAATAAATTTTTTTATGATTCTATTAGTTTCTTTTTCTTGAATTTTGCTTCTTTCTTGTAACGCATTCAAATAACCATCTGCGATCATTGATCTTTCAGTATCAACCAAACCGTCTTGTCTTATATTAAACTCAACATATTCGAGTGAGAAAACTAAAAATATAACGAAAGAAATTACTAGTATAAGGTGTTTCTGTTGCATGTTAATTCCTATCGATCATTTTTTTTGCAAAATCATTATAAGCATAATATAGGCTAATATATTGTGGCAGATTTTCTTTGTTTTGTACTTTATCTACATATTTTTTATCAAAAGGCTTTAAAGTATAATGAATAATAAAAGGCGAATAAGAACTTGGATATAGTATCTCAAAATCATCATCACGGGCTATCATATTCCACTTTGATGGAATATAAAGAGTCCTGCCAGAAGAAGCTATATTCAAATTATCTTGCTCAGGAAATCTGTGATCACATCTATAATTTTTATCAACTTCCAAAATTTTTGAATAAAAATCCTCTTGCCTCATTAATTTTAAATTCTGCACCATAACACCAGAATTGTAATAATTTACAGGCAATGATTCGCAATCTCCTTTTCTACCAATTCTTCCTCCAAGAAAACTTGCTGGAGTCTTTGCAGCAGCGACAAAATATTTATCCATTTCTATATTTTCAAGATCGTAAAGATCCCTAAAAACTAAAATATCAACATCGAGGACTAAAATCCTTTCTAGATTTGGCAATGCTTTATCTAGTAAAATCTTAAAGTAAACAAGTCTCGGGTAAGTCTGCTTATCTCTATTATGAGAAAAAAGTTCTTCATTAGATTTTATTATCTCTTCAGGAAATGGTATAAAATCTATTTCAAAATCTCTGAGGCTAGAAAGCGATGAAAGTTTCCTTTTTGACTCTTCACTAATAGGATCTTTCAAACCATCATAGATAACGTAAAAATTATATTTATTATCTAGATCTGAATTTAAAAGAATTGATGTAATAGTTGTGGCCCCATATTGTACATATTTTTCGTTAAATACAAATCCTATATTAGTGATTTTCTTTGGTTTTATTGAAAGTAAATCTATGGTCGCTTTTTGATATTCAAAAGCTCTTTCAATATTCATATTTCTTTCTAACTCTCCACAAACTCTTCCTAATCCATATATTAAGCTCAATCGATAATTTGCATTAGCTGATAATGTTTTATTACTGGATTTAGCAAATTCTTCTAGAATAGCAATTTCTGAACTTCCGCAAACCCATCCATATTTTGGGAAATTATATTTTTGAAGAATAGAGATAGCCTCGTCCCATGCACCATTAATTACTAGATCTGATAGGTAATTTGAATTTTCAGTAACACCAAGTAAATCAGAGGCATAGCTTGCATTCTTAATAGCTTGTAATATATTTCCTTCGCTCTCTTCAATCTTCGCCAAACATATGTAAGAGTCAGAGATTTCTACCTTATCTACACCATAACTTATATTTAAATTACAGAGTTTTTTTCTAATAGATAATTTTTCGCTAGAAGAAATATTATCTTCTGTTGCAAGTTTTAAAAGAAGCTTATTAGTTTCTGTTTCAAGCGCTATGCTTCTATCATTCTGAAGATTTAAATGAGCATCAGCTATATTAAATTTCTCATACTCTCCAATCTCATCTCTCCTTATATTAAACTCTGTATATTCCAAAGAAAGAACAACAAATACTACAAATGAGACTATTAGAAATATTGTTTTTTGCATATGGAAGTATTTTACTTATTCAGTTTCTCAATTTTTTCCTTCAGACGAGTCCAGTAATCCAGAAGCTCATTGGCTCTTTGCACTCAAAGATTGAGATTTGCAGATAATTCATCTTTATTATTAGGATATTCATGAGAAATTTGATTCCTTAAATCTCTAAGATCAACCCACCAGTTCTTACTGTCCAAATACTCTAATTTTTCTAATTTATTTAATTTATCAATAAAACTATCTGCATCTTCTTGCAAAAGATTTAAAATAATGTAGAAAATTTTTGATCCTATTACATCCTGTAACTTACCAAAACGAGTTGTCATCATATCTAAGAAACTAACCTGATCAGCCCTCAACATATCCAATTTTTTAGCAGAAAACGGGACATATTTTTCTATCTCTGTAAGAGCTAGTTTAAGCCTAGAAGCATGAATATCCGCGATTTGCACATAATCCTTTATAAATAGCTCTTTTTTCATACCAACTTAATTCCTGTATTCCTTGCTTCTATACAAATTCTTCGTTCTTTTTTTTCAATCTTCAAACAATTTAACACAATATCAATTTTCTGCAACCCCAACTTAAATTGCAAACTAGTCCACAAATTTCTTTCTTTTGTACATGCTTCTGTAAGGTCTTCGCAATTTGTTTCAATATACAAATCAATATCTCCACCTCTTTTTGTATCGTCAACTCTAGATCCAAAAAGCCAAATTGAATCACCTTTATCAAAAAATTCTTGAAAAGATTCTTTAATTGATTTTATTTCAAATTCGGTAAGTCTCATAGCCCTCCCGCTTTATATTTTTTATACAAAGATGAAATATCGCTTGATCTTAAGAATTTGAGATTACGCTTTAAAGTATCAATATCCCAATCCCACCATTTTATTTGAAGTAATTTTTCAATATCTTCATTATCAAATCTCTTCTTAATCAAGCGCGCTGGGTTACCTGCCCAGATTTCACACGGACCTATATTCTTAGTAACAAGGCTACGTGCACCTATTACAGCCCCATCACCAACTCTAATACCAGGCATCATCATGGCTTCAGCGCCAATCCAAACATCATTTCCAATAATAGTATCACCTTTTTCCTTATGAGCTTTAGGTGGTATATTTACGTATCCATCATAGTCCTCATCAAATGAATCTAACGGATATAAGGCGATCCATTCATGATTATGCCCCTGAGTTCCACCCATCATAAAAAATACACCAGTTGCTATAGAACAAAACTTACCAATTACAAGCTTTTCCCTCTGATCATTATCTATATCGTCAAGATACATTACACAATCCTCAAATCTTCTACCGTGGTAATATCCAGCGTAGTAAGAATAGTCTCCAGCAATAATATTTGGAGATTTTACATGATCTTTAATGATAATTGAATTTCTGTAAGTTTTAAAAATATTCATAATTTGTAGCGTTCTTTAAGTAGTTGGTAGTTCTCTTTCATTACTTTAGAATAGATTTTACAATGCTCATATATGGCCGTTGCTGCAGGCTGCTTAATATGTATGAGATGCTTGATTTCTATCTTCAAGCATCTCAAGCCAAATTTTTTCATTATTGATTAATTTTATATCATAGCTTGCTGCAAAGCATTACGAGGTGAATCAGCCTCTAACCCTTCTTGATTACATATTTTTTTAAGCAATTTCCAATAAAGCTCAAAACTATGCTCAAATACTTGAATTGTGGCTTCAACGACAAATGGAACTTTTTCTTTATCGCAAGTTAATACATTCTGGAATTTATCTATTGCTTCACCTAAGTCCAAAAAAGTTTCATACCATTTGTAAGAATTCTCCACTCTCTTAGACAAAATAGTTTTTGATGACTGGATTTCACGTTTCAAACGTTCATCATCAAGCTTATCAAACCTAATACAATCTATTTTAAGCAATGTGTCAGCAGATTCTATAATGGCACGAATTTTCTGCCATTCACTCTCGCTTGCATTAGGGCACAGAATTGCAAGGTCAATATCTGATCTCGAAGTTTCATCACCTTTTGACCTTGATCCAAACAACCAAATCTCATCCACATAAGGAAGAGTTCTGAGATTATAGTAAAAATCATAATTTTTAATATTTATCATACATTCCTAGAATTCTATGTTCAAATAACTATCATAAATATAGCAATTTAGTATGGTTTAAGATAGTCATTTATGCTAGAATTGACTGGATTTAAACTAACGCGAGGCACAAAATGCTAGACCATGCATCAATTTCTGTAAACGACTACAAAGAAAGTATCAAATTTTATGATGAGACATTTGAAATACTAGGTTTTAAACGTATCATGACTTTCGAAACAGATGAATATAATGTTGCAGGCTATGGGCTAGATGGAAGACCACATTTTTGGGTTAGCACAGAGTCAAAACCTAACTCTCAAGAATTTGTTGGCAAAGGGAGAGGAGTTCACTTTGCATTTAAAGCACCAAATGCTGAATCAGTTGATAAATGGTACAAAAAATGCTTAGAATTAGGTGGAAATGATAATGGAGCGCCAGGACCAAGAGCACAATATCATCCTGGCTATTATGGAGCATTTATTATTGATCCAAATGGCTGGAGAATAGAGGCTGCTATTCATGATTATAAATAAAAACAGTGCTTACGATAATTCAATCATCCTATCAAGCGCAATTTTAGCTTTTGCTGCAATATCTGAAGGTACGGTTACTTTAGGATTCTGATTTTTCATACATAAATATAATTTTTCAAGATCATTTAACCTCATAAATTGACAAGTAGAGCAACTACTGCAACCGCTCTGTCCAAGAGAAGGGACGTCATAAAATTTACTATTTGGAGCATATTTCACCATTTGATGGATAATTCCCGGCTCTGTGAGAACTATAAATTCAGCACCATCATTACTCTCTACAAAATCAATCAACGAAGAAGTAGAGCCTATATGGTCAGAATATTGAAGAAGCGCATCTGTACATTCTGGGTGAGCTATAATTTTTGCGTTAGAATGGCTAGTTTTCAAACGAATCAACTCTCTTTCAGAAAAATTTTCATGAACCACACACGACCCAGGCCATAAAGTCATTTTTCTTCCAGTTTTTTTCATTAAAAACTTCCCCAGATGCTTATCTGGAGCGAATAGAATTTCTTGATCTTTTGGAATAGAACCAATAATTTTTTCTGCATTGGAAGAAGTGACTATAATATCTGATAGAGCTTTAACCTCAGCCGAACAATTTATGTAAGTTATTGCTACATGATCAGGATATTTCTCTCGAAAATCCTTAAATTTACTTGCTTGACAAGATTGCTCAAGAGAGCAGCCAGCATTCATATCCGGTATTAAAACAGTTTTACCAGGATTTAAAATTACTGCAGCCTCAGCCATAAATTTAACGCC
This sequence comes from uncultured Rickettsia sp., assembly GCA_964409695.1. Classification (GTDB taxonomy): domain Bacteria; phylum Pseudomonadota; class Alphaproteobacteria; order Rickettsiales; family Rickettsiaceae; genus JABDAD01. The sequence goes on along the minus strand of CAYPDX010000019.1, from coordinate 8,295 downwards.
ACAAAAGACTATAACGTCAGCATCTGTTGCTGCAGCCTTACGTGATAAATCAAGCGAATCGCCTATAAAATCGGCTATATCTTGAATCTCAGAATCTTGATAATAATGTGCTAAAATAATAGCGTTTAGCTTCTTCTTTAGCTTTAATATTTCACTTTCTAAATTAATAAGAGGAGCCATTGCCTAATAAATGAGTTTTGTCATAAAGGTTTATATTACAACTATAATTCAATTTCAAGAATTCATGCAAAGTAAGTAGTTGTTTTCAATTGAAGTAAAAAATAATACCCGCAAATAATGAATTAAATGAAATATAACTTGACTATTTACTAAAATTCCTTTACTTCTTATCTAGAATTGTAAAATTAAATTAATTAGTAGTTTCTATGCTTCCTCATGAATCACCAAGCCGCACTACGAGAGCAAACGAGTACGTTTTCTCAACACCTCCAGGACAAAGAAATAATACTTGGTTACCTCTATTCTTAGGCAGCCCTACTGCTGGTGCTCCGATTGTTCCAGCAGGCTTTGACCCACTATTTGGTGGTATTGCCTTTGAAACACCAACCAGTGTAACAGCAGATGTCTATGCTCAACCATCAAGTGTTAGAAGACAATTATTCCCAGACGCTACTCCAGCGCGCTTACCTCATCATGTACTTGACTCATCTAGCGAAGATTCATCAAGCATGTCTTCTGAATCTGATGATGATTCATCGAGTGTACATTCAGAATCTGGTGAAGAAACAGGAGCTGATGATAGAGACTACGATATTGAAGATGAATATTCCGATACAGTAGATGATACCGCGAATATATTTCAAATTCTTGGTGAAGACGGTATGCCGTTCGACCACAATTAGAATGATGGTTTATAGAGATCTATAAACTTAAAAACGAGAGTTTGCGCTAATATTCCTTATCCTTGGAATAGATAAATGCGAATTATTCTTCTTAATATAGTTCAAAAACTGACTAATTGAATCCACTATATCATCATGCTTTGATCCTGGAAAATTCAATAATTGCTTTTGAACTATATAAGAATGATAACCAGTTGCTGGAATCAGCACTTTCCCAGCTTCAAATAGATCCATACATGTAGCGAGCCTAGTAATTTTATCAGTAACAGGCTTGCACGACACAATATTCTTCATTCCTTCAGCCCTTAAATCCTGAATTAGAGATTGACCACTTGCCTTATCTTCAATCAGAATTTTAGATGGAAGATACTGATGATATAGACTTTTAGCCTGTTTTTTTAATTGTGGATATTCATACTTATGCTCTAGACAAGATATAAGATAATATATATCACCCACAATACCCCATATTGTACAAGCGGAATAATCCGAATTCTCTCCTACTTTTACAGCAGTATCCCAGCTCAGTATAATATGAGAAAAATTCGATGGTAAATTTGTATAGAATTTCAAATGATCTGTATTTAGTAAGCTCGAAGAGTTTTTTACAGGAGATTGTTGATATTGGGCGAGAAAATTATTTTGTCCAATTTCTTTAATAAGCTTTTCTATTATCTGGCTATTAAAAAGCTTATGATGGATTGTTTCACCTTCTTCCATTACATAAGAATAGTCACCTATTTTATATGAGATAAATTCCGTGGCAAGAGTTGGGATTTTCAGCACCTTCCATTCTTCTTTTCTATTTTTGACAAGATAACCAGTGAGATCATCTTCATGAAGCCGTTGCATTACAATAACAATCCTACCTTCATGTCTGTTGTTTAAACGTGTCGAAAAAGTTTCTTTATACCAGTTTATAACTTTTTCTCTTATCTTTGTTGAAGCAATATTCGCTGGATTGTGGGGGTCATCAACAATTAATATATCACCCCCCTCTCCTGTTGCAGACCCTCCAACTGACGTTGCAAATCTAAACCCATATTTCGTAGTAAGAAATTTATTCTTCTGATTTTGCTTTGGATGGATTCTTGTCGCTGGAAAGATTTCATTATACCAATCTGAATTCATTACAAAACGAGTATCTAAAGAAAGTTTTGTGCTAAGAATTTGGGAATAACTCGCAACCATAATACGTGACTCTGGTTTCTTAGCTAGTAACCAAGCCGGCCAAGCTACACTGATAGATACAGACTTAAGGCTTCGTGGTGGCATATTTATTATTAGCCGTTTTATATCCCCTCTTTCAACTGCTTTTAAATATTCAGAAATAAGCTCTATATGCCAATTGCAATAGTACTTGGTCCCAGGATTAATTGTATTAAATACCTTATGGATAAAACTTGTAAAATCATTTCGAATTAAAGCATTAATGGTTTTTGCTGAATTATCCATTTCTTTCTTTTTTACTATTACGGGAAATAAATTCGCTCAAAATTTTCATGTCTTTTTCTATATTATCCTCTCCTATTTCATCAGCGATTTTTTCAAGCTTCTTTAAGTGTAGAATTATGTTTGTAATTTTGTGCAAAGTATCTGTTAGACATTTTTGAGCTTTATATTTCTCTTTATCATCTCCCACTTGTTCTAGGTTTGATATATCTGTTTTTATTATTGAAGTGAGATCTTCAACCTGATTATTGATGGCTACTATTAGATTTTTTATTTTCATCATTACAGCTTCAAGGAAAGCCTATCGCCACCATCCATAGGCGCGAGCCCAACCAAATTTCTCTTTTCATTAATTGTCATAAAATTTGCTCGTGATATTTTATCCCAAGTTTCTTGCCTTTTCTCTGATAATGCTGAAATTGCATCTCTATCAAAATCAATAGTGATTTCTTTATTAAGCCATATTGAAAACCAGTTGGACATACTATCTGCAAGCTTATCAAGCAATGGGATAATTGTCTCCTCCCAAAGAGCTAATCGCGCCTCTTGCATATTACTATATGTATTATCTCCAGAAATACCGAGAAGTTGAGGTGGCAAACCAAATGCAAGTGCAATTTCTCTTGCCGCTGAGTTTTTTGATTCAATAAAATCCATATCTTTTGGATTAATACTCATCTCCTTCCAATCGAGACCACCTTCAAGCAATATTGGCCTCCCAGCATTATTACTTCCTGAAAATTTTTCTAACAATTGTTCTTGAAGACGATTAAATTGCTCATCACTTAAATATCCATTTCCATCTTTCATAATGAGCGCGCCGGTTGGTCTGGCTCCATTTTTAAGCAAAGAATTATTCCAATTTGTTGTATTATTATGCAATTCGATAGATTTTGCAGCAGCTTTAATTGTAGCAAGACCAGTGGTTGATGAAGTTGGATGATAACTTTTTATGTGAAGAATTTTACTTGCTTGATTTTTAGAGTTAGCAGGAATTTTTAATTCTTTTCCTGAATTTTGATAAATATAATGAGTGATTTGATTATTTTCAGTAATAGTTTTTACATTTTTTGGATGAAGCAAAAAAAACGAGGAAGGAAATTTTTCGCCATTGGCATATATATATGCGTTTCCATATAGTAACTTACTCGCTATTAATTCTGAGAAAAAATCCGCTCCAGCCTGAGATCTATTCGGTCTTTTTAGTAAATGGCATAATGGATGATCAGATATTTTGACTGTTTTAGAATGATTTTTTTCTAGAATAATCCATGGCACATGGCTTGCAGATTGTGAAATAACATTAACGCACCTATGAACAATAACATTATTTGCATACTCTTCAGGCGATACTGAACTCTGTTTAAAGATGTCATCGTGAATATAGAAGGAATCAAATGATTTTTGAGTTTGATTCCCTTGAAATAGTTTTTTTATATATTTCGGCAGCATAGATTATCCATATTTTTTGGATATCTATACATAAAAAATTATGAGGGCTAAGAGAGAATAGCACTCGTTGAAGAAGATCTTTTCAATTTTGTCTTAGTTTGCACTTTTGGAGAATATTGTTTTGCTAAATCCAAATAAGCTATAGAGTCTGGAGTAGAAGCATCTGATCTAGGTGAATAGTCAGGAGATATAGTTCTAAGTAACTCTCCTGCTTTTCTTATATCTTCTAAAGAAATTGAAGGAGGTACAAAGTTAGCTTCTTGATCTCTTAACTTCAATTCAACATTCAAAATAATATCCTTTGTTGGCGGGTGTTTCACGATCAGCTGGTCAATATTTTCTTTATCAGTTTTCATCATTTTTCTTACACGCTCCACTCCTAATTTTTCAACAAGTGAAGATAAAATTTCTAAATTACCATTTTCAATTGCTAATAATATTGGTGTTTTTCCTGATTTATCTGGCTCACATATTTTATTTAATATTAGTTCTTTCCCCTCTTCATCCCTATAATCACAAACCATATTTAAAAATTCTCTTACAAGTCCTGAATCATTTTTTTTAGCCATACAATGGAGAATATTTTGTCCATCTTTATCTTTCAAAATAAAGTGTTCATGCGCTGGTTCTCCAAGATAATGAGAAGTAGAATTTAGCAAAGAAACAGACTCAATTATTTCAGATGCAAGAAGGTTGGATTCTAAAATTGTAAAAATTACCGGCTGTCCACTCTCATTTCTGAGCATTTTTTTTATAGAATCTACATCTAATATAGCTTCAATACTTGGATCATGTTCACAAGATATTGATTTATATATTTCTTCGAGCATAAAGTTAGGTTTCCCCTCAGAAGGAAAAAAAGCACACGATAATATATTCATGCCATTTTCATCATTTTCACAAACTTTATCTAAAGCTTCCTTTCCGGACCTTGCTGCAAATTCAAAAAGCATTTTAGAGCGCTCGTTAAATGGAGGATATCTCATCAAAAACCCTATAAATCCTGTCCCTTTTTTATCATCGAGCCCAAGTAAACTTCTTTTTTGTTTATCACTTGACCAGTCAATAATGTCGCGAAAAAAACTGGAAACTTCTCCACATTGAAATGTACTAGAATCTGTCAATATTTTTTTACCACGAAATTCAGATTTCAATTGTTTGATAATATATTCCTTACCATCTTCTTTTACTAATAATTCACTAAATAAATTTTTAAATTTCTCAGTATTATTTAAAAATTGAGTATGAAAATTTCTCTGCTGGAACCGCTGTATATCTTCATCCGACAAATCTACTGCAGGCATTTTAGACGGCAACTTGATAGGATAATGTGATTCTCCCATCTTGGCCCAAGAGTATACTGTCTTTACAAATTCCTGTGACATATCTCTAATACCCTCGGGAGTCATGAGAAGTCTTTTCGCGTCTTTCCTGTTGAAGCGCAAACTTACTTCTTCACCACTAATACTTACAAAACACTTGCCTACAGCACCTAATGGCAGATCTGCTAAAATGGGAGTATAATCAAGAATATTAGCATCACTTTCAGGAAGTTTTTGCCTCTTAGATATCTGTTCTGCAAATGTAATATCCGCGACCTCTGAAACTGCATACAGATTCTCAGCTCCATGGCAAATAAGTGGTGATCCTGGTGGTAAAATGTCACCATAGCATGAAGCTGCTGCTCCAGCGAAGCAACTCCACAAATGTACTTCAGTTGGATTATCCACTGCGATATCTTTGATTAAAGATAAAACTTCACTTGTTTCATGAAGCCCTCCAAATAGTAGACATGCGTGGGCTCTACGCGACGAGACTCTATCCCCAATAACTTCAACATCTCCAACGGCTCCATGGACATGAATATCCCATCTAGTTCTAGAATCAGCTCCACCCGCTTTGGCCACTTGTTCTTTAATGTTTTCTCTTGTGAGATAAGATTTACCATCACCAATTAGAAGATAGCCTTCCTCTCTATATAAGGCCTCAGTTTCTGGAGTTAATGGCAATCCTTCTCCAAGCAACATAATAGCTTTCAATGGTTTTTTTATTCCCACAACTTCCGTATTAACGGATAAAATTTCTGAAGACTCTGCAACTTTACTCATTATATCTATTCCTTAATTTGTTATCACTGTAAAATCTATTCACAATATTAACAATAAAAAATGCTATAACGATCCGATATACCTATATTATTGTGTTCTTGGTGCTAGAAAACTATATATTTTGCATAACTTTATAATTAATGCTTCCACTTTAGCGCATGCTATTTATAATTAGATATAGATTCAATAATTTAAAATATATTTCCTATGGTCAAAAAATTACTTTTTGTACTTTTATTGGTACTAGCAAATTATGCAGTAGCTTCTGAGCCACAACCATGGCAAATGTATCTTCAACCTGCAGCGACTGAAATAATGGAAGGCATTACAGAACTCCATGATTTTATGATGTATATAATAACTGGAGTAGTAGTTGTTGTTCTTACTCTACTTACATATACTTGCTACAAATTTTATCATAAGCGTAATCCTACTCCAGCTACATTCAGTCATAATGTGCTTATTGAAGTAATTTGGACAATTATACCAGTTATCGTTTTATGCGCCATCGCGGTTCCATCATATAAACTTCTCCAAAAAGAAGAAGCAACACCAGCTGCTGATATGACTGTAAAGGTTGTGGGATATCAGTGGTACTGGAAATACGAATATCCAGATAATGGTGGGTTTAATTTTGATAGTTATATGTTAGATTCAAAAACCTTACTAACTGGACAAAAAAGATTACTAGATGTAGATAATGAGCTTGTTATTCCGCAATCTACTATGGTAAGGTTTTTAATAACAGGCGCCGATGTTATTCATAGTTTTACAGTCCCAAGCTTTGGATTTAAGGTAGATGCTGTCCCTGGAAGGACCAATGAAACCTACGTTAAAGTAGATAAATTAGGAACATATTACGGCCAATGTTCAGAACTATGCGGTGTTAACCATGGATTTATGCCAATCGCAATTAAAGTTGTAAGCAAGGAAGATTTTGCAAAATGGGCCGTTGAATCAAAAACCAAATTTTCAACTATCAATATAAATAAATTTTTAGCTTTAAAATAAGAGGAAAAATGTCTGAAATTCATTATGAGCCAACAGGCTATCGCCGTTGGCTATTTTCAACAAATCATAAGGATATAGGTACTTTATACATTATCCTAAGTATTATTGGAGGGCTTATTGGAGGAGCATTCTCAGCAATAATCAGAGCGCAACTAGCTAAACATGGCGGGGATTTACTTGCAGGTGACCATCAATTATATAATGTAATTGTTACAGCCCATGCCGTGATAATGGTATTTTTTATGATAATGCCAGCTTTATTTGGCGGATTCGGTAATTGGTTTGTACCACTTATGATCGGCGCGCCGGACATGGCCTTTCCTAGAATGAATAATATTAGCTTCTGGCTAATGCCACCTTCACTAATGTTACTAGTTCTATCTGCCTTAATTGATGAAGGCGCTGGTACAGGCTGGACTGTTTATCCACCTCTTAGCTCAATAAATTTCCATCCAGGAATGTCTGTTGACCTTGCAATATTTAGCCTCCATTTAGCCGGTATGTCGTCAATTCTTGGCTCAATAAATATGATTGCGACCATATTGAATATGAGAGCCCCTGGAATGTCTCTGCTCAAAATGCCTCTTTATGTGTGGGCCATGTTAATCACAGCATTTCTTGTTTTACTTGCAATGCCAGTCCTTGCAGGAGCGATAACAATGCTTCTTACAGACAGAAATTTTGGTACAAGCTTCTTCAACCCAGCTGGAGGAGGAGATCCTTTGCTATACCAACATTTATTTTGGTTTTTCGGACACCCAGAAGTTTACATAGTTGTACTACCTGGATTTGGAATTGTAAGTCAGGTTATCTCAACATTTTCTAAGAAACCAATTTTTGGATATCTAGGAATGGTTTGCGCAATGGCCATTATTGGATTTGTAGGTTTTGCTGTATGGGCTCATCATATGTTTACCGTTGGACTTACTTACCATTCCCTTATATATTTCAGTGCAGCCACTATGATAATTGGCGTTCCAACAGGTATAAAAATATTTAGCTGGATCGCTACAATGTGGGGTGGATCAATAGAATTCAAAACTCCTATGTTATTTTCTATAGGATTTATTCTATTATTTGCTTTTGGAGGAGCTACTGGAATTGTTCTAGCTAATTCAGCTTTGGACAGGGTATTGCATGACACTTATTATGTTGTAGCACATTTCCACTACACAATGTCACTTGGAGCTCTATTTGCAGCCTTTGCTGGTTTCTATTACTGGTTTGGGAAAATGTCTGGGTACAAATATAATGAATGTCTTGGAAAAATACATTTTTGGATGACTTTCATTGGTGTTAATCTTACATTCTTTCCTCAACATTTTCTTGGTCTAGCTGGAATGCCTAGAAGAATTCCAGATTATCCCGATGCTTTCTACGGATGGAACATGGTATCATCTGTTGGAGCT
>CAYPDX010000018.1:0-24621 GCA_964409695.1 uncultured Rickettsia sp. | reverse complement strand
CATCAATATTATCGTAAAGCTACATGTATTGTATCTAAACTGTGTAAATACTATACAAAACTTGTCTTACTAGCTCATAATTTTTTTAATATGATTCAAAAAACCATATTAAAGAAAAAATAAAAAAGATATTTCCTTGCTCATAATAAAAAAATATATAGAAAGATGGGTATTATATTTGTCTTTGGTATTGACTATGTTGACTGGTTTTCAAGTAAGGGCTGCTAGAGCAGGAATTAATCTTAAGCTTTCTGATCTTAGTACAAATACAGGAATATCTATTGCTAGCCTTAAACGTATGGAAAAAGTAGGTACTTTTGAGTTCATTCATTCTAAAAATAATACCATAAGTAGGTTATTAGAATTTTATCATGCATGTGGGATAGAGTTTATTGAAACAAATGGAGTTGTTGTAAAAAAACTACAGCTCAGATAAAAAATTATATATTACTCAAAATATTTGTCCTTACCACTGTATACATGGGTGTGAATAAGATATACATACCCATGTATCAATAAATTATAAATGTATAAAGGATATGAGTTCCGTTCATACGAGAAATGAGTTAATAAAACATTCGGCAGCAGTACATATTAATAATACACTGTCTTTGCTTGAGCGAAAAGTTTCTAATATACTTCTTAATCGTGCTTTAGCGCAAATGGAAAAAAAAGAAGAACATATAATCTCAATTAAAGATCTTTGTATGGCTCTTAATATCCCAGATAATAAAAACTACGAAATGTTAAAAGTAGCTTTGAGATCTTTGAGTCAAACACAGGTAGAATGGAATATATTAAATAAAGATAAAAAAAATAAATGGGGTATAAGTTCAATTATTGCTTCAGTTGAAATAGAAAATGGAAACTGTACTTATTCATACTCAGCTGCTATGAAAAAATTGTTTTCTAACCCAAATATATATGCCAAATTAAATATGGCGGTTCAAGCTGGTTTTAATAGTAAATATTCTATTGCTCTTTGGGAGTATATAATGGAGTTTATTAGCACAAACAGTAAGGGTCCTATGGTGAAAAACTTTATATCTATAGAAGCTCTGAGAAAATTATTAGGTGTAGAAAATAATAAGTATTATCAAGAGTTTTCTAACTTTAATAGAGAAATATTAAAAAAATCAATAAAAGAAATAAATACGATATCTGATTTAGAAGTAGAAATTGATTATATTAAAAACAATAAAAAAGTTGAATCAATAGAATTTCTTGTAAAAAGAAATACTGAAAATACAAAGGCTTTGCCTTTTTTGCCTACGAATAATTTTGTTTCTGATTCCCTTGAAACAAAACAGAGAGAAGAAATAATCAATGAATTAGAGAGAGAGTGCTTTTTTACCAAAATACTGGCAGAAGAAGCAGTGAATACCTATGATTTAGAAAGAATACGATTAGTTGTAGATTACGCAAAAAAACAAAATCCAAAGAATATTTCTGCCTATATTAGGAAAGCATTAAAGGAACAGTGGCGTTTAATTAATGGAAACAATGAAAACAATGAATATTCATCTGAAAGTATAAGTGCTTTTGTAGATCAGCATATTGAAGGTATAGAAGATGGTGTTTGGAAGCAGATACTTATAACGTTAAGATCGAGATATGGAGACGGTATATTTAAATCGTGGTTTAAAGATTTTGCTAGTATGTCGTATGAAAGTGATGAAGTACTTATGATAAATATGCCAAAATCTACTGATTTTAATATGAATTGGATAAAGGAAAATTATTACACAGGGATATTGGAAAGTTGTCAAAAGCATATGCAGAATGTTTTGATAGTAAAATTCCAAAGACAAGCTTAAGTTCATTCCACTTAAAATGGAAAAGGCATCTTTTGATAAATAGGGAAACAAAATTTTTTCGAGAGTAAAATAATTTAACTATCTCATTGTGATTTATTTAAGTGCTGATAAAACTGTGTGCAATTCTATTGGGGCTTGTTTATACAAGGCTCTAAGTGTTGAAATCCACATAGATATACACAAAAGATGTGTATATCTTCTTTATATAACCAGAGTTTCTAATTTTAATAATAGTGATGCTCAAAACTTGAAAGGAGGTAATTTTGAGAAGATTAAATATAATAAATTACTTATTCATATTGCATGGCATAAAATTAACTAATAATTAAGCATTATAGTTTATTATGCACAAATCTTAAAAGAGATCGTATATAGAGATTTTTTGAGAAAATGGAAAAAGAAAAGGTGCGAGAAGGCTCCCACACCCTGTAGTTGACATTCAGAGTGTAACTATTTTTTCTTAAAGTTCAAGAAAAAATATTGGTTTTCTTTCACATTTCTATAAATGTTAGGAGTGTATATGTTACAGAATAGTAGATATGCAGAGGGTGAATCACGTCTTCTTTGCGAAAGTGAAAATATAATTCCTCACGTGTGGTACCAAACAATACATAGCATTGGAGAAAAGTCTGATTTGGTGGTTATAACAGTATTGACTGAAATTATTTACTGGCAGCGTTATAGTTCATCAAAGATAAACAAAAACTGGGAAGTATCATACCAGTATTTTGAACAAAAATTTGGTTTCACTAGAAAAAGGGTCAAAGAAGCTTTTATTTATCTTGAAAGTCTTGATCTTATTTATAGGAGATTTAACCAAGGAAATGCAAGTCTCAACATTTTTTATGTAACACTAAATATCAATAAAATCACCGATACTTCTATTCTGGACATTAATCTCCAAACTCCATGTTCTGCGGCCAAAATCGGTGTGAATATTGTTTCTCAAGAATATTCTACAAGTCATCAAACTTCGAATATCCAACATTAGAAAACAAAAAATAAGAGAAAAACATGATAAAAAAAGTTTTTTTAAAAAAATCTACAGAAATCTATATTTATGAAGAACTGACTCAATCATATTGTGAAAAAAAAATAATAAATATGGCATTAAAAAACAAAAGTCTTCTGTCTAAAAGTTTCTGTGATTCGGCACTAGAGATAATTGATTTAGTAAGCCTAACGAAATCTTTAAAAGCTTATTTTGAACCAAAATATATGGGGATTTCTCTGCACTTTAGGAACAGTACAAAGAAACTAAATATTACATGTGCTCATGAGATTTTTTATCAAATTATTTTTAGTTTGGTCTTTAACATAATGGAAATTATGAATGGCCAATCTGAGGATATAAAGACGATAAATATTAATTTTTTCGATGATAAAATTGTAATTTTATATGATAGTTTTTCTTTAAATAAAGAGAAAATGATATATCTATCTGAAATTATTACAGAAGATTTTGACGATATATTTTTGTTAAACTGTTCTAAAATATTTAGACTACTTAAAGAGCAGAAGTTTGACTATAATATTTCTTCAGATGGAGAAAAAAACAAAATAGAAGTTATATATCCTATAAAAGATAATATAGTAAATCAAGAAAATGGAAAAGTAATTGATTTTATAGAATATAAAGAGAGAAGTTTGCGCGAGTTGATGAAGATTGTTTGATACTTTAAATCAATTCGTTTTAGGCTTAAAGATTATTTTTTAGTAGTGCGTTGTTGTATGATCCATTTAATAAATCTTTTGTCTATTTCTTTTTGTCGGTCTAGTTTTGAATAATTGAAAATTTCAAGAATAAGATTTGTTAGATCAATTTCTGTAATTTGTAGTTCTTGTACTTTTATTTCCATGTTCAATTCATGTACTATTTTCTCTATTAAATCTAGGTCACTTTGATCTAAAAAATCTCTTTTTTCAAAAGATGGATCATACAAATCATCTATTGTGACCCCAAGAGTTTTTGATATAGCTTGAAGGGCTTCAGCAGAAGGTTTTTTAGAGATGCCTTTTAAAATATTGTATATTCCATTTTTTTTCATATTTGCTTTCCTTTCAAGTTCAGAAAGGGAACAATTCTGGTCTTTAATAATTCTTTCTAAATTTTTCTGTAATGCAGTGTTGGACATTATTAATCTCAAGAAATTCAGCAAATTATATTTTTAGCAATTGAATAAAGCTCTTCTAAGATTACTAATTGGCACACAAATGTTCTTTTGTCAAACTCTATATATGTAACTTTACCTAAAAGAAAAAAATACAATAGAATATTTATATATGTAATGCTTGACATTACTAGTAATATTATATATATGTAATACTATATAACATACAGGTGTAATATGAACAAATATATAGTTGAGAAAAACGAGAACGAATACTCAAAATATGTAATGTATTACGGGGTAGGGGAGAACCCACTTAGGATAGTCTACGACAGTAAGGAGTTGTTTGAAGAAACTCTCTATGACATGACAGAAAATTTCTTAAAAGACACATTATCGAGGATTTCAAGAATAAAGGGTACAGAGAAGATTAGAAGAGGTCACAGGCTTATTAGACTTGCTAGTGTGATTTTTGATAGGAGAATTAATTCTATTGAGGATATAGCTGATTTAATGAGCCTAAAAATAAAAAAAGAAAAACTTCCTAATTAATCAAATAAATACAAGGAGAATCAATAATGAATCAAAAACATAATACATTGTTAACACAAATTTCAACCCAGGATAGAAATACAGAGCCTTATAAGCTATCTAGTATCATTTTTAGTCTTTGTTTGATTTCAGTAATGGCATCATTTTTTTGGCCAGCAGAGGTTTATGCTGCGTCATTTGATTTAGAACGTTCTGCAACCGCTGGGCTTGACGTGCTACTACGAGTAGTACTAGATAATTGGGGGAAGGCAGTTATTGCTACTGGGGCTTTAGGGGCGATAGCATCACCTGCTGATCCTGCCGCTAGAGCTATGGGATTTTTTAAGGGGTGCGCTGGAGCTGGCCTTGCTATGTTTGCTCTTAAAAGCGGATATGGGATAGCATAATATGTCAGAAAGGATAAAAATTAATCAGTGTTTAAATAAAGAATTACACTATTACGGCCTTAAGTTTACAGGATTGCTAACTGCTGGATTAACAGGCTTAATATTGCTTACAAAGTTCGAATTTACTTTTGCAATTATTGGAGGAGCTATTGCTTATTTGTTTGGAGCTAACTTCTCTTCATATTGGTACAAAGGTTACATACAGAAATGGTGTTATGGCAATCTACCAACACAGCTTATTTCAATGTCTAGATATCTACCAAACTCTTGTATTCATAAATTTTTGTAATTTTGAGTTTTAAATTAGGCGAGTGAGAAATGAATACACAAGTTTTAGGAAAAAATACTGACAATACAATTAAGCAAAGAAACATGTTGTTGTTAACAACGGGTTTACTGCTTGTATCGAATGCTTTTCTTGCTGTTTCTGTTGCAACAGTAGACCAGAAAGTAGTTATGGTGCCTGCTTTAAGACAGGAGATGATGGTCTCTAACTCTGGAGTCTCAAAAAGCTACCTTGAGGAGACTTCTTTATTGTTTTTAAGTAACCTCCTCGACCTTAGCCCTTCTGATATTGAACACAAGAAAGCTCTGGTTCTTAAGTATACATCAAACAGTAATAGGAAGGCTTTAAAGCAGCTGCTTGAGTATTTTGTAATGTGCGAGAGGGATTATAAGAGATTTAGCCTCTCAACATATTTTAGCGTCAAGAATTTAGAAATAGATCTAAAAAATTTGAGTGTAATAGCTCATGGAATTTTAACTTCATATTATGGTAAGGCGGGCCATGAAACTGAAAAAGAAGATTATAAACTAGAGTTTGAGTATCAAGGAGGCAGCCTAAGACTAAAATCTTTTGTAAGAATTATAGATGATGAGAAAAAAGCGAGAGACAAGGCAAAAAGCCTTAAATTTGAAGAAGTTATAAAAGATGGTGTAAATGATTTAGGTAAATCAGAAGCTGATACAATTAACGAAAATCAAGATGTAAGTAACGAACTTGTTAGACAGCAACTTGAACAAGACGATTTAGATGATGAAGGAGAACCAAGATGAATAAGAAAAAACTAACGGTTTCTCGTATTACTGGTACTTATTATAAGTCTAATTTTATTAATATGTTTCTATCTGTAGCGTTCTTGATTTTATCCGTAATTTCAACAGTGTCTCATGCTGCGAATGATCAATTTTCAAAAGCTGAAAGTAAGATAGATATACATGGAGCAACAGCTCAAGAATTTCCTCATGATTCTCATAAAAAAATAACAGCTGTTATTGGTACTAAGTCTCAGACAAGAATAAGTTTTGGGTCATATAGTATTAAAGAAGTTGTAGGTGATAGTAATAAATACAAGATGATTCATGACTCGCAGGGTATGAGTATTTTTATACTTCCTAAGGTAAAAGCTGGAGAGAAAATAGACATAACTATTATCTCAAGTGGAGGGAAGGTTCAGGATTTATCATTAGTTGTAAAAGATACTGAAGGAAGTGTGATTTCAATAGGGGGTAGTAAGAATAAGGCAAATAGCTCCGTATCTGATGTGATGCTTGAGGCAAAAGAAATGCTAAAAGTGATGGTAAGGAATAAAAAAGGAAAATACGATGTAAAAAGTTTTACAGTTCTTTCAAATACCAAAAACTGTAAAAACTGCAGAAAAAATAAAATGGCAGATAAAAGTTATATGGGAGCATTAGTTGATTTAAGAAAAAACAATTATGAGTTATCTGCTTTTTCTGACTTAGAAATAAGAGAAATTGAACTTTATAACTATAAACTGATAGGTCTTAAAGGACTCGTCCTTGAAATAAAAAATTATACTAGTGCTCCTATTGTTGTTACAGAAGAAGACTTAAGTAAGTTATTTAAGAACACTCTACTTACGAGCATGAAATATAAAGTAATACCGGCAAAAAGTAGCGTTAATTGTTACGTAGTTCTGCGTGATATAGAACAAAAATTATAAATCATCGCATATAGCAATAAAGTTAGAGTAGGGATTATTTTTATGGATTTAAAAAAACATTTTTTTACGCTTTTATCAAGGCTTGGAATTAAAATACCTAATAATAATGATGGCCTATTTGAAAGTGATAATAATACTGCGACGAAAGAAAAGGCAGCATTGACATCTCATCAGATATTCATGAAGCAAATGCTTGTTGCTCTTTGCATAATGGCTTTAGTAGCTATCGGCGGATTTTTATTCTTAAGTGCTAGTTTTGGTGGGGGTAATGGTAAGTCCTCTTCTAGTAATAAGAAAAATCAAAACAAAGAAAAAATAAATGTGGAAGTAGCAAGTAAGGCGCTCGATCCAGAGCGTATGTGGAGGAATCATTTTGAGGATAAATTAAGTGAAACTCAAGAAACTACAAATATTCAGTTAAGTAAAATATCAGAAAGTATAAATGCAAAATCAGAAGAAACTCTAAATCAAACAAAGGACGACATAAAAGAATTAAAAGAAATGCTTAAAAGCGCAAGAGAAGATTTAGAAGCAGCAGCTTATGAAATGCGTGAGATGAAATTTGCAGCTAGGGAAGAGGATAGGGCGAATGTAATTATAGAGGAACCTAACTTGCAAAGTGAGATTATAGAAGATGAGATGGATATAAGAGCTCCACGAGATAGTAAAATGTATATACCAGAGACATCTTATGTAACTGGTACTCTTTTAGGGGGGATCTCGGTTTCAACATCTGCCTCAAGTAGTTCAGAGCCTGTTCCAGTTGTAATGAGAGTTACTGGACGTGGTAATTTACCTAAGAACTTTAATGCTGATTTAAGTAGCTGCAGAATCCTTGGTAGTAGTTATGGTGATTTATCAAGCGAAAGAGCTGTAATTAGAGCTGAAGTCTTAGTTTGTGAGAATAAAACTTCTGAAGAAATCATCACTACCAAAATAGCAGGTCTTATATATGGAGATGATGGTATGAACGGTATTAAAGGGAAGGTTATAGATATGAGTACCAAGAATCTTAAAAATGCTGCAATTGGAGGCATGCTTAGTGGTCTTGCTGGCACCATGAAATCAGAGGGTCAGTTTACACTTAGTTCACTTGGTGCTGTAAATACTCAGCAGCAAAACTTTAACAGCAGACTAAAAGATAATGGACTTTCAGGGGTAGGTACTGCGGCTGAAAAAATAGCTGATTACTATATCAAGCAAGCTGAGAATATGTCTCCTGTATTACTTATCCCAGCTGGTACTAGAGTTGATATAGTTTTTACAAGGGGTGTATATCTAGGAAGCTTAGATGTGGTGAAAAAAATAGAGAATGACCGTAAAAGTCAAATAAATGAGCTTAAGTAATCATAAGATGTGCTTAGCTAAATTTTAATATAACCACAAGCATTCAGTGATGCATGAACACAGTAATATAAGAATATAAAAACATGAGAAATACTATGAATTTTGTAACTTTAACTCATAAAATAATAAGTCGATTCGCCGTAGTACTTATGATCTGCTGTAATGCTGTTCTTTTAACATCCTGCTCTACATATTCATCTAAATTTAATTGCTCTGATAGTAGAGGACTTCCTTGCACTATGCTTAGAGCTGTAGATAAGCAAATTGATTCTGGTGAAATTGATAAGGTCTATAAAGATAAATGTAGAGGTAAAAAATGCAAACAAGAACAGTTTGACGAAGAATTTGTAAGGCCAAAGGGCGACCCTATTACAGCTTTGGAGTCTTCAACAAGTGAATTTGAGGATGAAATCATCCTAATAAGAAAATAGAAATAGGGAATTAATATACATGCGTATTTCAAGTCTAAAGGAACATTTAATTGATATTTCAGCTAGATTTGCTGAGTTTGCTGGTTTTGAAGATAATATAAGAGGTGGTACTTCTTGTATCTCTGATAAAATAAAAAAAGAAGTAGAAATTAGCACTGGGTCAGCAAGGAGTCTTTCTGAATATCTTATTTATAAATATTATGATGAATCATCTTCTGTATTTTATACTGATGATGGAGTTGCTGGATTTTTGATGGAACTTGATCCTATAGTTGGAAGTAAAGAAGCATTAGAAAAAAACCTAGAGTTATTTTTTAATAATGAAATGCCTGCTGATAGTTGGATGCAATTTTTATTGGTAGCAAGCTCAGATATAGGAAGCATTACAGAAAAGTGGAAGCAAGCCCGGGTATCAACTAATCCACTCTTGAAAAAACTAGAGCAAGGTAGAGAAAAATTCTTACATAGATTATCGAGGGATTTTAAGAATTCTTCTGGAAGAATTACTAGAGATTATAAGCTTTATCTAGTTTTTAATCAAAATTGTGGTGGAAGTAGCAGTAAACTTAATGAATTAAAAATCTTTATGCAGAATCTAAAGCAGAAGTTAGATTCAATAAACCTAGCTCCAAAACTATTAGAGGCTGAAGATTTGATAGTTTTAGTTAGAGAGATTGTAGAGTTAAATCTTGATATAAGAAATAATGATAGAGTAAGACCCAATTCAAGGCCAAGACGATATAATAAAAATATAATAATATCCGATCAAATACTTACTCCTGGTGTAAGTAATGTAATTCTAGAAGATAGAATAGAACACAAATCTTCAAAGCTTGCATCTAAATGTTATTTTGTAACTGATCTACCTAAAGAATTTAGCTTAGATGAAATGATAGGGTTACTTGGTGATGGGGTAAGAGACAACCTTGCGATACCGGCAAGATTCATATTGTCTTATACTGTAGCGAATAATCTTAATAAGGCCACTCAAACCGCTCTCGTTGAAAAAGGAGAAAGAGTGATTGCATCATCGGAGCAATGGTTCTCAAGGAATAACAGGGATATAAAACGAGAGGCAGCGGAGTGGAAAGATATTAATGATAGAGCTAAAAATGGAGAAAAGTTTTTAACTGAGTATTTTCAGGTAATGATGACAGCACCATCTGACTTTATAGATGAGGCTGAGCAGAGTTTATTTTCGCTTTATAATATCTTAGACTGGAGGATAGATGTAAATCGTCATTTTCAGTTTCCCGCACTTCTATCAATACTACCTATGCATTGCTCATACCTATGGAAAAGCCTATCAAATTTTAAACTTACAAAAATATCTTTATCAAGTGAAGTAATAGCAAAGCTTCCAATTCATGCTGAGTGGAAAGGGGTACCTGAGCCTGGCATGTTATTATCTGGAAGGAGGGGGCAGTTATTTAACTGGAATCCATTTTATAGAATTTCTAGTGGTAATTACAATGTATGTGTATTTGGTCCATCAGGATCTGGTAAATCTGTTTTTTTACAGGATTTCACAACAAGTATGATGGCTCAGAATGTTAAGGTATTTATTTTAGATATTGGTCAGAGCTTTAAGAATGTATGTAATTTACTTGGAGGAGAGGTCATACAATTTGGTAGCGGTAGTAATATTGTGCTTAATCCTTTTAGTGGATTTAAAGCTAATATTTCTGAAAGTGATAGGTTAATAGCAAAGAGTTATGCTAAAGCTATAGTTTGTTCAATGTGCGGGGCAAAGGGTAATAATTTAGAAGAATCCATTATTGAAAAAGCTATCTCAATAGGTTTAGAACTTTATGGGAGTAAATTAGATATTACAAAGCTTGCTGAAGTTCTTTCAAAGGGAGTAGAAGATAAAAAAAATAATAACAATGCAAAGAACAATAGTGCAGTAGCCACTAACTTATCACATAGTTTGTATTCTTACACAAAGAAAGGGCTTTATGGAAAATTCTTCAGTAGCAATAATAATGAAGAAGGAAATAAGCCAAAACAAGAAGCAAAGTTCGATAAACAAATTACAGTTTTTGAATTTGAAGAAATCAAGAATGATCCATTATTTCTTGCTGTTGTATTACAAATCATAAGTATGCAAATCTTTATGCAGGTTCTTACTGGGGATAGAAGTAAGAGATTTGTAATTATTGTTGATGAAGCCTGGATGGTGTTAGAGCACTCTGCAAAATTTTTAGCTGAACTTGCACGAACACTTAGAAAATACGGAGGAAGCCTCGTTGTATGTGTTCAGAATTTCACTGATTTGCAAGGAGGAGAGCATCAAAAAGCTATTTTAGAAAATAGTACATGGACAGTTCTTCTTAAGCAGGATGAAAAAGGTATCAATGCTTTTAAAACATCTGAAGCATACAAGGATATTATACCTCTTATAAAATCAGTTAGTATTGCAAGAGAAAAATATGCAGAAGCTTTATTATGTGCAACTGCTGTAAAGATAGTAGGGCGCCTTGCCCTTGATAATTATTCCAAAGTTTTATACTCAACAGATGCTGACATATTTAGAGGATTAAATGAATTAACAGAGTCTGGTATCTCTCTTGATGAAGCTGTTACAACTATTGCACTGAGGAAATACGGGTATGTTTAACTTTTTATCAATGCGGGCAGGAAATATCGTATTTACAATAATAGGCATATTGCTTGGCTATATTCTAGCCGTAACATTAAATAAAAAAACTGAACATGTTGTAAAATATGTATCGCAAGAAGAAATACTAGGATTTGAGAGAGAAAGAATAGAATCCATAGACGATCCTGAGCAGAGACAATTATTTTTTGGGAAGCCTAAAAGAGCAGCTGAATTAATGGAAGAAAATGCTTTAGTTCGAGGTGATAAGAATTCAGAGATCATCTTTAGTGCAGGCAAAGTATATGGACAGAATGTTAGATCGATTTCAAGAGATATCTATGATGAAGTAATAGAGAAGTTGCATCTCGAGGATGGTACTACAGGCCCTAATACTATTGTGGAAGAATCAGAAAATAATGATTAGGAAAGAAATCAAATACAAAGTTGAGAGAATAATATTTAAAAGCATAAAGTATTCGATGGTTTTTATTATCTTTATGTTAGTTCAAGTCACTGCTGAAGCAAAAGATTTTGGCAAAATGGGTCAGACGTTTGAGATAAAAGAAGAAGGATTTTTATCAATGATTATGAGGAAGCTCAAAAGCGTAGATGTAACAAAGCAAAATGAGAAAATGGTAGATTTAGCTAGAAAGAAAGTAGAAGAACCTGACCCAGTTCCAAGAATTACCAAAACAACTAAGGAAGAAAGTTTTACTTTTGATCCGACGTATGTTTTACAAGAAGACATACAATTACCAGATGGAAAACTTCTATACCATATGGGGACGAAGATAAACCCACTTGATCATATGGAGTTTGATAGAAAACTATATTTTATAGATGCAAGAGATGAAGAGCAAGTTGACTGGCTTATTGATCAATTAAAAAACGAGTCTTTGAGTACCGAAGCTGAAAAAAAAGAAAACAGAATAATACTTGTTGGAGGAAGGCCTTTAGATCTAGCTGATAAGCTTAATACAGAGGTATACTTTGATCAGTTTGGAGAGTTAACTGGTAAGTTTGGAATTAAGCACGTTCCAGCTACTGTAGTGCAAGAAAAGGATAGTAAGGTGTTAATAGTAAGAGAGATGATATGTAAGATAAAGTAAGGTAGTTAAGTGTTAAATTTAGAATAAACAGTGTTTATCCGGAGTATACTTTTAATAAACACAGTTTATATAGAATACAAACTCTATTGATGCTTTTGTTTATTGTGAGATATTTTTTAGAAAAAGATTAGTGTGGCTTAAAAGAACGACGGGTTATTTAAAGTGTACTTTAAATAAAGATAATTTATTTTGACTATACTTTACGAAAGCTGATAGAGCAAGAAAGGTAGAGTTTGATAATGTTGGAGAAATAATAATATATCCAGTTAAAGAATTTTTAGAAGATTTATGGGCTGGAAAGATATTCAAGGAATGAAAGAATGAAGAATAGGTAAAATTTGTATTTAAATAAGAAAAAAGCCTTGAGAGAGGTCGCCAAACTCAGCTCTCAAGGCAATGGAAAAAATAAGTCTTATAAAATAATAAAACTCATGCTATTTTGGTTGCTAATACAACCAAACGTAGCGGTTGCTAATTTTCCATGTTCTGGACATTTTGTCAATCCCATAACTGATATTTGTTGGAGTTATCTTTTCCCAATAGATAATCTAAATAAACAGTGTTTATTTATAATTAACTCAAAATTATCATCGTTTATTTTGACTAGAACTTATTCAGATGTTATAGTTTTATTAGAATAAAAAGGTTTTTTATGTATAAAAGATATTTAAAATTAAATTTACCAGAAAGAGAATCTGCATATCTTATTGGAGCAAGAAAAACTGGTAAGTCAACTTACTTACGTGAGTTATATCCGAATTCGACGAGATTTGATTTTCTGAGCACAAAATTATTCTATAAATATAATAGAGCTCCGTGGGAATTTAAAGAAGATATTCTAAATTTACCTGTAGAAGCACTTGCGCTGCCAATAATTATAGATGAAGTGCAAAAAGTACCAGCTGTTATGGATGAGATACATTGGCTTATTGAGAATACAAAATGTTCTTTTATTTTATGCGGTTCTAGCACAAGAAAAATGAAGAAGATAGGAGTAAATTTGCTTGGAGGAAGAGCTTTAAAATATCATTTTTATCCTTTGGTTTATCCGGAAATAAAAGAAGAATTTAATTTACTAAAGATATTCAACAACGGTTTATTACCAAAACATTACAGGGTAGATAATGCTAAACATATGCTAAGTACTTATCTAGAGGAATATCTTTCTTCTGAAATAAAGGCTGAAGGGTTAGTGCGTAATCTATCAGGTTTTGGTAATTTTTTGAAAACTATTATTTTTTCACATGGAGAACAATTAAATTACTCTAATATAGCACGTGATGTTGCAGTGCATTCTTCTACAGTAAAAGAGTATTATCAAATTCTTGAGGATACTTTAGTAGGTTATTTTGTTTATCCCTATTTAGGTAGGGCAAGTAGAAGAATTATTTCATCTGTTCCAAAGTTTTATTTATTTGATGTAGGTATTGCCAATAGACTAATGAATCGTAAATTTGAAGTTTTGCAAGGTATTGAAGCTGGTAAGTCTTTTGAGCATTATATATACCTTGAATTATTAGCGTATATAAAATTAAATCTTCTGGACCACCAAATTAGCTATTGGCGCACGCACACTGGTATTGAGGTGGATTTTATTATTCATTTGGCTGGGGCTTCTTCTCCAGTGCCTGTGGAAGTTAAGATCTCAAGCCACATACATAAAACTGAGCTAAAAAATCTTAAAATATTTATGAAAGAGTACGGAGTAAATAGAGGTTATATTGTCTGTATGGAAGATAGCGCTAGAAGAATTATTTTAGAGGATGGAGAAGAAATAATAATATATCCCGTTAAAGAATTTCTGGAGGATTTATGGGCTGGAAAGATATTCAAGGAATGAAAGAATGAAGAATAGGTAAAATTTGTATTTAAATAAGAAAAAAGCCTTGAGAGAGGTCGCCAAACTCAGCTCTCAAGGCAATGGAAAAAATAAGTCTTATAAAATAATAAAACTCATACTACTTTGGTTTGTTATACAACCAAGCGTAGCGGTTGCTAATTTCCCATGTTCTGGACATTTTGTCAAT
The DNA here is from genome assembly GCA_964409695.1 of uncultured Rickettsia sp. Classification (GTDB taxonomy): domain Bacteria; phylum Pseudomonadota; class Alphaproteobacteria; order Rickettsiales; family Rickettsiaceae; genus JABDAD01. The sequence goes on along the minus strand of CAYPDX010000018.1, from coordinate 10,272 downwards.
CCTATAACTGATATTTGTTGGAGCTGTCTTTTACCTATTACTATCGGACCTATTCCTGTTGCAAGGGGTGGAGGCATCAAAAACAGAGACATAAAAAATCCAGCAAGCCCAATTTGCCTGTGTACAAAATCTAATGTTCCGGTGCCTGGAGTCTCTATAGGCTTCTGGGAGCCAGGAAGATTAGTTGATGTTACCAGAACTCCATATTGTATGACAAATCTTGGAGGAACTCAGATGGGGCCACTTAAGTTAACTAAAGTTTCGAGTTATCAGCATGGGTATGGCAATCATCATGCTCATCATAGTTTCTACCATCTCCATTATTATATTTATCCTCTTGTTTATTGGCTAGAACTCTTAACTGATTTTGCATGCTTAGAAAAATCTACGTTTGATGTAGCATATATGAGTGAGTTTGATGTGACTTGGAATGATGATAAGTTGCAGCAGCTTATGAATCCGGAGGTTTGGTTATTTGGTAATCCTATAGCGCAGGCGGCTTGTAGTTTAGACTGCGCGTCTGCTACTATATCTACTCCAATGGATTCGATGTTTTGGTGCGCTGGATGCTGGGGTAATATGTATCCTCTAAGTGGTGCTAATGCTGACCATATTGGAGGAGTACAAAATAGTAGTTTGTTTACAACTCGTATTCTTTCAAAAATGCATCGTATGGGGCTTGCTCAAGAAACCTCAACAGATGATGGTTCAATAAACGGCAAATTATGTCGTAAAAACAGGGCCATGAAAATTAAAAAAAGCCAATATAAGCTTCAGATGACAAATCCAAGGCCTAGTTCTGGTCCAATCGGTTGCTGGCCACTTGGCCTTTCTGATTTACTATATTCTAGCGGAAGAGAGTATCCATATGACGGTCAGGATTTTGGTTATTTAATATGGAGGAAGAAAAATTGTTGTATGCTTTAATGATATTTTTATTCGTTATATCCATATTTTGTGAGGGTTGTATAGCTTTTGCAAGTTCTAATAGCTTTGGTACTAACGCAGAAGAAAAAGCAGATAAAGATTTTGCAATTACTCAAGGAGTAGATGCTAGAAAGTTTGTTATTGAACAATCAAAGTTAGAGATAAAGAATTTTTTATCTAGCAATTCTGATTCTGATCTTTCTGCTGATCAGATGGATCAATTAAATATGGAAGTAAAGCCTCAGTTACTTGTGTTTGTTTCAACTTCAATGCCAGCAACTCTCCTTAAAAACTATTACAAGGAAGCGTCAAAATATGGAGGAATTCTTGTGTTTAAAGGTCTTCCAAACGGTAATTTTAAGGAACTGATTAGAATTATAACAGATCTTCAAGATGGAGAATCTGCTCATAATGCTAAATCAGAAAATAAAGTAGCAGGAGCAATAATTGATGATGAATCATTTAGTAAGTTTGGAATAGAAATAGTCCCAAGTGTTGTTTTAGTGCAAGAAGAAGAATGTTTTGATTCTATGAGTTGTAAAAAGACTTTTGATAAAGTTGTAGGAAATTTAGGTATTAGAGGAGCGCTGCAGCAATTTGAATTATCAGGTGATATGAAGATTGCTGCAAGCAAACTACTCGAAAAAACAAAAAGAGAGCGGTAGAAAACTAAATGAAAAAAACAGTAAAAAACCAAAGTGCAAAATTATCTTTTTGTTTGCAATTAGTTTGTCTTATTTTGTCCGTTACATGTTCGTTCTATGTGCAAAATGTATTTGCCTCATCTGCTTCATCGCTTCCTCTTGTCCGAACTAATATTAATGAGGTTACATCTGAATTTGATACTTACATTCCAGATAAGAGAGAACTGGATATTCACACTGATGAATTAAGAAATGCAGGGGCTAAATCAGCTGAGTCCCCAAATGTTGGTGATTTTTTATCAGTAGAAGATGCAGGAAAATTATCTTCCGAGCAAGGAAGACTAAGTTCTATAGATGAAAATTCCCTTGAATCTGAAGGCAGAAGAGAAAGAAATAAGGAAGAAAACGCATATTTTACAGACTTTGAGACAGATTATACAAAACCAGGTGCAATGGCACATAAAATGGATGCAGATGAGATTGTTGATGCAACTGATAAAAAGATGGGTGAGCTCACAGAGTTACTAAGGATCAATGGAATAGATTGTAAAGGAGTAGCAAAAGCAGCAGAAATTAAAGATCCTTATACTATAGAGGTAGAGCGAAGAGAGGGTAAAGAAGTCGAATATGATCAGAAGTTTTGTGAGTATTTGAAAAATACCTATAGCTGTTCTGATACTTTGACTATGACATGCATAAAGACTGCTTGGAAATATGATGCTTGGCAGAGTGAGGTAAAATATATGGTGTTTCCTGGAGGAGATGCAAGATCTTATGGATGGCTTTATGGAGTTTACTGGAAGAAAAAGACATTTGGCTTACATATGCATATTGGCGGCGGAATGAATACATCTGTTCAGAGGGTAATTGCATCAAAGCTTAAAGTGAATGAGGGACAAATAGGTAGTATAGGAATTAATCCAAGAGGTGAGGGTCCTATTCATCATGCGGGAGGCAAGGAATATATATTTGATACATATACTGTCTCCTACAAATACAGAACAGGAGAATTAATATGTGAGACTTGGAGTGAAGGGAGGTGGGACGAGGTATGCAGTTTAACTTCTCGCTAACTCTGAATATTAGACAAAATGTTTTATATTTTATGATGATTCTCATAATTAGTTTTACGTCATGTCAGAAAACATTCGCAGCTGGATCCAAATTTCAAGGCTCATGGAGAACAAGTGCTGGAGGTACAGGAACAGTTGCTTGCGCTGATAGTGGTAGAACGTGCGCAGAATCAGGAGAAAAAACAATAGGAGGTTATAAAGTATCAAAGCCATGCTGGAGATATACATATACTAAAACTTGTTCTTTCCCGTCTAGAAATGATTGTAGTCTTATTGCTCATTGTTATGAGATCAGGCTAAAAGAATGTTTATTGTATGACAGTCTTGGCAATTGTGTAAACCAAAGAAAAGAATTTTCCTGCAAAAGAAGAACAATGGGCTTTACTGAAGATAAGGTAGTAAGACAAAACCCAAAAGGTGATGAAGCAAATAAAATAGTTTGTAGTGGTATTCCATGCATTGATGGTAACTGCGTAGATAAGAGTTATGAGATGGATACTGGAATGATGGAATCTGTATCTCAGCTTTATGCAGCTAGTAAAACAGCTGGAGCAAAAGATATGGGGTTTAAATTATTTGAAGGATTTTCGCAAAGTTGTAGTAAGAAACCCGGGGATTATCTTAATTGTTGCAAAGTAAAAGGGTGGGGCGGAAGTCTTGGGGCTAGTTGTAATGTAGATGAAAGAAAGCTGCAAGATTTACGTGAGAAGAATCTTTGTGTTTACACAGGCAAAACTACAACTGGTACCAAGCCATTCCATGTTAATAAACATCAATTCTGCTGCTTTGGAAATATGCTTAATAAAGTATTTCAGGTGGAAGCAAGAAAACAACTTGGAATGAGTTTTGGATCAGGAGGTTCTCCTGATTGTAGAGGTCTTACTTTAAATGAGATAACAAGGCTAGATTTTGAAAAGCTGGATTTATCTGAGTTTGTTCTTGATATGAAGAACAAAATGAAAGTACCGAATATAGGTGATATCAAGGCAAGGGTTACTGATTCTATTCCAAGTATAAGAAAATTTGATGAGGGGACACCGAATTTAGAACTTAATCCGGAGGCATCAGTTTCAGGATTAAATACACAGCAAATTAGCAAGCTTCAGGATGAAGGTGAATATGCAAAATAAACTTTTTCTTCAGTATTTCTTTGTTGTAGAGCTTATCAAATCCTTCCTCAGAAATGTGCTATCGATTTCAATTTTATGTTTTTCAAGCAGTGTAATTGCTAGTGGCGATTCTTACTCAATTGAAAGTGCTTCTTACGAAGGGCGCGACAACACTCTGGTTAATCACAATAACTATAACAGAGAAAAATCAGAAGGTTTTATAGGTGAGAGGTATAGAGGCTGGCTATGGTTTGAAGAAAAGCCATCAGAAAAAAATTTCCGTAATAAAGAGCAAAATCAAAATGATGCAAAAGATCAAATAACAGTTGAACAAGCAAGAAGAGAGATAGAAGAGCTTAAAAAGCAGATGGATGAGAGTAGGGATATTATGATTGCTAGGCCATCTGCTGAAACTGTTATTGCTTACATGAAGCTTGAAGAGAAAATGTGGGAAAGAGCACTTGCTCTTGATAGTGCCTCGAGACAAGCAAAGTTTATGTATCCGGAGTATTTTGACAAACTAAAAAACCCTGAAAATGTTCATGCAGTAAAATTCAAACGTAAAAAGCAGCAAGAAGAAGCAGGTCTTAAAATCAAGAACTTTGCTGAAAATTTTGACTTGGTCTTTTTTTCGAAGGGAGGTTGCGGTTATTGCAAAGAATTCGCTCCCGTTTTAAAGCGTTTTGCTGAGGAATTCGGCTTTAAGGTTGAGGAGGCAAGTATTGACGGAGAGATGAGCGGATTATTTGAAGGAAAGAAGATGACTGATTTAGCTGTTCGTCTTGGAATAGAAGCAACCCCCACCGTTGTTGTTGTATCTAAAGATGGAAAAACAGCATTTGAACTTATCAGAGGATATGCATCTATCTCAGAGCTCGAAGAATATACAGGGCTAGCTATTGAGTATGCTAAAGAGCGTAGAGCAAAGTTACTTAATACAAACGGCAGAATGAGAAGAAAATATGAATAGAAGTGAGAATAATATGGAAAGCCAACTACTAGCAAAAAGTAAGAAAAAAAGAATTCTTTATTGTCTCTGTGTGTTTGTGCTTAGTACTTGTCTAAATCTAGCTACTTCATGTTCTTCTTATGCAGCACTTGATGCTTTGGTAAAGTATGCGTCGCCTGAAGGCGGTATGAGTAATGTAAATTCAGCAGCTATTATAAAGGATCAATCTGGAGGTTATATGACAGGAGGTTCTATATTACTTAGAGGTCCTAAGCCAAAAGAACTAGAACCTATTAATATTCAAACACCGAGGCTTAGATTTGATGCTTGTACTGGGTCAGGTGATTTTAGATTTGGAGCTATGTCTTATATTTCAGCAGCCGAGTTTAGTCAGTTTTTAAAGGGTGTTGGAAGAGCATCAGGTGCATATCTTGTGAAGATGAGTATAAAGACTGCTTGTCCTCAGTGTGAGGATATTATGTCAAATCTTGAAGCTATTGCTCGGGATATAAATGGCCTTACTATGAATCAATGTTCAATGGCACAAAATATTGCATCTGGTGCATTTGGTAAGCTTGCTTCTGGTGAGAAGCAGCAATGTATGATGGAGTCAAATGTTGCAAGAACTAATAGTGATATGTTTGAAACTACAAGAAGATGCCAGGATACAGCGGGTGATGTTATTCGTGGCCCAAGTGATGAGTTTGAATCTATGCTTGGTGATGAATTTAACCTTGTATGGAAGGCGCTTAGTAAGCCTGGCATAGCAGCAACTGATACTAAACTCAAAGAGTTAATGATGTCAGTGTCAGGAACGATAATAGGCAAGAAAGAAGGAGGAAGGTATAGGTTCTTTCCAAAGCCTACGCTTCTTCGAGATAAGGATTTACTCGAAAAGTATATAGGGGGTAGTAGTGGTAGTTCAAGGATTCAGCTCTATGTGTGTGATTCTACTGACAAATGTCTTGATCCAAGATTAGAAGAAGTAACGTTAGGGCCTACTGATACTTTATATGGGAACATATCAAAGATTATGAAATCTCTTATAGAGAAAGTAAAAGTAGACAATCCCACTTTAACAGAGGATGAAGAAGCACTTCTTGCTTTTTCTTCAGTTCCTATTTTGAATCTAATTGAGATGGAACTTGCTACCAAGACAAATACAGATGATTACCTTGTTAGGATGAGTGAGTTTGTAGAGGTTGTTTGTTATGACGTAATTACAAACTTTCTGCAGGCTATGTTAAACAGGGTAATAACGAACGTCCAAGCATTAGAACATGTGCAGGTAGATAATGTTGTGATTAAGAGTTTTGTGGTGACGGCAGAAAACATCAGAAGATTTTTATCAGATGCTAAATTTGGAGCATTCCAAAAACTACAAATCATAACGCAAGTAAAGCAACGTCTAGAATTGCAGCATAAAGAGTTTGAATTTACGTTTGGTAAAATGATGCAGCATTTGGAAAACTAATAATAATTGAAAGAAAGAGAAAATAAATGGATCTTATAATACATACATACGGTCATATAGATGCAATGTTCTATATATTAAACGGCATTGCAATGATTATGAATAGTGGTTTTGCTAGTTTAATGATTAAGACAGTGGCAGTGGTCGCTACTGCTTATTATGGTATGAAAGCAGCTTATGCCGGAGCTTCAGGTGGATCAAGGGCGCCCTTACTGAAAGTTGCAGCTATGATAATTGTAATCAATACATTATTGATACCAAGAACTGAGGTGTTTATAGAAGATAGCATTACAAAACAGAGAGATAAGGTTGATAATTTACCCTATGGATTTGCTGTACCTATTGGGTTTATGGAAAATTTTGGATTTATATTAACAAATGCTTTTGAGCAAGCGTTTACTACAGTAGGAAGTAGTAATTATACAGATTATGGGATGGTCTTTGGAGCAAGGCTCTTACAAGAGGCAAGAAACTGGAAAATTAAGACCCCAGAATTTGCTCATAATATGGATAAGTTTTTTAGAAGATGTGTGATGATGGATGCAGCTATTGGGAATAAATATACTCTAAATGATTTATTATCTACTGATGATGTGTGGAGGCTAGTAAGTACTAATACAAGTCGTCTTAGGCGAGTAGAAATGAAAGTAGGAAATAGACATGAATTAAGAACTTGTTATGAAGCAGCAAATGAGATCATAGCTCCAGCATTTGAAACTGAAATAGATAGGTTGAAGAATAAATATTTAAAAACAGATTTTGGACTTGCTAGAAATAGTACAGGAGTTTTTGCTCAAAGAGGAGCTCAAACTACTAGAAGTTTTTTCAAGCAGAACTTAGAAGTTGTAACAAATCAGTATTTAGGAGGGACGGCTTCTGCTGAAAGTAACTTAAGGCAGTATATGATGATGAACTCTATGTCAGATTCGGCTAGAAGTTATGGATTTGCAAGAGCAGCTATGACACAGGAATCAAACTGGAGAATATCTGCTGATCTTGCAAGTATGTATTTGCCTATACTACTTTCTGTAATGAAAGGCATTATATATGCATCATTTATATTTATGGTTCCTCTTATGTTAATAGGAGGAGGTTTTGCAAAATATATGGGTTATCTTTCTATTGTTGCGTCATTACAGCTTTGGCCTGCTTTAAACGCCGTTTTAAACATGTTCATTGATCTTTATAGTGCAAGTCAGATGAGAGATATGGCTGAGGGTTTTGTGAGCTTTACGAGTTATAGCAAGATAGGAGATTATTCTGATAAGATAGTAGCAGTAGCATCTGGTCTTCAGATGGTTATACCGTATCTTGCATTTAGTATAGTGCAAGGAGGAGTGAGCGGATTTATTAATCTTGCAAATACCATTACTGGAGCCTCAACTTCTGCAGCATCAGCTGCATCTCAAGAAGTAGTATCTGGTAATAAGAGTTTTGATAATTACTCAGCCGGTAATATGCAGGTCGCAATGCAACAAGGATTTAAAACAGATTTTAACTCCTCATACAGAGCAGGAGCTAGTGAAACGCAACATACTGATGGTAGTACGGAAAGAATACTTCCAGATGGTAATAGTGTGATTCAAAGTGGTATAGGTATGACTATGTCTGGTGGAAGTGTGAAGTTTAATTTAAGAAGCGGAGAGTCTTCTCAAATAGCTGATAATATTTCAGATACAAGCAATCAACTTGCATCAGAACAAGCATCATATCATAACGCACATAGGTCAACATTTAGTAAGACTGCCGGTTATGTAGCAAATCTTGCTCAAAGGGAGAGTAATGGAGAGGCATTTGATTATTCTAAAACTGGAGAACAAGGTAAGGCTATGCAAAAAGCTGTTAATCAAATACGTACACTGAGAGAGCAAAAAGGATATGGATGGGACCAAGCTGCCAGTTTTGTTTTAAGCGGTGGAGCTAATGCTTCTTTGCCTGGGATGATGGGTAATTTAGCTACAAAAGCGTTAGATAAAGTAGGAGGGGAAAGTGTAATTGGTAAAGTAGGTAAATTTGGAGGGGATTTAACTCTTGGTGCAAATGGAAGCATATCTGCGACTAACAATAGTAGTCAATTGGTTGGAGATGATGATCAACTTAACAAAGAGCAGTTCACTAGAGAAGATTATAACAATGTTGTTAGAGCAGCATCGAGTGAACAATTCGCGAGTTCTAATAATATAGATAAGAGTTATAGTGATGATATTAGGAGAAGTTATGAAGAGCAAAAATCAGCTGAAAGATCTATGCACGTACAGTCAGACAGATTAGAAAGCTTAAACAGAGCATTATCACGTGTACACTCAAGCGATGGTTCACATGATAAGGATATGTATGACGAAGTGCAAAAAGCTGTAGCTGCTACTTATGGAGTATCACAGAAAGAGGCCCATAGAATGATAGAAAGTCATGATCCAAGAGTAGATAGAGTGTGGAATAATATGGTATCTAGCCAAGTATCATCATTAGTTGGTGAAGAAATGTCTAAAGGTCAAGGCAAGTTCGAGCATGAAAATCAGCAAGAGAGACTAAATATGTCAGCTCAGCAATACAGTAGTTATATAGATACAGATCATGCTTCAGATGTAAAAGCATATTCAGCATCTCAAGGGATAAATCCTGATGATAAAACATTTGTCCAAAATAACGTCGAGGCAAAGGTAGATGAAATGAGAAATAGAAATGATGTAAAATATGAGTATGCAAAACAAGAGAATAAAGAAGTTGAAGATAATAGGCAGAGGAAGATAGATAAATATGAAGAAGACAGAATAGGGCAGGGTAAGTTAGGAAAGTTTATAGGAATTGGAGGGCCCACAAGCACGTCCACAATTAATAATAAAGCTCCTATGGCAGTTGCAAAGAAGGTGCAATCTGAAAAGTGATAGGATGTTATATGAATAATTATCTTCTATTCGGATTGTGTATATTGCTACTTGATCCAGACCATCTCGCGTCTGTAATAGGGTTTTCACGCATAAAATTGTTTAATGATGAAGAAAGATTTGAGTTAGCGGATATACCGTTACAACTTGTACTAATGGGAATGTTTTTATTTATTTCTAATCCAATAATTTTAGGTGACCAAGCATTTTCATTGAATAATATAGAAATAGGGCAATTTATTAAGATAAAATATAAAGTTGGTAAAGTAAATATTATAGCTGTGATAGTAGAAACGCTTATTTCATTGAAATTTCTGGAGATAATTATGCCGCTTACTAGTAGATTCACGAATATTACTATTCCAAATGAAGCTGGTAATCTTTCTGTAATAGGATCTCCTTGGGAATTTAGAAATATTTTATCTTCGTTATATAGCACATTATTAAGTTTAGCTAATCTGCTTGGAAGAAAGAGAATAGACAGTACAATACAAATTAAACTTAAGGTACCAGATATGTTTGAGAGAAGTTCGCTGATAGAAACGGCTAAAACAATTCCTACCCAAAACATTAGGTTCCAGAAATTATCTTTAGTAAAAAGATTTTTAGCCATAAGTACTTCTATTCTTTGTATAATTATATGGAAGATTCTAACATATTTTAACGCTAGAAGCAAAGTTTTAGTAAGATTTTAGTGCTTAATCTCACGTTTCAATCAGGTGTTGCATAAAAGAAGAAAGCGCTATGAGTTGTTTGTGCAAAGTATTATGTTAATAAGGATATAATAAGAGATAAAATGATAAAAAATGAGAAAGTCAATAGATACAAAACCTTATTACTTGGCCTAGTTATAGGTATATCTTTAGGTATTAGTTATAGCAAATTCTATAGTGTTACTAATTGGAAAGGTTTCGAAACACAAACTGAAAACATACAGCTTTGTTTTACCCCTCCTTCAGGTTGTGAAGATTTTATTGCAAACTATTTAAGACAATCTCAAGAAAGCATTTATTTGCAAGCATATGGCCTTACTTCTCATGTAATCATAGATGAACTTATAGCAGCAAGCAAAAGAGGTGTTATGGTAAAGGCTCTTCTTGATAGGAGTAACTTTTCGGCAAAGAAATCTGTTGTAGAAGATTTGAGAAGAGCAAGAGTTGAAGTAATAAGAGATAAAGTCCCGGGAATTGCTCATAACAAAGTCATTACTC
>CAYPDX010000017.1:0-24964 GCA_964409695.1 uncultured Rickettsia sp. | reverse complement strand
AGCACCTATTTGATAACATTTCTATTAGTTTAATTAATTATGGGATTTGGTATAACTTCTCTACTCATATACTTTACCTTTTTATATTGTTTTAAATTGTTTATTATAATTATAACCCATGAAGCTCTAAAAAATTAACCCACAGCACCATAAAATGGTTTTATTGTATTAATAATTATATATTTGTCAACCTAATTTATTAAACTTTGCCCACTCTGTTGCTTTTTAAACCGGAGCTGGTCTGTTTTTAGTATGATGATTTAACTAGGAGGAAGGTATAATCTAAACCTTGGCGGTGTTACTGTATATATAAAAAATGCCGTCACCCTATTTAGAGTGACGACACTTTTGACTCTACGTTTTGTGATTAAAATTATTATCAATATTAAACTGCTGCTGAATCTGCTTCTCCGATAAGACCATGATTACTAGCTTCAGAACCATTGTTACAATGGCAATGATTTGTATGCGACATAATATCTATAAAAGTATCTATTTCTTCTTTGTCAACACCTGGATGCGCGGCATAAAATTTATCAAATATTGCTTTATCCTCTGCTATCCCCTTATCTCTACTACTCATTATTTTTCTAGGGAAAACATCTATAGTTGCTATTAATGTGTTATAGCCTAGTTCTAGACCGCCTTCGCATCCATTTTTAATCAAATTATTAATAAAATCAGATGCATATTCCTTACTGGTTTTACTCATATACTTTACCTTTTTATATTGTTTTAAATTATTTATTATAATTATAACCAACGAAGCTCTAAAAAATTAACTCACTACACCATGGAATAGTTTTATTGTATTAGTAATTATATATTTATCAACTTAATTTATTAAATTTTAGTAGAGTTCGCAAGCGCAAATGCGGCGAGATTAATAATCTCACTTGCGCTCGAGCCCATCGGCACAATCTGAACTGACTTACTTAAACCTGTTAATATTGGTCCGATTAATCTACCACCGCCCAATTCTTGAAATATTTTTGTTGCAATTACCGCTGTATTTAAAGCTGGCATAACTAAAATATTTGCAGGCGCTGATAATCTACAAAATGGATATAATTGCATTAAATTCTGATTTAGCGCAACATCTGGGGACATTTCTCCTTCAAATTCAAAATCAACATTTCTACTTGTTAGAATTTCCGCTGCCTCTCTTATTCTAAATGCTTTTTCTTTCATTGGATTACCAAAATTTGAAAAAGAAACTAAAGCCACACGCGGGGAATATCCCATTGTTTTCGCAATATTTGCTGTTTGAGTTGCAATATCTGCTAATTCTTCAGCTGTTGGTAGCTCATTTACGCTACAATCCGAAACAATAATATTATGATCTTGCGTAAGTAAAATAGAATAGCTAAATATTATATGATTTTCTTTTGGAGGGATAATTTTTAAAATATCATCAAGAGAATTTGAATAAGATTTTGTAAGACCAGTTAACATTGCATCACCATGATCATGAGCAAGCATACAGGATGCAAAAATATTTCTATCTGATTTTACAAGCTTAGCACATTCTCTTTGTAAATATCCCTTTCTTTGAAGCTTCTGGTATAGAAATTCAATATATTGATCAAGGTGCTTTGTATTAGCTGCATTCACTACTTCAATCCCAGCAATATTGAGCCCTACTCCCATTTTTGCAAGAATAGGCTCAATTTTATTCATCCTCCCAACTAAAACCGGTATGCCACAACCATTATCACGCATTGTAAGAGCTGCGCTTATTGTCTCTTCTTCCTCGCCTTCTGCTAAGATAATGCGTTTTTTTGTATTCTGTATTCTTGAAAAAATCAGATTCATATAATTTGATGTAATATCCAAACGTCCACCAAGTAAGATTTTATATTTATCTAAATCAAAATTCTTAATTTTAGCCACTCCGCTTTTAATTGCTGCTTCTGCTACAGCCACAGGAACTATGCTAATAAGCCTTGGATCAAATGGAGCTGGAATAATATATTCTGGGCCAAATTTCAGCTTTTTCCCAAAATAAGCTTTTGAAACTTCCTCAGGGACTGGGAGACGCGCAAGCTCTGCAAGAGCATAAGCAGCGGCTATCTTCATTTCATCATTAATTGTACTAGCACGCACATCTAAAGCTCCCCTAAAAATATAAGGAAAACCCATAACATTATTGACCTGATTATTATAATCAGACCTACCAGTTGCCATTATAGCATCTTTCCTTACCTCAAAAACTTCCTCAGGCGTAATCTCTGGATCAGGATTAGCCATTGCAAAAATTATTGGATTTGGCGCCATAGCCTCAACCATATCTTTATTTACCGCGCCCTTAACTGAAAGCCCCAAGAAAACATCAGCATTTTTCATCGCTTCAAGCAATGTTCTTTTATCTGTATCTATAGCATGCTTCTCTTTCCATGGATTCATGCCATCCTTTCTACCTTTATGTATAACTCCAAAACTATCGCATGAAATTACATTATCATTCTTCACACCCAATTTTTTAAGCAATTCAATACAGGCAATACCTGCAGCCCCAGTACCATTAGATACAATAATCAGATTCTCTAATTTTCTGTTGGTAATAAAACAAGAATTGATAATTCCAGCTGCAACTATAATTGCAGTACCGTGCTGGTCATCATGAAAAACTGGAATATCCATAACTTCACGAAGGCGTTTCTCTATAATAAAACATTCTGGGGATTTAATATCTTCAAGGTTAATTCCACCCCAAGTTTTTCCGAGATATCTTACAGCATTAATGAAAGCTTCTGGATCTTCAGTATCAACTTCAATATCTATAGCATCAATATCAGCGAATTTTTTAAATAGAGCCGCCTTTCCTTCCATAACAGGTTTTGATGCTGCGGCTCCAAGGTTCCCGAGTCCAAGAACCGCAGTACCATTTGAAATAATTGCTACCAAATTTCCTTTTGAAGTATATTCATAAATTGTTTCTGGTTTTTTAAAAATCTCTTCACATGGATATGCAACACCTGGTGAGTATGCGAGAGATAGATCATGTTGTGTGACAAGAGGCTTTGTTGAACACATGGCAAATTTACCTGGTTTACCATTTCTTTTATGAAATTCTAAAGCTTCTTCTTTAGAAATACCGCCATGACTATTACTCATATGTACCTTATGTTATGCATTTTCTATAATTTATAATACCAAGTTCTATTAGTATTACGTCAGAATATACGTTAGAAGAGTCAATGACAAGACCGAAAGAACAATGCTAAAAGTAATAATTGTAGACATTGATTCTGCATCACCACCGAGTTGCTTTGAAAGAAAATATGAATTTGTAGCCGTAGGAAGAGAACTATATAGAAGTCCAACAGAATGAGCTAAGCCTTTGATACCAAGTAATTTAAATACTAAAAATGTAATTGCTGGAAGAATAAGCAACTTCATAATACAACTTAGAGTAATTACTAAATTAGTGGTAATTGATAATATATTAAAACGCAAGCTTGCTCCAACGCATAATATACCAATTGCAAGAGCGGAGCTTGAAAGAGTCTGTAATGTCCTATGAACACTAAGAGCTAAAGTAACATCAAGATAGTTTAGAAAAAATCCAATTATACTAGCAATAATCAATGGATTTGTAGAAATATTCTTTAACATAAAACCCCATTGCGAGAAGCCACGTAATTTATCTTCTTCTTTTAATGGTGTATAAATTGAAAAAACAGTTACCGATAAAACATTTGTAAAAATTATCATATATGCTGCTATTACAGAAACGATAACCATACCATCCTTGCCGTATAAAGCATCTCCTAGAGCAAAGAAAATATAACTATTATATCTTATAGAACCTTGAAAAATCGAGGTAAATACTTGATTATCTATGTTGTATTTTTTTTGAAATATTATGAGCCCTACAGCCACTATGCTTGTTGCTATCATTAATGCAAAAACAAGCCTTATAAGGTGAATAGAACTTATATCAGCGTCTATAATATAATTAAATAACACTACGGGAAATAATAGAAAATACGATAAATTCTCTAAGCCTCTCCAGAATTCATCAGATTTTAGCCAGTATGATCTTATAAACCTCCCAAGAAGCGTAATAATAAAAATAGGCAAAACACTTGATATAATATGTATCATTTCCTAGGCATTCTGTTGACAGATCGCGGCATATTAACATATTGTCATCCTTTTTGAAAGAGCAATAAATTTTGAATGACTATAGTCTAATAGGAATGTATAATAAACACGTATAACTATCTAAAAGGCATACAATGTTAATTGGTGAAATTGATATTTCTTCATTACTCAAAGCATTTGAGAAATTTGAAAAATTTAGAGTAAATGATAAAACTGAGCAAGAACAAGCTGGTACCATTCAAGCCTTCGAATATTGTTTTGAGCTTAGCTGGAAAACAATGAGGAGATTACTACAAGAAAGAGGAAAAATTGCAAATTCGCCGAAAGAAACATTCCGTATGGCTGCTCTTGAAGGATTTATCAACGACCCCGAAATATGGTTTGATTTTTTAAGAAAGCGCAATATGACTGTACATACGTATGTTGAGAAAGAAGCTTTAGAAGTTCTATCAATTACACCTCTATTTTCCAAAGAAATTAAAAAATTTCTAAAAAACATAGGTGCATAGATGTTAAAGATCGAAGAAAAACATTTAAAAATAGCAAAAGAAATTCTAAGTAAATATCCATATAGTTTTTATATTTTTGGATCTAGAGTAAAAGGCGGAGCCAAAAAATTGTCTGATATTGATCTATGTTTTTTTGATAAAATTCCAGAAAAAAAACTAATGGAATTAGAAGAAGATTTTGAAGAATCCAACTTACCTTACAAAGTTGATATTGTCGATTGGCACAAATGCGATACAAATATGCAAAAAATAATAAAAAAAGATATGGTTTGTTTGCAAGAAAATTCTCAGCAACCGAAATGAATACAGAAAAACAGCCACTTCTTCGCTCTTTTGCCAGAAGAATTGGAAAATCTCTGTCTAACATCCAAAAAAATCTAATTGAAGAAAATTTACCGAATCATTTAATAGAGGAGAACGAGCCTCTAAAAAATATTAAAAATGAGTTTGTAATAGAAATCGGCATTGGCATGGCAGAACATTTTATTAATCAGTGCAAACTTAATCCTGACATAACTTATATAGGCTGCGAACCTTATTTGAATGGTGTAGCAAATTGCCTTAAACTCGCAAAAGCTGAAAATATCACAAATTTTAAATTATGGCCTGATGATGCCGACCTTGTTTTAAAAAATATTCCAGAGCAAACTTGCTCAATTATATATATTCTCTTCCCAGACCCATGGCCAAAAACAAATCAGAAAAAAAGAAGATTTGTAAATAATTCTAGAATAGAACATATCCATAATTTGCTAAAATCAGCTGGGTATCTTATATTCGCAAGTGACATACCAGATTATGTAGATAGCGTCTTAAAATTAGCCGTAGCAAACGGCTTTTCTGATAATAATTCCGATAAATCAATAGCTCATGATGGTTATATACAAACAAAATATAACTCAAAAGCAATAGAAGCGGGCAGAAAACCACAATTTTTAATATTGAAAAAATTATGAACTTTGAAATCGAAGAACTAACCCATGAATTTAAAAATCTTCTCATCAAAAATAATGGATGGAATGATAAATGCCCAATATCTCTGGGGAGATTGAAAAAAGTGAGAATTTCTCATGTAAATTTTGAAAATGAAATAAAAACTGGTGAACTTCTGGTTCTAGATGTTGCAGCCGAAAGCGTGATAAATATCTTTAAAACTCTTCTAGTCGCGGAATTTCCCATTAATTCTGTAAAGCTACTAGATACATATAATTACCATGATAGCACTTCAATGGAAGAAAATAATTCTTCATGCTTCAATAATAGATTAATTACTGGAACTGGCATATTATCAATACACGCATATGGTCTTGCGATTGATGTTAACCCCGCTCAAAACCCTATGATTTCTGATTTTGAAACAAAATTTCAGAAATCCAATTGCTCTATTTACCCATCTACTGGGAAAGATTACTTAAATAGAGGTAATTTACGTCCAGGCATGGTTGAACCTATCGTAGATATTTTTCTTAAAAACGGATTTGATGTTTGGGGAGGCTCATGGAATGACCCTATAGATTACCATCACTTTCAAGTAAACAGAGTATTGGCTGAAAAACTTGCAATATCTGACATTATCGCCGCGCAAGAATTGTGGCAAAAACATATTTTTCAATAAATTATATAGAATAAATAACATTCACAATGCTAATAAATTGCTTTTATTTTGCGCAAGTGTAGAATCATCAAGTTATAATATTTTATTTAAAAAATGCTTCTTTTTTCGGCTTTATTCTTTAAAATCATTTCGATTTTACTAAGCGTTATCATAGGATATGTCGCTGGTAGAACAGAGAAAGTAGAGCGTGAAAGCATAGCATCTCTATTATTTTATTTCATAGCCCCTATTGTCTTTTTTTCAATACCAGCAAGCGCTAGCCTAACTTTTGCTGATATTGGTATTGCCTTTATAACATTTTCAATCTCATGTTTATTATGTTTTATCGCATATCATATGTATGATAAATACTGGGATAATGAGTCAAGAAATATTTTAGCCACAAGCGCTGGAAGCGGTAATACTGGTTATTTCATGTTACCAATCGCAGCTTCTTTATTCGATGACTACACTTTGAGTATATATATGATGGCTGTAGTAGGGGTAAATATATATGAATCGTCAGTCGGTTATTATGTATGTGCTCGATCAATAAGTTCAACGAGAGAGAGCGTAAAACAAGTTTTACGACTTCCTATGCTTCACGCTTTTACTATTGGATGTATATGTAGCTTGCTTGGATTAACACTTCCAGATTTTTTAGATGATTTTGTATTTAATATGCGAGGTGCATATTCAATTCTTGGAATGATGATGATAGGACTTGGCATGTCTAGGCTGAAAAATTTTGAGGTAGATTATAAATTTACAGCAGCTGCTTTCTTTTCAAAATTCATTGTCTTCCCAGTTGTAATATATACATTCATAATGCTCGATAAATTAGTGCTAAAATGGTACGACACGCCAGAGCACCAAGCTCTAATCCTACTTTCAAGCGCACCAATAGCTGCAAACACTATAGTGATTTCGTCTATAATGAAATTCCACCCAGAGCGGGTTGCTACATCAGTGCTATTATCATGTTTATTCTCTTTGATATTCATCCCAATAATAGCGATGCTAACAATTGGCGAAGCCGGGTAAAAATATTAAACCTTAATCGCAAAATGTTGATCAATACAAAGCTCTTCTTTTATTACGTCATAAGAGAATAAATCCGCATATCTAGCCCAAGAAATTGTAGCATCTAATATTTTTACAGATTGGCTATGATTAAAATTCTTCTCTAACATTAACAACATGTCAGTCTTTGATATACTACCATTTTCTGTTTTTACCAAAAGCTTATATATATCACTAACATAAGGAATGCGTAGAAGATGATCTCTAAAAATTCTCTTTTGTTCATCTTCCTCAGACTCAAGTAAAACTAACCCATCTGATGATAATTTAATATTATGCTCATCAATATCTATAAATTTCAATAATACTAATGAATCAAGAATTGCAACTAACCTTTCGTTAGTTAATTTTAAATCTGTAGATATTTTTTTAATACTAATATTATTATCTGATTTTTCTTTTATTGTAAGCATGACATGAAATAATGTCACTACTGATATTTGCTGAGGATATTGATGTATACTAATATCAGTATTTTTCTCTTGCGCAGTTGCAGAATTTGTCATCGCTAAGAATAAACTATCAAGTATTTCATGAAATTCTTCAGAAGTTTCATCTCTAGGATGCTTCATTTCTACTTTGACATTTGCAATAACTTTTCCCGGATTGGAAGATAATACAATTACTCTATCGCATAATTTAACAGCTTCTTCAATACTATGTGTAACGATAATAATTGATTTTAATGATGAAAGACTGCGATTTGCCCATAATCCTAGCAAATCGCTTTTAAGAGTATTAGCCGTAAGATAATCAAGCGCAGAAAATGGTTCATCCATCAGCAATATCTCAGGATCAACAACTAGCGCTCTTGCAAAACCAACTCTTTGCCTCATACCCCCTGACATTTCCTTTGGATAAGCTTCCCCATACCCTCCTAATCCTACAAGATTTATCGATTTCAAAACTTTATCCTTAATTTCAGATTTAGACAAATTATGTTCATCAAGACCAAGAGCTACATTTTCAAATACAGTAAGCCATGGAATCAGAGCGAATGTTTGGAAAATCATTGAAATTCGCGGAGCTGCATTTTTAATTGGTTTATTATTATATAAAATATCTCCAGAACTCGCTTCTATAAGACTTGAGATTATTCTAAGTAAAGTTGATTTTCCTGATCCTGACCTTCCAAGAATTCCTATGATTTCCCCATCAAATATATCAAGATTAATATCATCAAGTATAGTAAGCTCATTATCATTGTGCTTAAAACTTTTTGAAATATTTGCAAGTTGCAGTATTTTCTTTTTTCCCATTGTGTCCTTTCTCCTATTCTAAGCGATATCTTATAGAAACGTAATTATATAATGGCTTCCATATGAAGCGATTGATTGTAACTACAAATGCACACATTACCATTAACCCAAGTGAAATATGCGCAAAATTACCTTCATTGGTATTTTGTGTTATGTAAGATCCGAGACCAGAGGCTGTTAAAGTCGTACCCCCCCATGTCATAATTTCTGCGACTATACTTGCATTCCAAGATGCACCAGCTGCTGTAATCATTCCAGTCATATAATATGGGGCTATTGCTGGTAAAATAATCTTAAATAACCTATGTATAAATTTTATTCTAAAGATTTTTGCAGCTTCTAAAAGCTCTGTCGGAATAGTTTGAGCACCACCAATAACATTATAAAGAATATACCACTGAGAACCGATGATTAGCATTATACTAAGCCAAATATCAGGGTTTAATTTATAATAAATAATCGTTGTAACAAAAATTGGATAATAAAGATTTGCAGGCATTGCAGTTAAAAATTGGGTTATCGGCTGTACAATGGCAGCAAGCTTCGGCCTTAAACCTATATATATCCCAATTGGGACCCATATTAACGAGCATAGCAATAAAAGTATCATTATTCTCGCGGCTGTGAATGAACCATATTTTATAGTCTCCGTAACATCAGATAATTTTAAATTACCATGACATATTTGATGTATTTTTTTGTAAAGAATGATTGCTATAATAGCTGTTGATATCCACCATAATATTTCAAAAAACAAACTAATGAATGCGCTTCTATTGCTTATACACTTAGGTATCTGCATGTTTAATAGGAAGCTAAATATTATTTTAATAAGCGAAAAAACATAAGTCACCACGCTTGCTTGTTGTAAATAGTTTAAAAGCCATGAATTGCTCTTAGAATTAGCACCAACATTAAATTCATATCTAAACTTATAACTCCATGAAACAATTGGCTTAAATAGCAGTTCATTAAATAGAAATATTAAACATATAATTGCTAATGTAGCGCTTACAATTGCTTTAACATCCATATTCTGTAAAGCTAGAGATATATATGCGCCCATTCCAGGTAATATATAGCTTTGCGTTCCAACTGCTATAACTTCTTGAGCCACAACAAAGAACCAGCTCCCTGCCATAGATAGAATAATATTCCATATTAATCCAGGTGTCGCAAATGGTAATTCAATAAGCCAGAAAATTTTCCATTTATTCAATTTATAAATTCGCGCCACTTCATATAGATCATTTGGTACTGTAATGAGCGATTGATAGACGCTAAATATCATATTCCATACTTGAGCTGTAACAATAGCAAAAATAACAGCAACCTCTATACCAAAAATATTATTAGGCGCAAGACTAACAAAGAATGCTACTGTAAATGATAAATATCCAAGGACAGGTATTGATTGGAATACATCAAGAAGAGGTATAAGAAACTGGCGCAATCTCAAATTTTTAGCAGCAAGTGTTGCATATGTTATTGCTACTACTATGGAAATAAGCATTGCAACAAAAAATCTTATCCCAGTTCTTAGTAGATATCCTGGCAAGTTATATTGATCCAGATTAATTTTTTGATCAAGGGTACTAAGTGGACCAAACATAGTATTTAGACCTAACAAAAAAACATATCCTAAACCGCAAATTAATGCGATCATTACAATATTGTAATATAATTTCTCGTAAATATTTTTTCCCATAAACTTATTCCTAGTTTTTAGTATTTTTTATAGAAGCAAATACCATGGCGATTCTATACTGAATAGATAAAGCGAAGCAATAATATAGTCAATTTGTATGGTTTTGATGATATTCGCATTGCGGTTTTGAAAGTTTTTGTGGTAACTCGGCAATAGTAGTACAAAATTACCAAAGTCATTCAGCGTAACTAGAAACATGCATTTTGTTGGACGTTCGGAAGAAATACAAACTATCAAAAATCTAAAGTCTTTAGATAAAGCTAGTTTGATAGTATACTAATTAACATGAATATGGGACGAGGAAGAATTGAGAGATGGTATCAAATAAAGACCCGTTTGTTATTTTGCTTTTAATCCATCTTTTCATATTAGCCCAGAATTTCTCTATGGGATTTAGATCAGAAGAATAAGGAAGGAGAAAGATTACTGTACAGCCCGCAGACGCTATCAATAATTTTGTTTTTTCGGACTTATGAAAGGATGCATTATCCATTACCACAATTTGCTCAGGCTTGAGCTCCTTAATCAAAAATTGCTCAACCTAAATATAAAATATCTCAGTATTACATGAACCATTAAATACCAAGGAGCTATGAGTTTATTTCCGTTTAATCCAGAGCTATTATATTCGTTCTTTGATAATATTTTCCACTATTCTTCGCGTTTAAAGCAAGACCTTTCTTGTCCCAACCCATATCTTTTGTAATTGTCATGTCTATACCGCTTTCGTCAATATATACAAGATTATGATAGTCAATAGACTTTATGGCTTTTAGGTACTCATCTCGCTTATCTTGATTCGCTTCCAGCTAGGTAAAGGTTTTTTTTATAACTATAGCCGAGCTTCTTTAGTTTCTTATAACAAGCAGTACCGCTAATACCAAAGTGCTCTCCTATTAACTTAAGTGTTTTATCTGGGTTATTCTCTACAAATTTACCTATGTCTTCTAGGCTAACTTTATTCTTGCTTCCACCTCTTGGCTTGGGCTCTATTCTTTTTTCTTCTGTAAAAGTAATCCACCATCTACTTACTGTACTCTTGCTTACGTTAAATAGTTGCGACGCCTTTATCTGTGAACTATCAACTTTTAGGTGATTTATTACTTTTGACCTTAGATCCTTACTGTATGCTTTTGTTGACATTTTTATTTCGAGTATAATACAAACTCATCCCATATTCAAGTTGTTTTACTACAACCTTGATGCGCTCAATTTATATAGAAAACAGGGTTTTAAAATTTATGACACAGAAGCTCGTTAACTTAAAATCAGAGACAAGTTTTTAGATGAATATCTGATGATAATGAAGTTGAATTAATGGAGCATATGCCAGCTCATTTTAATCTCACATATATAATATATACTACGTGAGATTATGTGAGATAAGTCAATAATCATTGGATTTCTTTGAGCTCTTTAAGCACCTCTGCAAGATCTGCATCCACTAGTTTTTTACCTTTAAAATTTTCTATAAGGTTACAAAAACTTACCCAACTATCACGCATTTTGAATTTTTTAGCGCTTGATTGCTCCTCTTGAATCTCATCAATCTTCCTACCGATAAGGACGATTTTCTCAGCAAGAACAGCAGGCGATGCTTGCATTATCTTTATAATATTCAGTTCTGTTGACTTTGTAGATTTTTTGGCATTTTTTCCTTGCTCTATCAACTTATCGGCTATTAAATTTATATCCTCAGACATCAAAGATTGATAAGTTTTACTATTCTCATTTAGCTTGTATCCTTGAGCTGGAATTCTAGCCTCATCTATAGTTGCAATTAATGATAGATAATTTTCACTCTTCTCACTTTCATTTTTTAAAAATTCGAGAGTCACTGCAATATTTGTAAGTTTCTCAGTTTTTTGCTCTTCTGATTGCTCTTCTCGAGTTTGAACTAAAGTAAAAATTGTATCTTTAACACTTGCTTGTAAAATTCCTAAAGATACATCATTAGTTGCTCTTTCAATTGTATTCTTAACATGTTGAAGCGCGTGCCTATTATTATAGATATATAATAATGAAAGAGCGAACGGATCATGAATATGTTTCCTATAATTATCTATTGACCATAGAATCGGATTCATCAACTCAATTTTTTGGTTTTTCTCTATAGCCCAAAGAACTGGATCTCTTGACTCTATTTTATGTTTATTTTCAACTGCAAATACGACTGGATCCTTCCCATCTAGTTTCTTTCTATTTTTTATAACAAATGCAATTGGATCTTCGGACTCTATCGTTTTTTGATTTATTACTGCAAAAATAATAGGGTCTATGTTAGATATTTTCTTATTATGACGCAAAGCCCAAGAAATTGGTTCAATCTCGTCTATTGTCAAATCATTCATCGCATATACGTGAAGCGCTGAACGATCATCTTCAATAATTATATCATTTGTTGCAAGCCAAGCTCTCATTTTATCATCATCTTTAAAAATATTCTGAAGCTTAGCCAAAATATCCCTACGCTCACTTTGCCCAGCTTGCTCAATTATATTTTTTAGGAATTCTATCGCGTAAATATTCTCGCAATTCTCAATAGCCCAATTAACAGGATCTTTTCCAGCAATGGAGCTCCCTTCATCTTGATATGATTGCAGTGCCTCTGCTTCATACTTAGCAAACCAAGACTTCAATTCTTCATAAGCTTCTTCCTCGTTACAACGTAATTTAGCCTTTATAGTATTTTGAAGCTTTTTCGCGTAAAGTGGACTGCTGCGTCCTTTATCTTCATCAATTTTCCTTTTCAAATATAGTACAGAATATATATTTTGATTATTTTCAAGAGCCCACTGTTCTGGAGGTTTTCCTTCAATTCGAGTGCGATTCTCTATAGACCAATTAATAGGGTTCTGACAACCAAGATTTTTTAACCATCTTCCTTTTTGCCACCCATCCTCTACTGGGCCTATTTTCTCTATTACTTCTAGAAGCTGCTTGAATTTCTTTAACTGCTCTTTTCTATTTTGAAAATTTTGCATAAAGAAAGAATTAGTATCAATTGTAGAAGGTTTATATGTGATATTTTCTACATCCACACCCTGAATTTTAAGCTCATTAGATCCTAATTGTATAATTTTTAGAATCTCTTGATCATCTATTTTTAATATATCTTGAATAGCTTCTTTAAATTTCGAACTATTTAAATTCACGCTTTTGTTTGTGAATTTAGAATAACAATTAAGTAATGCTCGCCTCAAATCATCTTCATTAGCATATTTTTCTCCTGACCTTCCAGGGCGTACTTTAATAACTTCGTATATTGAATTTTTATTCTTATCTTTTGATAT
The DNA here is from genome assembly GCA_964409695.1 of uncultured Rickettsia sp. Taxonomy (GTDB): domain Bacteria; phylum Pseudomonadota; class Alphaproteobacteria; order Rickettsiales; family Rickettsiaceae; genus JABDAD01. Next base: position 11,408 of record CAYPDX010000017.1, on the reverse strand, counting down.
TACAGCAGCTATATTCGGAGCAGCAGAATATAATTCTCCAGCAAATAGACACGAAGCTAAAACATTTTCAAACCCTTGAATTTCTTTGAGTCCCACGAGCTCAGTCAATGGCTGAGAATTCTTAACTAACTTAGAGATTAACTGTATATTACTTTGATCCTTACCATCAACTAATGAAATTTTAGGAGAAGAATTTGGCAAGAGCAAATTATAGATCTTCGAAGTAATATATTCAGTTATTAGATCATCCCTATCATTTGCTTTCTCATTGAGATTAGCCTTCATGCTCTGTTTAAAAGCATGTTTCAATATATGTTGATCTCCATGAAATCCCAAATCAACAGGCGCAAATTCTTGAGATTTCTTTCCTGAATTTTCTTTTTTATTATCCTTAGATGACCAAGAATTATTAGCAGAAATCTTTCCACCAAATTTTATTTTTTTTGCTTCCAGGCTTTTTGCCGCAGCTTTTGCGAGTAAAAATTTTGAGAAATTTAACTCTTTGACCGCTGTAGTGCCAATTTTCTTTGAAAGAGTTAGTTTAGATGTAGTAGTAGATTCTGACATTTTATAATCCATTGGGATGTTCTCTTCTGGCTGGAAACTTTATGATCTGGCTATTATAACATAGTTCTCAAAAAATGCTAGTTCTACCTTGACAACACGTACCAATAATAGTACCATATTCCAAATATCATATGATGCTATAATATATGGAAATTTATACAACAAGCGAAGCGAGATCTAAATTATACAAAATAATTGATCAAGTATCTGAAGTTCATGATCGAGTCTATGTAAAGGGTCGCAGGAATAATGCTGTTATAATTTCAGAAGAAGATTATAGAAGTATGCAAGAAACTTTATTTCTTTTATCTATCCCAGGCATGAAAAAATCGTTACAAGAAGGAATGAAAGAAAAACCATCTAAATGTTCAGACAAACTAGATTGGTAAATTGTACAAAATAATCTACTTAAGCCACGCACAGAAAGATGCTGCTAAAATAAAAAATTCAGGATTAAAGCCCAAGACTGAAAATCTACTTAAGATCTTAGAAGTAAATCCATGGAAAAATTATCCACCATTTGAAAAGCTGGTTGGTGATTTAGAAGGATGCTACTCTAGAAGAATAAATATACAACATAGATTAGTTTATCAAATTTACGAGTCAGAAAAAATTATAAAAATTCTGAGAATGTGGAGCCATTATCTAGACAATTAAGTTTCGAATTTATTAATTATAATCGAAATGGAGATAATCATAATAATTACTCCAGGCATAATTTGCGCATTAGAATAGCTAAAGTTATTAGCGAGCAAAAACGCGGTTATTATTTCCTTCGCACTATGAATTAAAAGTCCTATTATTCCACCAATACCCATAACTCTTATTCCAACTTTGCCTCTTGGATTAAGATTGATAAAACAGGCAGCAACAAAGACAACAGCAAGAGAATATATTGGTCTAAACAGTAATTTATAATAATAGCTTATAAATTTATCAGCCTTAATTCCAGATTTCTCGAGCTGAGTATATAATGGAGCAAGCTTCCAGAAAGAAATATTTTCGGGCGATGTGAATTTTTTTACTATGTAACTAATATCAAGATTTGTAGAAAGTTTTAGATGAGAAAAAGAACTAGAAATTCCTTCTTTATCTATTTCTGTTCCGCCTGAAATAAAATCTATAATTCCATTATTAAGCACAGCCTGCGAAGAATCCAACCTTTTTATAAATCCATTTTCATGGTCTAAAATCAAAATAGTAATATTATGTAATGTTGATGTATTTGGAGTTATTGTTTTTGCTATATAGACTCTATTTTGTCCTTCAATATTTTCTGCAATATATAAGCCGCCCTCTGAAAGACTAATTGCACTCCGTGATCTATAATTTGTAACACCTGCCTCCAATCTCTCTTGCTTTGCTAAGCAATAAGAGGCGAAAGGCTGTAAAAGCATTAGTGCTAAAATACAAAGCGTGAGTGAAATCAATAATATGGGCTGAAGTAACTTCCAAATAGATACACCGCTACTGAACATAATAACAAGTTCATGATTACGTGATAGATTTTCAAAAAAGAACAACGAAGCCATCAAAATAACAAGGGGGAAAAGCTCGTTAAGCAAATATGGAAGTTTTAGCAATGCTAAGTTAACTAACATCGAGAAAGGAACAATTGTTGTTCTAAGTCTATTTAGAACATCAAAAAAATTTGCAAATAAAATGCAAGTTGCAATTAATATGGTTGTTATTAATAAAGACCATAAAAAATTTCGAGAAAGATATAATAAAAATACCCTAGAGAGTAGCATCCGTTCCCTTAATGGAGATGGTGGGTCCGACAGGACTTGAACCTGCGACAACACCGTTATGAGCGGTGGGTTCTAACCAACTGAACTACAGACCCTTAATAAACAGGTAGATAGATATACTATTTTTATATTCTGAAGTCTATTAGAAATTTATTTTTTGATGATATTTTTTAAAATTTCGTCTGACGTATATCTTTTTAGAGAGCCGAATATTTTTACATCTTTCATAGAAAACATATCTCTTCCTAAGGGTTTAGTATAATAAAAATACTCTTGTAAGTCTATAATTACAGCACCTTTGGTGATATCATTTCCATCATTTGGTATAGACATTTCCTTTAATTTCATAGGATGTTTGTCAAAAATAATAACAGCTTTCTGATCTGTTCCTTTGTGCTTTACTAATAATTCAAAACTATTCTCCATTGAGTAACATTTCTCAATCGCAACAGATTTTTGAATCGAGACATTTAGCTCAAGCAAAAACTTAAATACATTATCAGATGAATCTACCCGGGATAATTCATCCAAATCATAATCATATATTGAAATAAAATTCTTGGTCCCAACAATTAATAATGGATGTGGCAAATCATAATTTATCCTAAATCTTGATGGTTTTTGAATTAAAAGAAGGCCAGAAGCCTCAGCTCCAGTATCATCTGTTGAGATTTGAGTAAATTTAATAGCAACTTTATCTAATTTATTCAAATATTCGTCTATTCTCCTAAGCTCAACAGCAGAGCAAACACCATCCGCAAAAGCAGGCAAAGAATTAAAAATAACAATGAATAATATAATAAGGGTTCTAAACATTTTTTATACTAGCAAATTGGATGGTAAATAGTATATTGAAAAATTATATAATCAGTCCAATAAGAATGAAAATATCAGCATTAAAAGAGAAAGCAAGCAATGAAAAAAGAGTTGCCATAACTCCAGAAACTGCAAAAATTTTTGTAAAAGCCGGATATGAAGTTTGCATAGAAAAAGGCGCAGGACTTGCTAGTAATTATACAGATCAAGAATATACTGAGGCTGGCGCAAAAATTTCCTCTGTGCCACTTGAGGTAATTTCTGATGCAGATATTATTGCAAAAGTTCAATTCTCTCCCGAGCATGAAACTCACACTGAAAAAGAGTTCGCAAAAGAGAGCGCATTAATAATTGGATTGCTTAATCCTTATTCCAATGACTCTTTGATTGATTTTTATACAGAGAAAAAAATCAATCTATTATCCCTAGATCTTGTACCAAGAACAACTAAGGCACAATCTTTTGATGCTTTATCTTCCCAAGCAAATTTAGTTGGCTATAGAGCCGTTATAGAAGCATCATACCAATATTTACGCGCTTTCCCAATGCTTATGACGGCAGCTGGAACAATTACACCAGCAAAAATCTTTGTCTTAGGAGCTGGCGTTGCAGGGCTTCAAGCAATAGCAACAGCGCGAAGGCTCGGAGCTTCAGTTTTTGGTTATGACGTAAGAACAACGGCAAAAGAGCAAGTTGAAAGTCTTGGCGCAAAATTTATTCATCCAGACCTAAGCGCCGATTTTTCAAATGCAGGAGGTTATGCTACCAGCGTTGATTCTGAATTTGGGAAACGTCAAGAGGCAATGTTGCTCGAAGAAATATCAAAATTTGATATAGTAATTTCAACTGCAATGATTCCAGGTAAAAAAGCTCCAATTCTTATTACTAAGGAAATGATAGGGAAAATGAAACATGGCTCTATCATTGTTGACATTGCGGCAAGTTCTGGCGGTAATAGCGAATGGACAAGAATGAATCAAATAGTTGAAGAAAATGGTGTTAAAATTATTGGATATGAAAATTTTGCATCAAAAATCTCCAATGACGCGTCCAAATTATATGCTAAAAATATAGCTAATCTTGTAACTTATATGTTTGCCAAAAATACTAAAATTGATATTAATGATGAAACAATAAAGCCAATGATTTTGACTTATAATGGCAAACGAATTTTTGGATTAACCAATGCGTAAAATACTTCTCATACTTCTTGCGCTAACTCTTAGCGGCTGCCAAGGTGGATTTTTTAAAGCCATCTATAATTTCGGCATGCAAAAAACTCCTCCTCCTATTAAACATAAAATTAATGTAGCTCTTGTACTTGGCGGCGGTGGATCTAGAGCAATAGCACATCTTGGCGTTATAGAAGTTTTACAAGAGAATAATATCCCAATAGATTTAATTGTTGGAACAAGCGCAGGAAGTATTATTGGTGCTATTTATGCAGATAATCCAGATATTGCTGCTGTAAAAAATATAGGATTAAACTTCAAAAGAAATAATATTCTTAGATTATCATTACAAAGCGCTATAGAAGGCACAACAAGCCTTAGAGGTGGGTTTGATGGGTCTATTGGTGAAAAATTTATTAACCAAACTCTAAAAGCAAAGGATTTCAACGAGTTAAAAATACCATTTATTGCCGTTGCTACTGATGTTATTAGCGGAGAAACAATAGGACTTCGCAGCGGAAAAATAGCACCAGCTATAAGAGCTTCTTGTGCTATTCCAGGACTTTTCTCTCCGGTAGAAATCTATGGGATGATTTTAGTTGATGGAGGCGTCACCGCGCCACTTGCAGTTGATATGGCAAAAGAATATCATCCAAAACTTATTATTGCCGTTGATGTTAGCATTCCTATCAGGAAAGAAAAAGTTAAAAACATGCTTGAACTTGTTCATAGATCTGCAAACTTAAGTTACAGCGCATTAAATGAATTAGATGGGAAAAAGGCGGATATTCTTATTAAGCCAAGTTTTGTTGATGTAGGAATATTTGATGACCATAGAAATGAAGAAATCTATAATGCAGGAAAAAAAGCTGCGCTTGAGGTGCTTGATAGGATAAAAAAAAGCTTAAAAAATAAGGCTAAATCCATTTAGAACCTTATTTTTCTAGCCTTTACTAGACAACTATATATTTTTGAGATAATACTAATACTAAAGAAGTTAAAGCTTACGAAAGACTTGAACTCATAAAAACTAAAGTTAAAGGTGTACATGAAGTTCTTGGACACGCTCCTCTTTCTTTCTATATCACACTAAATCATGCTTACGAAATGGAGGAGAGATATAGTAAAGGAAAAATTTTGTTATCGTATTTCAAAAAGGACCTTAAGATGAAGTTAGCTGGTATAGATGAGTCGATTCGCCTCTACAACATAGAAATACCGGAAACTACAAGTTTAGTTAGTGATAGTTTTCATGAACCAGAAGAAGCCGCAGATCATCCACTTACAGGTGATACTACCACCATTCCTCATGTAGAAGGTGAGACTCTAGAGACAGCATTAGGTCAAGACCTTCCACTTACAGGTGATACTGCTACTCCTTATATAGAAGGTAATATATAAAACCAAAGAAGTATCTATCAATTAACTGGTAGATACTTCTACTAAATTACAGAGCTACAGGATAAGTAAATAATATAAAATGAGAAAAATTTAGCCCAAAATGCACAAGCATAGAGCATAATAAACTATTTGTTTTATAGTAAGTATAACCGTAGAAAAATCCACAAATTGAAGCAAGAATTATATAAGTAAATCCTCCTGCAAAATGCGCTAGACCAAATATTATTGCTGAAATAATAATATGAGTATAAGAAAAATTCGATATTGGTTTTAATAGATTCCTCAAAGTAGATTGCAGCAATCCACGGAAGAATATTTCTTCTGAGGCGCAAACAAAGAAGAAATTATTAATTGACCAAAGCAATATGACATCAGGAATTTTTAGATCTAATTTTACATATCCTGTTAAAAAAGCTGGTATCATTGCGAGCATTACACAAGATATAAGCAAATAAATTGTTATCTTTAAAGATTCTCCGTCAGGAACTTTATTTCCTATATTGCTCACTGAAAAAATGATCAAAGCAGCCATAACTTTGTCAAAATTCAAATACATCGAAAATGGAACTGATAATTCAGATAGTTTTAATCTATTTATTACAAGTTCATTAGAAAAACCTGGAATTTGATGAAATCCTAACCCGACAATAAATACTGTTATCAAAGTAAATAATATAATTTTTACAAACTTATTGGAGTTAGTATTAAAATAACAATAGCTAAGTAGAGCTAGAGCTCCAAGACTTGCTAAACCATATATATGTACAATCCCATCATAAAAGCCTAGAATATTAGTAAATAGAATAGCTACGTATAATACGCGCCTATCTTTACAGAATAATGCAATTACAACTGTAATTAGAAGAAAAACATAAGCTAAATTCATTTTTTACCTTCTATAAGCTTCTTTAATCTTAAAATAGTTGGAATAACTTGGTGCATTTGCTCAATTCCAATATTTTTACTATCTGAATCTTCACTTACGCAAGAACGTTTGATATTATAGACCATCCAATTAATCCAGTTACTCATTGAAGCATAAAATCCTGCATGATAATAGTCTTCATCCATCTCACATCCAACAATTTTATATGCTTCTATCATTTTATCAAATAAATCCGGATTAAACTCCGTGGAAATTCCGCTCCAATCTAAGCTTGTACCGACAATATCATGGCAAGGGTTTATTTTTCGCACAGCCTCCCAATCAATCAGGATCGGATTCCCTCCAGCATCCCAAAGTACATTCTTCTGATCTAAATCTCCATGGCTAACTACTACATTATCCTGAAGCAAAGAAACCATTTCAGGAAGATCATTATTTATTGATATTATAGATTCTTTATGTTTTATCAAATCATCCGAAAAAGAACATCTGCTAATTCGCGCTCTATCAATCAATTCAATTATACTATCTGAACTATGGAGATCAAATTTCAATTCTTCAAGCTCTGGAGCATCAAGATTAAGGAGATGCATCTTTGCTATAAAGGCAGGGATTTGCATTGCGTGATCTGAAGAGACATGATTCATTGGAAGAGTTTTAGCCTCAAGCCATGGATATACTAAATATCCAATTCCATTAACCATAACAAGATACTTACCATCTTTTCCTAGAGCGCCAATTGCAGGAATTCCGTGATCCCTAAAACGCCCAGCAATATATTCAGAAATATCGTAATTTTTTCTCGTAGCTTCATATCTTACATCAATTTCTGGATCAAGCTGTTTAACAGCGTAGTAAGCCTTATCTGTACCAACGCGCCACATCTTATGTATAAGCCCACCATATACTCTTGTAGCCTCGTTAATTACCGTCCCTAAATCATATATTTTGCAAACTTCTTGGAGATTGTTTTTCATATATTTCCATTTTTGGATAGTAAAAAAACACGTCATCGCGAGGAGGCCAGAAGGACCTGCTCACAAACTCCCGTTCAAAAACTCATCAATAACATCACGCACCTCTTTTACAGGAGGAGCAAAACTATTTGCTATAATTACAAAAACTTTACTAGATTTAATATCATAGCCGCACAAGCAAGTAACTCCAGCTAATGTACCTGTTTTTGCCCTAATATTTTTTTGTAAATTCCTACTAATAAGAGTGGATTCCTCCTCACCATTTTTTGGCATAGAATCTACAAATCCTTCTACAGAATAACCCTTTTGCAATAATCTATACAAGGTTTTTGGCTGGATTCTATTATATCTAGAAAGCCCAGATCCATCTATTATCAATGATTTACCTACATCAATATTAAAATGAGTTTTTATCAGATCTCTTATAACAAAATCACCATCACTCCAATCATCAATACCTTCAGGTTTAGTAGCATGAACAATAGTTAAATATAAACTATCGAAGGTTAAATTGTCAGATATTTTCATCGCCGGTGGAAGGATTTCGCTTAGTGCTTCAGAGCTTACTACAGAAATTTCTTCTAAATTTGAAGCCAGTTTCGATTTATCATGCTCTATATAAATCTTTCCTTTTATATTCAATCCTTTCATCACTTTTTTAATTTTATCAAGAATATATGGTTTGAGCTCTTTTGGAGAGATTGTAATTTTTAATGGCTGGTCTTTTGCATTAATATGCCCTTTTGCTACAAATTTATCTCCGGCTAATGTAACTGCAGCAGAAGATTTTTCTTCACTTACCATTATACTATTATCAATTATGCATGGAGAATCACTTTCAATTTTAGCCACCTTACCTAATTTTGTCGGTATAACTTGCACTCTTATTAAGTTCTGATCTATATTTATAGAAGATACTGGTGCAGCGCTCTTCCTACCAATATCCGAAATCATTAAATATGTTGAATGAGGCGGAGTTTTGAAAAGAGATGCATCTAAAATAATGCTACCCGAAATATTTTTACCTTTCAAAGGCCGCAATAATTCTCCCAACTTCTCAGAAGTTAGCGTTGGATCCCCAGAAAATTCTATAATTACATCATGAATCTTAGCTCCATTTTTCTTAACCAGAAGCTTAGTCTTATACTGAAAATCATGCCCTAGCACTTTATACGCTAGCAAAGAAGTTATAGTTTTCTGACAGCTTGCTGGAGTAGCATAAACTTCAGGAGCATGCTGCGAATCTATTTTATCATTTTTAATATTTCCAATAATATAAGAATAAAATGCTGACTTCTTCTTATAAAGCTCATCGGCATGGCAAGTTGAACAACCACTTAAAAGTAAAACAACAATCAAAAATCTATATAGTTTCATAATATACCAGCCTAAATTCTGATTAATAACAACATATTATATTATTTTATTTGAACTTACACAAAATACTTCATCCCTTCATGCGTCGCTACAAACCCTATTCTTTCATAAAATTCTTAGCTCTATCGCGTTTTTTATTTGTTGCTAATTGCCTTGATGAAGTAGATGTAAAATAGAAAATATCGCTGCAAGATTTTTTCCGCTGCGGCTAATTATTATTCGCCCGCCCCCATAGCTAAATTTTCTCTTGAATGAGTTACTGTAATTGCTCTCATTTTATTCTTCTATTTTTTGTTGTACATAGTGTACAACAGGTGCAATTCATTATAAATAAAAATTATATCGTCTCGCCATTAAAAAAAAACTTATCATGCCAACTGCGAAAGAAATGTTTTTGCCGGAACTTTAATAGGTTCATTTTGTGTGAAGCAATCTATATTAACATATTCTGCATTTATAACAACCTGGAAAGCATGAAGTGCTCCAGTATTTTCCTGGAAGAAAAATAAATTCTTATTCAAACTACTTTCCATAGAATATTTAACCTCCACTAAAAACCACGGTTTATTATCCTTTGTTACAATAAAATCAACTTCTTTTTGATCAGTTGTTCTTAGGTAAAATAAATCAAAATCTCCTATACCACAATCAGTCCAATATTTTGTAGCTTTTTTTAAATGACAAGCGATAAAATTCTCAGCTCTAGTACCAACATCATTATTATATGACCAGTCCCATAGATAAAACTTTGGCTCTTTTATTATAGATTTGACAATATTATGGTGCCATGGTTTTATACAAAAACCAAAATAAAATGACTCTAACATATTAAGCCATTTTTTGATCGTTTGATCCGCAGCTTGTACTTTTTTTGCAAGACTTGAATAATTTATTTGCTGCCCAGCTTCGCATGTAAGAATATTAGCAAACAACTCCAATTGGGATATATGTTTAACATCTCCTATCTTCAATATATCGTCCCTAAATAATTGCTCAAAACGTAATTTTTGCCATCTTTGATGGAACCTATTATCTGCTCTAAAATATGGATCTGGAAAACCACCATAATTATATAGGTTTTGAAATTTTTTATCATCGATCTTACTTGGCAATCTTATTAATTCATCTAAATCATGCTGAGCATTAACAATTTCTCCCACTGATATAGGATAAATTGTATAGGGAAAATACCTACCCATCAAACTATCCTGAGATTTCTTATATAAAGTGAGCTTTGCACTACCAGTTGCTATTATTTTGATTTGATCTTTATAAGAATCATACAGACCTTTTAAGTGGTTTTTCCATTCTGGGTATTTATGAATTTCATCTAGAACTAGAATAGGTTGTTCATTGCCTAGGCTATTTTCTAATAGAATTTTTTCTACAAAACTTTGCCCGGATAATATAGTCTCTCTATCTCTTAAATTATCATAATTCAAATAGTAATGTCTTTTATAATCAAGCATCAATTTTTTAGCTAAGGTAGTTTTACCAGCTTGTCTTGGTCCTTCAATGAATATCATTTGGTTCCAATTATTCAAATGATATTTGATTAATTCGAAATACAACCTTTCCATTGTAAATATCTTTTAATTTATTTAGATTATTTTACAATACCAGCTCGAAATTATCAAGATTATTTCGAACTGGACTACGAAATAATCCAAACCATCAAATCCTCTTTACCATCAAATAACTCGCCCCTTGGGTAAATGCTCTCTATTGCGGAACATATTCTCCAACTCGTTCAAAGCCAGCTTTTTTATATACATGAACAGCACGAGGGTTATTAACATCCAGATCTATAAAAAAGTATCAGTGAAATTGTCTATGTGATTATGATAAAAACTGACAAAAGCCTCTAATGTAGGTGAAGCTAAGCCTTTACCTAAGTAATTTTTATTCCCTATACCAAAATCTAGACTAATAGCATGGCCAGATTTTGACAAATTCTCCACGAAAGACTCTGGAATATCTTGATCCTTTTGAATAATATCAGACAGAAGAAATCAAAATGGCTCACTATCAATAAAGCCTACACAATAGTTTGTTGCGCCATAAAAATAATTCTGCTTCCTTCCATGAATAAAATTCAGAATATCATCCTTATGCTCCTTCGAATTATCCCAAAATTCTATCATATAAGACTCAGCGAGCCATCCGAAAATTGTGAATATGTTTTAAGACAGCTCTTTCAAAGCTAATATTCATAATTTTTCTCTCATAATCATATCATTTCGCTCTTAAATGCAGCACTCATATCATAGCCAAGCCACTCTGGGATGAGTTTCCGAAGAGGTTCTGGCCTAAAATCTATTTCATTTATTTTTACAAGAGGCACCCATAGAATCTCAATATGATCTTCAAGGGTTTTAATCTCATCCCCAAACTTCAAATAATCCGATTCTACTTCGAAGAAAAAATTATACTCATGATTATGACATATACTACTATGACC
>CAYPDX010000016.1:0-25605 GCA_964409695.1 uncultured Rickettsia sp. | reverse complement strand
ACCGATCGAATCATGAGAAGTTATGAGACCTAGCATACCAGTACATAAAGCCACTCCAACCAAACAAATTATCAAAACTTTCTTGGCTCCAACCCGCATAGCAAGACTTCCAAAAAGCAAAGCCCCAAGCGGCCGAGTAAACATTCCAAGCGCCATGACACCATAAGTCTTAATCAAGCTTGCCATTGGATCATCATCAGGGAAAAAATTAGGAGCAATAAATGGCGCCATGACACCATATAAAGCCATATCAAATCTATCAAGAAGGTTTCCAATAACTCCAGCCCAAAAATTGCGTCGTATCTGGTTCATATTGGTCCCCTTATGTAAATGTAAAAAGTATTTCTAACTTTCAAAAAACTCTGTGTCAATCACTTTAAATGATAAACTCCGTAACGACCGGCGCATGATCCGAGGTTTTTTCGATCATTCTTTGAGGTTTATCTACGTAACAATTTTTTAAAAATTTTGTGCAATTTGCTGATGTTAGAAAATAATCTATCCTGAGGCCTAGATCTTTCTGCAAACAACCTGCTCTATAGTCCCACCAACTATAAATACCCTCACTTGTATCTATTAATCTTAGCGGATCAAGCAGTCCGGAATTAATCATAGATCTAATTTTAGCACGCTCTTGATCTGTAAAACAAGTTTGCTGTCTAAGATCTTCAACGGAATATACATCAACCTCTTCTGGAGCAACATTAAAATCCCCTCCGATTATTACCCTATCTTCAAAATCCCTTGAATTTAAATAATCTTTCAAAGCATCTAAAAATTTTAGCTTTAGCTCATATTTCTCACTAAGAGCCTCTCCACCATTTGGTACATATACACACATTATTTTTGAGTATCCAAGTGGAAGTTGCAAATTTATTTCAATAAATCTGCTCTCTGAAGAACATGGATTATTTTCAAAATTTGTAATTATTTCATCCGCTGGATATTTTGATAGAATAGCTACACCATTATAAGATTTTTGCCCATGAACATAACAATTATAGCCAAGCTCCTCCAATTCTTCTAAAGGAAATTGCTCATTCAGACATTTGATTTCTTGCAGAAAAAGAATATCTATATTGCTTGTTTGCAACCATTTTTTAAGTTGCTCCATCCTAATTCTAATAGAATTTATATTCCAAGTAGCTATTTTAAAAACTTTTGACATAATATATTATGATATTTAAAAGTGATTCATAGTGAACATAACAAACCAATCACTTACTATCAAGACGTTTAAAACACTTTGAATCCATGATTTTACTGAAGAAGGAATAAATATGTCAGGTCGCGAAAATAATAAAATTGTTGCAGCTATATTAGTTGCAGGTTTAATTGCTATGCTAACAGGTAAGATTGTTGATAGTTTATATAAACCAAATCTTCATCCAAAAGAACGTGGATTTGAGGTTGCAGTATCAGATACGGCAACGCCCTCTTCTACTGCGGCACCAGAAGAAAAGGAAATAAATATTGATATAAAAACTCTTATGCAAACAGCTTCAGCAGATGCTGGAAAAGCACTATTAGTAAAATGCGCAGCCTGCCACAATACTGAAAAAGGTGGACCGAATAGAGTCGGCCCTAATCTTTGGGATATTATTGATAGAGTAAAAGCTACGCATGATGGTTATGCATACTCAAATGCAATGAAAGCTCTTGGAGGAAACTGGGATTATGATAGTTTAGCAAAATTCCTTCATAAACCTATGCAATTTGTTAAAGGAACAAAAATGTCCTTTGCTGGATTTAATAAGCAGCAAGATGTAGCGAATATCATAGCTTACTTACGCACCTTATCAGATTCTCCAAAAGCTCTACCGTGACAGATTATTCAAACCACACAGTAAAAGGCGTCCTAAACCTAGCATTTCCATTGATTATCAGTTCCTTAAGTTCTGGGCTAATGATTACATGTGATCGTATAATGTTGGCAAAATTCGACCTAAATATTATGAATGCAGTTGTGGCTATAGGCCTGCTTCTATTTTTACTAGATTGGTCTATATCATCCATTACAGTAACAACAGAGGTATTTTCTGGACAATATAATGGACTCAACAGAAAGACAATGGCGCCGGTTGCTTCTTGGCAAATGCTTTTTTTCTCATGCTTAGCCATTGGGTTTTATGTACCTACAGGGTTATTTTTAGGAAAATATATTATTCCAGAAGTTTACTATGAATCTTCAGGGAATTTTTTTAAAATTTGCATATGTTTTATGGCATTTTCTCCAGCCATTGCTGCATTAAATGGTTTTTTTATAGGAATCAAAAAAACCAAAATTATTTTAATAAACAGCTTATTTGGAAATATAATAAATATAACACTTAGTTACAATTTGATATTTGGTATTGAAGGATTTATCGAGCCCCTTGGAGCGACAGGTGCTGCAATCGCTACTTCCATTTCCTTATTCATACAATTACTTGTTATATTTTATTTTTTCATAAGCGCAAAATATAATAATATATATAAAACTAGAGCCTATAGTTTCAACAAGGAAATATTCTCTAAATGCCTTAAACTTGGGATTCCAACCTCCACAGGCTTCATAGCTGAAGATATAGGTAATTACATTCTTCAAATAATAATAATAAAAGAAATACCAGAATATGTTTCTAACAATAATATCGGTGTCAATCTATGTATAATAATCTTCTTTTTCCTATGGGGTATGCAAAAAGCTATAGGAGGATTAGCCGCTAATATTATCGGTGCAAATAAACTAGAATCAATCCAGCAACTATTTAAATCCTCTTTATTAATACATTATGTATGCTCTGGCATAATATTACTTACAATCGCTCTATTTTCTGAAAATATTTCTAAACTATACAAATATGATCATAAAATTATTTATTATTCAAATTTAACATTACCATGGGTTGGATTACATTATTTGATTTGCGGTATAGGCTGGGTAATATCAGGGATACTAACAGCTGGCGGAGATACAAAGTTTGTGATGTTTACGAGTATATTTTCAATATGGTTTTTTAGAGTAACGCCCTTATATTTATTACTAAAAATGGGGATTACATATGTAGCCATAGGATGGATAGTCGCAACAATTAGCGGACTAATATTCACCCTAATTCTATATTGGAGATTTAAATCAGATAAATGGCTTCAATTAAGACTTACTTAATTCTGGGTAAAACAAAGATGAAAGATTACATCGAAATGGCTGAATATATTTTAGAAGCAAGAAAAAATTTTGCTTCACTAGGCAGCATCAAGGAATTAACCTTTTATAACTATATAACTCTAAAAGCCAATGAACTTAGAATAATAATATCTGTTGATGATTCGTATGAAGATGTAGTAGCCTCAATCTTAGAAAAAATGCAAGAAAGTGGTCTATACCATAAAACAATAGGATTTGTTCATGAATGCTACTTTATAGTTAAACACTATCCAGAAACTAATGTTCCTACTATTGACGATAACTTAACAGAATATTACCTCAATATACTCTATGAAGCTAAACTTTCTCTAACAGGTAGCACAGATGATGCCTAGCTTCAAAATGACTACAACCTGTTATTGTCGCTATCACTACCATCTGAGTAAACGCCGCCAAGTTCTGCTAGATCTGCTCCTGTATAACCAGCGAGGAGTGAAGCAACAAATGATTCAACGTCAGGTTCTTCTGTTTGCTCTTCATCCGTGGCTCCCGCCCCGAATCTTGTCGTATGAGGATCCTCCGGATCTATTCCACCAGCCGCATCTGCTTCCATACCATAATGCTCAAAAACACCTTCTTTTTCAAAAAATTTAAATAAATCTGAAGCAATCACTCCATCATCATCTTTTCGTAAGAATTTAGCTCTTGAACCATCTCCTCTATGAGACCCCACAATTTCACCTGATTTTACAGACTTTATCATCCATCCTGAGGTAGTTTCACTATATTCAAACTCTAGTCCTAAAGATGATATAAGAGCTTTTATCTCTGATTCTCCAACTTTTTTCTTCAAATATTTTCTTTAAAACTTTCAATTTAGTTTTATTGCTATTGCTTCTATAAAATATAACCTTTGTTAACGGTGCCTAAACACCTAAATATTATTCGCCCAATTTCACTGTATTTAGACAAAAAGCCAATGACTTATTAAATAATTTTCATGAATTTTTCATCTTAATTAGGAATTTAGCCATATTTAATTGAGATAATGATAATTTATTATATCATCTTGAATTCAAATCACTAAGTATGTATAATCCAGACAAAAAATTATACAAAATGACAAAACACCAGGACAAAATTGCAGTTACGAGCTTTTATTGCTTTGTTAATATTGAGAATATAGAAATTTTACAGCCTAAAATCATGCTTATTGCTTTACGCAAATATGTCAAAGGTACAATCTTGCTTGCAAAAGAAGGTTTCAACGGTTCTCTTTCAGGTACTGATGAGAACATAAAAACAGTTATAGATCAGTTGATAAAACTAACAAATGCAAAAGATATTAGTATAAAAACAAATTACTGCGACAAGCATCCTTTTGAAAAATTCAAAGTAAAGCTCAAAAAAGAAATAGTAACTCTTGGAGCCGGGGATCTTGATGTTGAAAATTTAAAAGGTGAATATATTTCCCCTGAAGATTGGGATAAATATTTAACTCGTGAAGATGTTGTTTTGATTGATACTCGAAATGATTATGAAGTCGCCATTGGCTCATTTAAAGGAGCCATCGATCCGAAAACTCCAACATTTAGAGATTTTCCAGAATGGGTTGAGCATAATAAAGAATTGCTTGAAAATAAAACAATCCTAATGTGCTGTACTGGCGGCATAAGATGCGAAAAATCAACAGCCTACATGAAACATTTAGGTTATGAGAAAGTATACCATCTAAAAGGCGGAATATTACAGTATCTTGAAGATACGGCAAATAAAAACAATATGTGGCATGGTGATTGCTTTGTATTTGATGATCGAAGAGCAGTTGATCAAGAACTCGCTCCAAGCGAAGGCCACTGGCTGGTTCGAGAGAATAAATAGTAATAGACACGAAGCTGAGTTGCAGCCTGTCATTGAGAAGAGGCTTAGCGACTGCGGCAATCCAGGGTGAATAAAAATGGGATTCGCTTTGCTCGCAATGACATTTACGAGTTTCAACGCAGAAATCACAGCTAGAAATAGGTTTGAGTATTGTAAAAGTTGAAATTTGTATTATATTAATACACTCAAGGTTAAAATAATGGATAATTTCATGCATAATTTATTTGTTGGGAAAGTAGCTCCTGATTTTACTGCTAAGGCTATTATGGCTGATAATTCTATTGAGACACTTAATCTTAAGCAGCATGCTAATGGTCATAAATGCATAATTTTCTTTTACCCTCTTGATTTTACTTTTGTTTGCCCTTCTGAGATTATTGCATTTAACAATAGGCTTGGTGAATTTGCTGCTAGAAACACTAAAATTATTGGTATTTCTGTTGATTCTCATTTTTCACATCTTGCTTGGAAGAATACGACTTATAATAAAGGTGGAATAGGAAATATTCAGTTTCCCCTAGTTTCTGATCTTACTAAATCTATTTCTAAATCATATAATGTACTTAATGATGATTGTATTTCTCTTAGAGGAACTTTCTTTATTGATGAGAATTTTATCCTCAGGCACATGCTTGTGAATGATCTTCCACTTGGAAGAAGCGTTGAAGAAACACTACGATTAATTGATGCTTGGGACCACCATAGCCAATATGGAGAAGTTTGTCCTGCTGGATGGCATAAAGGCAGCGAAGGTATGACTGCTAGTGCCGAAGGAGTTTCTGACTATCTTGCATCAAATGCAGAAAAGCTTTAATAAGACGTACTAATAGCATCTATTATATTTTGAAAGTAACAAAACTATGTCATCGCTAGAAATAAAGTGACGCGGTGATCCAGTAAAAAGCCCCAGGCTTTTTATTCTTAGAAAGGTTGTATTGCGTCGCTACCCATGCCGTGACGGTTATAAAGGTCAGAAGGGCCGCTGTCTCTCCTTGTTAAAAGTTTGTAAACTTGCCCTACCTTCAATACTATGAGCGCGAGATCAAAATATGATAAAAAATCCATTCACTACAAAACCTACTTCATATACTGATAAAGTAATTGATATACTCAGACTCATTAGGTCTGAAAATATTGGTATAAAGACATTCTATAATATTCTAAAATATTATGGATCAGCTAAGGTTGCTTTAGAAAATATACCAGAATTCATGACTCGTATTGGCAAGAGTAAATATAAAATATTCTCGTTAAGCGATGCTGAGAAAGAAATTGAATTAATGGATAAGGATAATGCAAAATTTCTTACATACAACGACCAGGCATACTCTAAGCTTCTTAATCAAACTGAGGACGCGCCTCCAATCATTAGCTACAAAGGTGATATAAATTTACTAAGTAAAACGAGCGTTGCTATAGTTGGAGCTAGAAATTGCTCAATTGCAGGAAAAGATTTTGCTGGGAAAGTAGCAAAAAACCTTAGCGCTAGCGGGGTTACCATTGTCTCAGGCCTTGCTCGAGGCATTGATGCAGCAGCACATGAATATTCAATTCCAAATACTATCGCAGTAATAGCTGGCGGGATAGATCATATTTACCCACCAGAAAATCATAGATTATTCAAAAAAATCATCGAAGCTGGTTTGCTTATAGCTGAACTTCCTATAGGGAGTGTGCCACTAGCAAGGCACTTCCCTCAAAGAAATCGAATAATTTCTGGCCTTTCACTAGCTACAATAATTATTGAAGCTGGATTAAACTCTGGATCACTCATAACAGCAAGATTTGCTTTAGAACAGAATAGAGAAATATTTGTAGCTCCAGGATTTCCTCTTGACCCAAGATGCAAGGGAAGCAATAAATTAATCAAAGATGGAGCAAACCTTCTTGAATCAGCAGAAGATATTATAGAATTTTTGAACAAAGAATCTTTCAATCTTATCAAAGAAGATAAAAGCGAAACTGTTGCTTCAATACCTCTATATCAAAAAATAGATCACGAACTTCTAACTGATGAGAATAGAAAAATCATTGAAACTAGCCTATCTTCATACCCAGCGCGAGTAGAAGAAGTTGTAAATCATACAAATTTACCAATACAAATAGTGACAACAATTCTACTAGAGCTTGAATTAGCAGGAAAAATAGTCTATCACCCTGGAAATAAAGTAGCATTAAATTTTAGAAATATATGAAATTAGTAGTAGTAGAATCACCAGCGAAAGCTAAAACAATAAATAAATATCTTGGAAGTAACTATCAAGTTGAAGCCTCATATGGCCATATTTGTGACCTTCCTTCCAAAAATGGATCTGTTGTTCCTGAAGAAGATTTTTTATTGAGATATGATATCTCCCCTAGGTCAGTTGCTCACATAAAAAAACTATGTGAATTAGCATCAAAATCTGATGAAGTAATACTCGCAACCGATCCTGACCGCGAAGGAGAGGCAATTTCTTGGCATGTTATTAGAGTGCTAAAAGAAAAAAAGGCTATTACAAAAGATACAATAATTTCAAGAGTAGCTTTTAATGAAATAACAAAAAAGGCTGTTCAGGATGCCATTAGCCACCCAAGAGAAATAGACCAGAATCTTGTTGATGCGCAGCAGGCTAGAAGAGCTCTAGACTATCTAGTTGGATTTAACCTATCTCCTGTATTATGGAGAAAACTCCCAGGAGCGAAATCTGCTGGCAGAGTTCAATCTGTTGCATTAAGACTAATTTGCGAACGCGAATCCGAAATTGAAAGATTTAACACTGAAGAATATTGGGATATACACGGGGATTTCAAATCATCTACAAGCAAAGATTTCACTGCTAAACTAACAATAGCTGAAGGCGCTAAATTAGATAAATTCTCAATACCTAATGAAGAAACAGCTGAAAGACTCGTTGGTAAGATCAAGAAAATCGATGAATTCCATATTGATTCGATAGATAAAAAATTACAGAAACGTACACCACCAGCTCCATTTACAACTTCTACATTACAGCAGGAAGCTTCAAGAAAACTTGGTTTTAGTACTAAAAAAACTATGCAGATAGCTCAAAAACTATATGAAGGTGTAGATTTAGGAAGCGAGACAATAGGTCTTATAACCTATATGAGAACAGATGGTGTATATCTTGCTGAAGATGCAATCACAGCATCAAGAGAATATATACAAAAAAATTATGGAGATAATTATCTCCCAGAGACTGTTAGAAAATATAAAAATAAATCCAAAAATGCACAGGAAGCTCACGAAGCCATCCGCCCAACCAATGTTAATTACAGTCCTGACAGCATAAAGGACAAGTTAGATAAAGATCTACTTAGACTATATGAATTAATTTGGAAAAGAACTCTTGCTTCATTGATGGAAAGTGCAGAGCTTGAAACAGTAGCAATTGATATTATTTCAAAAGATAAGCAATTCTGCTTTAGAGCGAATGGCTCAATAATCAAATTTGATGGTTTCTACAAATTATACAAAGAAGGTTCTGACGATGAAAGTGCAAGTGATGATGAAGATTCAAAAATTCTTCCACCACTCAAAGAAAAAGAAAAGCTTGATATAAGCAATATTCTGCCCAAACAACATTTCACAGAGCCGCCACCAAGATTCAACGAAGCTAGCCTTGTTAAGAAGCTTGAAGAACTCGGAATAGGTAGGCCATCAACATATGCTGCTATTATAACTGTTATACAAGATAGAGAATATGTAAAACTCGAGAAAAAAAGATTTATCCCCGAGGAAAGAGGCAGACTAGTTACGGCATTCCTGACTAAATTCTTCACTAAATATGTTCAATATGATTTCACTGCTAGTCTTGAAGAAGATTTAGACAAAGTAGCTGATGGTGAAATAAAATGGAAAGATCTACTCAGCACATTCTGGACAAGTTTTAATGAAAATGTAAAGACTGCGAGTAATACAAAAATAACAGAGGTTATAGATAGTATCGAACAAGTTCTTGAAGATCATTTATTTCCTAAGACAGGAGATAAAGATCCAAGAAACTGCCCATCATGCGCAGACGGAAAGCTTGGCCTTAGAATAGGTAAATATGGCGCCTTTATAGCTTGTTCTAACTACCCCGCATGTAATTACAGAAAAAGCGTACAGCAAGCTGATGCGACTCAAGGAGAAGATGGTAATGCTCCGCTTGAAGATAATCCGAATAAATCTCTTGGTGAATTAGAAGGCAAGACAGTTTTTCTTAAAAAAGGTCCTTATGGTTTTTATTTCCAACTTGGAGAAGATAGTAAAACAGAAAAACCAAAACGCGCATCTCTTCCACCATCAATCAAACCTGATGATGCAACCCTGGAAGTTGCTACAAAATTACTTTCTCTACCAATTAAACTTGGAAAAGATACAAGCGAAAATGAGATATCAATTGGTATTGGAAAATTTGGCCCATATGTAAAGTGTGGCAATAAGTTTACTTCTATACCAAAATCTGAGGATCCTTTTACCGTAACTTTAAATAGAGCTTTGGAAATTATAGAAGAAGCTGCTAAGCTACCTAAAAGAAAAAAGGATTAGTTTTATGAGTTCAATACCTATTACAGTAGCATATGGTGACGGAATTGGCCCAGAAATAATGGATGCTGTTCTTTATATTTTAAAAGAAGTAAAAGCACCAATTCAAATTGATACTATTGAAGTGGGTGAAAAACTTTACAAAAGAAACTACTCATCAGGTATAGCTGACGATACATGGGAAGCTCTTGCAAGAACTAAAATTCTTCTCAAAGCTCCAATCACAACTCCTCTTGGTGGGGGCTATAAAAGCCTCAATGTAACACTCAGAAAAGCTCTAGGCCTTTATGCAAATATTAGACCAAGTATTGGATATGCGCCATTTGTAGAAACGCAGCATCCAAAAATGAATCTCGTTATTGTAAGAGAAAACGAGGAAGATATTTATGCTGGAATAGAATATCGTCAAACTCATAATATGTATGAATCCATTAAGCTAATAAGCAGAGTTGGAAGCGAAAAAATTGTAAGATATGCATTTGAATATGCTATTAAAAATGGCAGAAAACAAGTAGCTTGCTTCAGCAAAGATAATATCATGAAATTCTCTGATGGTATTTTCCATAAAGTCTTTGACGAAATTAGTAAAGAATATCCAAATATCCAAAGTAAACACTTTATTATTGATATCGGAACTGCAAAACTTGCTAAAAATCCAGAAATGTTTGATGTGATTGTTACTTCTAATCTTTATGGAGATATTATATCAGATGTTACAGCTGAAATTTCAGGATCTGTCGGTCTTGCCGGCTCTTCAAATATTGGCGAAGAATATGCAATGTTTGAAGCCGTTCACGGTTCAGCACCAGATATAGCAGGACAAAATATAGCGAACCCGTCAGGGCTTCTTAACGCAGCTTGTATGATGCTTATTCATGTTGGCCTTGGAAGCTACGCAGCAACAATAGAAAACGCCTGGAAAAAAACCATTGAAGATGGTGTTCACACAGCGGATATTTACAACGAAAAAATATCCTCATCAAAAGTTGGAACAAAAGAATTTGCAAAAGCTATTGTGAAAAATTTTGGCAGTAAACCAGAGAAACTTTCAGCTGTGGATTACAAGGATACAAAGGCAGAGAAACACTCAACTCGTGCTTATACAATAGATACAAAAGAAGTAAAAACACTTGTTGGTGTTGATGTATTTATTCAAATGAATTGCAATACAGCACATGATATTGCTGGTAAAATTGCCAAAATTGATTTAGGAAATTCTGAATTAAAAACAATCGCGGCAAAAGGCCTAAAACTTTGGCCAAGAAAAGATCCAACACCATTCCTATCTGATCATTGGTGTCTAAGATTCATGCCTAAATCTGGTGATATGACCCACAAGGATTTAGCACATCTACTCGAGCTACTTGCAAAAAATGATATTGATTTCATCAAAACTGAGAATCTTTATAATTTTGATGGTGTCAGGGGCTACTCCCTAGCCCAGGGTGAGTGAGTTAACCTAAATCCAAAATCTGTTTGTGCTAATATAGTTAAATAATATATAATCAGTCTTCTGTGATAAAGAGTGGAGTATGGTATAAAATAAGAGGAGAAGGTAGAAAGAGGTTGAGAGATCCCCTAGAGATGCTATAATTTTATAGTAATTTCGGGGATCTCTCAAGCCCTTTTTCCCTTACTAATCCTTACTCTATAGCTTCCCCATCACATATTCACAGAAGACTTATTTTACTGGATCGCCACAGTCGCTACAGCTCCTTCGCGATGATAATTGCTTGCGCTTCGCTTGCAATAACATTTAAATATTCTCACCACGTTCTAACACATAACTCCCTGGAGCTTTTTCAATAAATTCTAAAGACTTATAATCCACTGAAGCAAGCTTCTCGCCGCTTTTTTCTGCAAGCCACGAAGCCCATTCATTCCACCATGATCCTTCATGCTCAATAGCTTTTTTCAACCATTCATCTGCAGAATTAATTAGCTTATCGTTAGTCCAGTAATTATATTTTTTACGGTATGGTGAATTAATTACACCAGCAATATGGCCAGATGCAGCTAAACAAAATTTACTATCTTTTGAATTTTGAGAGATTAATTTGAAACCTGAATAGGTTGATTCCCAAGGAGCAATATGATCATCAATTGTAGAAAGAAAAAATGTTGGGATATTTATTTTAGTTAAATCAATATCTTTACCAAGTAGCTTTATACCATTAGGCGAGATCAAAGCATTCTTAATATACATATTCTCAAGATAGAACTCATGCATTGCAGCTGGCATATTTGTTGTGTCCGCGTTCCAATATAAAAGATCAAATGCAAGAGGCTGTTTACCTAATAAATAATTATTTATAACAAAAGACCAAATAAGCTCATTTGCCCTAAGGAGACTGAAAGCATAGGACATATATTTTCCATTAAAAACACCGTTTTTTTGAAGCTCTTCCTTAATCGCTCCAATTGTTTGCTCATTAATAAAAAGACCAAGCTCACCTGGCTCTGCAAAATCCAGCATAGTAGCCAAGAAAGTAGAAGAGACAAAAGGATTTTTCTTTAATAATTCATAGTAAGCAATAGCGCAAGCTGCAAGTGTTCCGCCAAGGCAATACCCGAGAAGATTGAATTTCTCATATCCAAATTTTTCCTGCAAATATTCAATTGGCTCTACGACCCCTTCCTTTAAATAATCTTCTAAATCCTTTTTAGCAAAGCTCGTTCCAGGGTTAAACCAAGAAACTAAATATACCTGGAACCCCTGATCTACTAAAAATTTTACAAAAGAATTTTCCTGAGAAAGATCCATAATATAATATTTATTTATCCAAGGAGGAATTATAAAAATAGGAATTTTGTGAACTTGTGATAAAGGCTCATAGCAAATTAACTGAACCAAATCATTTTGGAATATAACCTTCCCGGGAGTTGAGGCAATATTTCTTCCAACAGAAAACATATCTTTCGATACGGTAGAAATTGAAAATAAATTATCAGATTTCTTTATATCTTCTAAGAAATTTGTTATTCCTTGAATTAGATTTTTCCCATTAGAATTTACAAGTTCATTTATAACTTCAGGATTTAAATTCGCATAATTCGTAGGGCACGCAGCATTAAGCAATTGTTCCGTATAAAATTCTAACAATTTTCTTTGAGAATTTGGAACCTCAAGCTGAGATACCATAGATCTATACCAATCAGCTGACATTAAATAGAATTGCTTTACAAAATTAAAATATAGGCTCTCCTGCCAAGCTTTATTTTTAAATCTCTTATCACGATTTGCAACCTCATATAATTCAGAATTTTTCTTACCATTCATTCTATCCATAAAATGAAACATTAGATTTGATACTTTAGAAGCATATTCCATATTATGTTTGAAGAATTTGGCTGGATTATTAGTAAAATCCGTCACAGCCTCAATATAGACTTTCTTAATAGAAGACATATCAATTAAAGGATTCTGAGTAGTGTCAAACTTCTTTTCACCAAGAAGCTTCATAGCCTCAATATATTTACTATTAAATTCCTGAAGGTTAGCAATAAAATCATCGCTATTCATTATGCTTCTCTCTATCAATTGGAGCAAATGTGAGTGTATCGCATAATCTTACAGAAAAAGGAATAGATAAGGACTTTAAGGTATAATCATATACAATGATGTTGCATAATTACATAGATTCAATACATTACACATTTGTTATCAAGAGATTAGTTTAATCTATTTTTCTAGCATGTTATGGTTAATCCAAATAAATATTGAATGAGTTTTTTATGAGTAGCCGTCCTTCATCGCCCCAATCAGGTGAACAAACATTTACAACCAATGCAAATCGCCCTCTTGCTAACCCCAAAAACACGGAAGCAGAGGTCAAAAATCTCCCGGAAGGGAACGTCGCTAAAATGATAGCAGGATTTGAAACAGCTAGAGCTAAATCAACTAGCCCAACACAAACTGTAAAAAATCCCAATAGAATAAAGTCAAAAGACAATGTCCAATCTCAAGGAGGTAGGAGTTAATACATAATCTAACTTGGAAAAATCCATCCGGATGTTCACCAGCTAAGTCACGAGTTCCATAAAAAATCGCTTTTAGGCGGCCAATTTCGGATCTTGGTATTAAATTCTGTCTTTCCACCATTTAATATCAGAAAGAGCTCTAGACGAGTAAGCATCTTGCTTGTCTAGTTTTTTGATTGATCTCTCAAATCCAGGAAATAGCCCATAATTAACATTCATAGGTTGAAAACTTGCTGGGTTTGCATTTCCTGTTATATGAGAAAGCAGACTTCCCATTGCAGTTGTGTGCGGAACATCCTGTATTTCTAGTCCTTTAATAGAATTGGCCGCAAAAACACCAGCAAGTAATCCCATTGCAGCGCTTTCAACATAACCTTCAACGCCAGTTATCTGCCCCGCAAATATAATATTCTGATGTTTCTTAAGTCTTAGACGAGAATCAAGTAATTCAGGACTTTTGATAAATGTATTTCTATGAAGCCCGCCAAATCTTGCAAATTCTGCATTCTCAAGACCTGGGATCATTTTAAAAATCCTCTGCTGATCGCCATATTTTAATTTTGTCTGAAATCCAACGATATTATATAAAGTACCAAGCTTATTATCCTGTCTTAACTGCACCACCGCATATGGTTTATCTGGATTATTTGGATTTGTGAGCCCGACTGGTTTCATAGGTCCAAAACGCAATGTTTCCTTACCTCTTTCAGCCATAACTTCAATTGGCAAACAGCCATTAAAATAAGGCGTGGATTTTTCCCATTCTTTAAATTCTGTTTTATCACCAGCGATTAATTCATCTACAAATTTCTCATATTGCTCCTTATTCATAGGGCAATTTATATAATCTTGTCCATTTCCCATAGGACCTGTCTTATCATACCTAGATTGCATCCAACAAATATTAAAATCAATAGAATCTCTATAGATAATTGGAGCTATAGCGTCAAAAAAAGCCAGCTGTTCTTCTCCTGTTTTTTTTATTATTGCATCTGTGAGAGCTGAAGAAGTTAACGGACCTGTAGCAACTATAGTAATACCGTCATGATCTAGATTTGTTATTTCTTCTCTAATAATTTCAATATTAGCATGTTCTGAAATTTTCTTATGGACCGCATTAGCAAATGCGTCTCTATCAACAGCAAGAGCGCTGCCAGCAGGTAGTTTTGTACTATCAGCTACACTCATGATAAGAGAGCCTAGAATCCTCATCTCTTCGTGTAATAAACCTATGGCACTTTTTACATCATCATTTCTAAATGAATTGGAACAAACTAGCTCTGCAAAAACATCAGTTTTATGAGCAAAAGTTAATTTTTCTTTATTCCGCATTTCAAAAATTCTAACTTTTACACCGCGCTGTGCTGCTTGCCATGCTGCCTCTGAGCCAGCAAGTCCACCACCAATTATATTTAATGCTATTGTCATTGTTTTCTATATTTATACGATTCCCATAGCAATAGGACTAAAAACACTAAAAATAAAGAAGAAAAAGAAAAAACAAATCCTTTCGCACCAAGTTTATTCATAAGATTACCAGTCACCGTAATACCTGCATATCCTCCAATCGTGCTAATAGCATGGACTGCTGAGCCGGCGACCAATAAATCTTCACCTACAAACTTATCCCCAAGTATAGCTAAGGTAATAACAATCAAACCATTAATTGATGCACTCAAAAAAGTAAATACAACTAATGTAAGAGGGAAATTACTCATTACCATGGGCAAAACTTCAACTGCGCATATTATAATAAGTGAAAATACCATGATTATCCTTATTCTATCAAATCTATCACAAATCATCCCTATAGGGATTGAAAGCAATATTCCCGAAAGTGAAAAATACCCTAAAAGTAAATAGGCTTCCTGTTTTAATTTGCCTAATTTCATTACAAATAATGGCAAAAATTCTGAGATTCCAAAATATGCGTACTCACTCGCCACAGCACACATCACAGGAACTTGAGCGAATATAAATAATTTATAAATACTCATCCTTCTAAAAGGAGGCAAAATTGGCTCATATTCTTTTGCCCTTACAGTAAAAATCAACATTATCAGAGATAGAACCGCACTAATATTAAAAATATTAAACTCATCCTGAATTTTTAAAAAAGCAATAAGAAATGGGCCAAGCGCTATTCCAAGTCCAAATGTCATACTTGCTATTGAAATGTAAGTAGCTCTTCTTTCATCCTTCGCTAGCTGATTCACCCACTGAAAAACTAGAACATAGAGAATAAATCCTCCCACTCCAAATCCAAACATTGATATTTTAAGTAATAATATATCGCTGCTTAGGCTAAATATAATAAGAGAAATATTACGTAGAAGTAGCGATATCACCAATAAATTATAAAGGCCGCATCTCATACATAGAATTAATACAAATGGAGCAACGGCAATATTCCCTATAATTTCAAACGATAGTATCTCTGATATAAGTTTTGTATGTAGATTATACTCAAGGAGAAAAATACTGAAATTTGATACATTTATACCAATGGATAGACCGTAGAAAAAACAGCCCAAAGCAAGCCAAAGCAATGCTCTAAAGCTACCACTCCCTAAAATTTCTTTTAAGATTACTGATCTGTTGAAAGTAGGGCTTAGCCGAAATACCATTTGATTATAAACACCTCTTTGTATATAAGGGTATATAGATAAGAATTTTCTAAGACACTTAAATTACAAACTTAGACCATAATTTTTTCTTCATCATTGTTTTTTAGCTTCATATAAATAAAGCCAAAACATGGTGGTTATTATATGCAGAGCCCATAGGCTCAAGAAATTTTGGATTACTGGAGATAAAAATGAGTAAACAAATTATAATTGATGGAAATTTTCCTAATCAATACAGAGTTGCACTTATAAATGCACAAAATAAAATAGAAGAACTAGAATATGAAACTGCAAATAGCAATAATATAAAAGGAAATATCTACCTTGCAAAAATTGTAAGAGTAGAACCAGGACTTCAAGCTGCTTTTGTTGATTACGGATCAGGAAAAAATGGTTTTTTACCTTTTAGCGAAATTCATCCCGGCTATTACAATGTACATGTCAATGATAAAAACTTTTGTGACCTTCAATCAATAACACCACCAGAACTTACACTTTCAGAATCGCAAGAAGACACACAAACATTTGCTTCTGATTTTGCAGAGAAAGAAATAGACATAGCTCAGATTGAAAAATTTCTGGACGAAGAAATAAACCCAGATCTTTCTTATGAAGCCTCTGACATTGAAGTTGACAAATTATCAGATGAAAAAATTGAGCCAATACCAGATTATAAACAACATAAAATTCAAGATGTTATCAAAAAAAATCAGATAGTTCTTGTTCAAGCCCAGAAAGAAGAAAGGGGCAATAAAGGAGCATCATTCAGCACATATATTTCCATTGCTGGAAAATATTGCGTACTAATGCCAAATAGTACAGGTAATCACGGAATCTCTCGTAGAATTTCAAATGGCGATGAAAGAAGGCGTCTAAGAGATACAATTTCAAAACTTATAAATGAAAAAGATAGTAAGCATGCAAGCGTAATAGTTCGCACAGCTTCTATTGGAAGAACTTCTTTTGAAATAGTAAGAGATTATGAATACCTAGCAAGATTATGGAATAGAATTCGTGACATTACTTTAAAATCAAAAGCACCAAGTTTTGTTCACGCTGAAGAAGGCATTATTCAAAAAACTATTAGAGATTTATACGATACGTCAGTTAAGCAAATAGTTGTTGATGGAAAAGAAGCGTACGAGAATGCTATAGATTTCATGAAACATTTATTACCAAAAGATGTAAGTAAAATTAAACTCCACAATAGTTTAATTCCAGCTTTTGCGCAGTTTAAAATCGAAGAACAAGTTGCTTCTTTATACCAACAATTTATATCGCTTCCTTCTGGCGGATATATTGTTATTAATCCAACAGAAGCTCTAACTTCTATAGATGTTAACTCAGGACGATCAACATCTGAAAAAAATATAGAAGAAACTGCTCTAAAAACTAACGTTGAGGCTACAAAAGAAATAGCACGCCAATTCAAACTTAGAGATATCTCAGGCTTAATTGTTATAGATTTCATAGATATGTATGAATCTAGGAACCGTAGAATTGTAGAACGTTCTCTGAAAGAATATATGAGTAGAGATAGGGCAAAAATTCAAATTGGTCATATAAGCACCTTTGGGCTATTAGAAATGTCCAGGCAGAGATTACGTCCCTCTTTCTTAGAAGCCCATACAGTAATGTGTACTCACTGTAATGGCAAAGGCATAGTTAGAGATGACGAAGCGAACTCTATGCTAATTCTAAGGACTATTGAGAATGAGATCTATAACCAAGACTCAGATATAATAAATATTTATGCTAATATTAATGCTGTAATATATTTATTAAACCAAAAACGTGCCGAAATCTTTGTTATTGAAGATAAATATGGAGTTAAACTAAACTTTCTAGCAGATAAAGAAGCGACATCTGATAGTTTTTCAATTGAAAAAATCTCACTGCCGGCGCTTGCTTCAATGCAACATGAGGATAATTCTCATCATATAAGCACACATACAATTTCTAATGAAGAGACCCAAGAAAGAGAAGTTCGTCAAGAATCGCGCAGAGAGCACATAAAAGAAAATCACAAAGCTCCGCAAAGAGAAGTGCAAAAAGAGGAACCATTAGAGCAAGAAGACCAACCAGTCAAATCTTCAAATAATAAAAGACGTAAATGGAAAGACTCTAAACAACATCATGACAGACCAGAAAGGCATGAAGTTGAGGTTAAAGAGAATATTGCCGAAGAAACAGTGCTAGAAGTAGCGGCACGAGGAGATACCGAGCAACTATCCGCAAAGCCTAAACATAAAAACGTTCGTAGATCTTCAAAAAAGCAGGCGAAACCTCAAATTTCTAATGATGAAGAAATAGAAGCCAAATAAGAGCTATGAAAAAATTTTTTGCATGCATATATCTAGCTATAGCTCGAACCATTGAAAAAGATGGGGTAGAACACGCTGGATATATGTCATTCATGATTATTCTTTCACTCTTCCCATTTTTAGTTTTTTTTCTTTCTCTTACAAGTTTCTTTGGAGCATCAGAAATTGGTCAAAATCTAATTGACATAATAATGAATAATTCTCCTAAAAATGTTATAGACTCGATAAAGATTAGATTTGAGGAATTGCAAAAAGCTCCACCATCTAGTCTTTTAAACCTTGCTATATTTGGCACTATCTGGACCGCATCATCATTTGTAGAAAGCCTTAGGACAATTCTTAATAGGTTATTTGATGTAACCTCTCCACCACCGTATATCACAAGACGTCTAACAAGTATTTTTCAATTTGTAATCCTCACAAGCTTGTTAGCTCTCACTATGTTTGTACTTGTGCTATTACCAATGGTTTTTGAAAAAATAAATCTTAAGCAGATTACCCCAACGCAAAATCCATTCGCAGAATTAAGGCATCTAATTCTCTTCTTCCCTTTATTTTTAACTGTTTTATGTTTTTATACAATAATTCCAAATATAAAATTAAATGTTATGAATATGGTGCCTGGAGCTATACTTACATCAGTTACTTGGCAAGTTAGTGGATATTTATTATCGACTTATATAGTTTATTATCATCAATTAAGCTTAGTCTATGGATCACTTGGTAGTATAATAGTTACGTTACTATTCTTCTATATTATAAATTTTCTTTTCATTCTTGGGGCCGCTTTTAATTATCAGCTCCTAAACTATAAAAAATCCACCTAATAGAAAAAACATCTTGCAAAATTCTTGTTTTTGATGCATATTGCTGCGGATATAAACGAATTTTATAGTTACTAGCTTTAATAAGGAAAAAACTTATTTATTGCTGGAGATTTATAGGAGAAACGAAATCGAGAACCGCAGCGCAACCTATATGCGTAAGGATCACAGATAAAGTTTCTACGACGAATGCCCAAGCTCTGAAATTGAGGTTTATAGAAGCGATTTAAGAGTCGAAAACGGCGGAGCTTATACTTCATAAGTGAGCACGAGATCTCGCAATAATCGCTTCTAGAAACTCAACTTCAGAGCTTGGTTAAGGGCGATTAGCTCAGCTGGTAGAGCATCTCGTTTACACCGAGACGGTCGGCAGTTCGAATCTGTCATCGCCCACCAATCTCATTAATCAGATATGTGATTTTTGTAAAATACTCCACATCACCACCATCTTCAATTGCCCAGATCCAACATAATACTGATTGCACAAAACACCAATTACGAATACGTTCTTGATCTATACTTAGCTCTCTTGCAAACTTTCTAATCCTACTATCAACTATATCCTGAGTATTCGGCTGCAAAAGCAATTCCGGCATAGGATTACGAATAAAAGCAGCTACCTCATAAGCTTGCTCTCCAATTACTCCCTTAGGATCTATAACTTGAAAACTATCACCATTCACCAAAATATTATCATGATGCAAATCACCATGAAGCAAAACTACTTTATCTGATGTTTTTAATAATTTATCACGAAAATTCCTTGCATTTAAGAGAATTTCTGATGGAATATTCACTGATTTATCCAGCGCTTCAAGCCAATCTGTAATATTAGGAAGTTTAAAATTTGGAAAAGGTGCTTTGTGCAATTTACGCATTACATCACAAGTAATTTTAATTGCTTTTTCCTCTTGTAAAGGAAAATAGGATTTTAAAGAAGTAGCAGAAATTGCTCTCTCAAGAAGAATAATTCCATTTAAATCTGCTAAAACTTTTACAGCGCCAAAATCTTCAAAGGCCTTTAAAACCTCTGCCTCACGCTTAATATCAGCCGCATTAATACCCAATTTGAGAATAATTGGTTTGTCAGATTGAAACCCTGATAATACGTAATTGTAAGATAGATTCTCCACTGGCTTTAAATCAGATAATTGCCACTTCACAGATATTTGATCTACTATCCTTGGTAAATCACCAAGACCTTTCTTCCATGAATTTCCATACAGGCTAATAATATTTCCTTGGAATTGATTTATAATCATATACTATAGCAATAGGCTATAGTATATGATAACCAGTATTAGTTTGCGCGCGTTTTGAAGGAGTCGCACCAGGCGTCAATGACTTATGCTTTCCATTGCCAAGCAACTCACGCGTCTCTTTAGCCAACTCCTTTCCGTCCTTCATTTCCTCAGATTCAATAGATGCACGACGCCTTGCCGCCTTCGCTACTTCTTCTTCTTTCTTAACGCGAACTGCTTCTTGCACTTTAGGATCAGTAGAATCAACTTCTTTACCTTGTTTCGTAGTTTTTTTACTCATATATACCCTCTATTAACTCTTTTGCAGCTTTTTTTGAAAGTTCAGTAATAACTTTGCCAGATATCATTCTAGCAATTTCATTTACTTTTTCTTCTTTCGATAAGATGCTAGCATAGCTTGAGGTAAGATCAAAGTTTTGAGACTTCTTTATAAAAATATGATTTGTTGACTTACTAGCCACTTGAGGCTGATGAGTAATTGCAATTACCTGCGCATGTTCCGATAAAGCCTTGAGTCTAGAGCCAACACTATCAGCAACAACTCCTCCAATACCTGTGTCAATTTCGTCAAACACAACTGTTTGAAAATTCTCATTGTTTTTAAATAACACCACCTGGGTTGCAAGCATAAATCTTGCCATTTCTCCACCTGATGCGATTTTATCTATTGGGCCATATGGCATTCCAAGGTTTGTACGAGCTATAAATTTAACAGAATCTATCCCCACCTCTGTATAATTATTTGAATCTAGAATTTCTACTTTAAAATCGCAACCTGGCATTTGGAGCTTCTCCAATTCTCCAGACACAGATTTTTCTATTTCAATAGAGGCTTTTTTTCTTAAAGAACTAAGTTCCCTAGATTTTTCTAAATATTGTTCTTTTGCGATAGAATAAGATTTTTCTAATTTTTTGATCTCAGTATCAGAATTTTCAATAAGCTGAATTTTTCCTCTAACATCTTCTAAATAACTATTTAACTGATTTGCTGGAATATTATATTTTCTTGCAAAACTACGTATCAAAAATAGCCTTTCCTCAATTTCATCTAAATTATAGTGAGAATCATCGAACTTTTGTAATTTCTCAATAATACCTTCTGCCTCATTGATATTCTCATATAGTTTATCTAAAACATTTGATAGGTCAGTAAACATCTCTGAATTGCTTCGACCAATAATTCTTATCATTGAAGAGATATTGCCACTAAAATTTGACTCCTTAAAAGAATCATGTAAATCTACAATAAACTGTCTTTGCTTAGATGATTGTTGAAGCTTTGCTCGAAGTTCCGATAATTCTTCCTCTTCAGATTCTTGTATTTTTGCTGATGATAATTCTTTGTAAACATGGTTCAAATATTCAGATTCCGCAATAGCAGATTTTTGCTTATTCTCCAATTCTCGAAGCCTCTCTTCAATAGATTTTACTTCTTTATAAAATAAGGAAACTTCTTGAAAAATTTGTTTATTACCAAGAAAATCATCCAGAATTTTTTGATGTGACGAGACTTTAAAAAGACTACTAAATGAATGTTGTCCATATATCGTAAGAAGATTTTCTGATATTGAATCTATGGCTTTTTGCGTAACAGGTTGATTATTTATTAAGCATCGTTTTTTTCCATCTCTAGATAATGATCTAGTAATATGTATATCTTCATCACCATCAATTTCAATACCATATTCTTGAAGAGTAGATTTAACATTCTCTGATGATGAAAAACTCACGGTAACGAGGCACGTCTCAGAATTGTTTTTTATTATATCTTTACCTGATTTACCAGTAATACAGAAAGAAATAGCATCAAGCAGAATTGATTTTCCAGCACCAGTTTCTCCAGTGATAATATTTAGCTTATTATCAAATTCGATATTTATATCATCTATAAGAATATAGTTTTTTATATATAAATTACGAAGCATTAAAACTATCCCCAATTATCATTAAAGTAACTGCATAGCACATAATTGATGCAAAAATCCCAGCAACTAAATCGTCAACCATAACACCCCATCCGCCTTTTACATTTTGGTCAAGCCAATCAATTGGCCAAGGTTTTAATATATCAAATAATCTAAATAACATAAATGGCAAAAGGACAAGAAAAAATAAATCAATTACAGTTTTTGGATATTCATTCACAAGATAAGAATGACGTGCAAAAATACTGCAAAATGATGAAAGAATTATTGTAAGCATTTGCCCTGCAACTTCATCTATTACAACTTCTTTTGGATCTTGCCTTCCTGTTTCTTTAATATATAAATCCACGAGATATGTGCCTATTACAAATAATAAGATACACACAAGGAACATCAATATATAAAATATTAATAAGCCTTGAATAGGAGAGTCAATTCCTTGTATATTAAATTTAAATTTCATAGATAATAAAAGAATGCCATATGATAGTGGAAACGCAAGCATAGAACCAAAAGTTCCTGGCATAATTGGTATACAACCTGTATAAAAGCAAGTTACTATAGCTTTAATAATTTTACTACGCATAATGAATCTATATGTTTTAAAAAATATCATAACTACCAAAATGATAAATCGCAACAATAGCTATTGCTGAAGGAATAATTAGATGATTGAACTAAAAAATATACATAAAAAATTTGGTGAAAAAGTTGCTATTGTAGATGCATCCTGCAAATTCAGCAAAGGCGAAACCACAGTAATACTCGGACATTCTGGTAGTGGTAAAACTACTTTAATTAGGTGCGTAAATATGCTTGAAAAAGCAGATAAAGGGCAGATTTACTACGATGGTACAAAAGTTACAGAAAAAAATATCCATACCATCAGACTAAAAATGGCGATGGTTTTTCAGAGTTTCAACCTTTTTGTAAATATGAATGTGCTTGAGAATTTGACCTATGCTCCTCTACAAATGAAAATTATGAATAAGGATGATGCAGAAAAAAAGGCTAGAGAAATATTAGCTTCTTTGAATATTCGTGAGCTGGAATCCTTGCCTTCAAAACTCTCTGGAGGCCAAAAACAAAGGGTAGCTATTGCGAGAGCTTTAATGATGGATCCTGAAGTTATTTTATTTGATGAACCTACTTCTGCGCTTGATCCTGAAGCAGTAAAAGATATTGTATCAATTATCGATGATTTGAAAAAGAAACTAACAATCATTGTAGTATCTCACCATGTGACTTTTGCAAAGAAAATTGCAGATAATGTTATTTTTATGGACCAAGGCCACATACTCGCAGATCAGAAATCTGAAGATTTTTTCCAAAAACCAAATTCTGTTAGAGCAAAACTATATTTAGATACTGTTGCTGAATTTGGATAAAAATAGCATAGATTTAAAATTTCTATGCACATTATCCATAAAATCAGTAACTAACATAAAAAAATATATTAGTATAGCGTTTGTAATTAATTAATAGGCGTCTTGATGAAAGAAAAAGAAATTATAGGAAGAGCTAGGGCTCTTCTAGAAAATTTATATACGCAAGATTACGCTCCAGGACAAAATCATGCTGCTCTTCCGATCTATAGAGTGGCAACCATTGAAAGTCATATCGGAATGCTTCCTCTTGAAGACCAAACAAAAATTCTATCAAAAGCTATAAAAGATCCTATCATCCTCGATCTAGAAAAGCCATTTTTGCGTGAAACTTACAAAGTTTTAATAGGAGAAAAGAAAAAAGTACAAGACAGAATCCTATTAATGCATAAGCATACTAAAACAGCAAATGATATGGCAGTTCTAGTTGAGAAAGCTGTCTCTCCAACCACGCCAGAATCTACAAGAAGTGCATCGATAAGCCCCGAGCAACACGAAGCTGCCTCTCATTCACCTGGCCCTAGAACCACTCTACAAAGTTGGAAAGAAGGAGAACTTAGTGGATTGGACAAACGATATATAAAAGATACTGCCGCCGCGGCAGCAAAACATATCGCACCTAAGACAACAGCTGTGCTTGCGGATCTAGGATTAGTTGAAAGACCGGAGAGAGCTAAAAAGGGAAAGAGAGAAAGATAATATTATTTTCTAAAAAACTCATAAAAAAAATGCCGTCACCCTATTTAGAGTGACGACATTTTGTAGCTCAGCGTTTAGTACTTAATTATGCGTCAGGATCCCCGTCTGCCGAAGACGCACCACCAATAATACTATGAGTATCATCCTCTCCAAACACCCCAGATAGGTTATCTGCTTCACCAAGAACAAGATGCGCATCTGCTGAAGATCCAACACCAAAAACATAAAAACTCCCTACCATATTAGCAACATCTCTGGCGAAAACTGGAAGCGTTTCTTCTATAGATTGTTTTTCAAACTTTTCAATATATGGCCTCTCTTCAAATGGAATAGCCTCAAATTCTTCTTGCGTTAACCTATCATTTGCTTCTTTAAATAATTTATATGCGCATTTATGTGCTCTTTGATTAAATAATGCCGTTAAGCTTACTGCAATATCAGGGATATGTTCATTTCTATACACATCAGAATCAAGAGTCTCCGGAGTCACATCTGAGCGATTTTGTATATAAAGGGCTTTGTACATATAGATTTTCATTTCTATTCTATTTCTAACCGAAAGTTCATCTTCTCCAAAACTTGACTCTATTTTTTTAACTATTTCTTGAATTGCTGGATTTGGGTGATTAGAAGCTTCATCTATTTTAGCAAGTAATTCTCTGCCTTCAATACTACGAAGAGTTGGAGAGTGAAATTTATCAATAAGTTCTTTTAATTTTGCAAAACCAGATACAGGACCTCCAGAATAAGTTTCAAGAAATTCTTCAACTGCACTTTCGGTTCGCCAACCTTTTTCTCCTGCAAGAACTATGATACCCGAATCTATACCAGAATCTCTACCAGCCTTCTTCTCCCAATAATTATACCAATATATTTGTGAAGGCATTTCTCTCAAATATTGTGTATAGTTCCAGTCCTTTGACCCGATCAACTTATCTGATTGAGTTCTTGTATATTTATAAAATTCTTCTCTGAGATCTTTAAGAGTATGTTGACAAAGTGATATAATCATCACGTTGCTATTCTTTGTAACATC
>CAYPDX010000015.1:0-25901 GCA_964409695.1 uncultured Rickettsia sp. | reverse complement strand
TTATGATGCCATTTCTTACTTCTTTAAAATGCCTAATCCAACCTAAATTACTATAAATATAATATTGAATTATTAGATCAAACTATCACGTGGTGCGAATCAAATAAAAGACAAGAAAATTTTGATAAGGTTAAAAATATCATAGAAAAATAATCTTCATATACTGTAATAACCTTATTCTCCAAAAGTACTATCATCCCGCACTTTATGGGTCAATGACTTCGTCATTAAGGCATAAAGTGGGGATGTGACGAGTCTTTTTGAAAAATTCAATTCACATTTTTGTCCAGTTGTGCGTAATCTTATCTAAAAGCACAAATATTCAATGTTTGATCTATAATTGTTGAATCAATATTTGAACATCCGAGTAGTGAATGAAAAAGGTAATCATGACTGATTTTTTCATTTTTTCGGCTTAAGAGTGCATCTTTGATAGATTTATGATTTTCAAAATACTTCGGACTTCCCCAAAAAATAAATGGGATATTAAGCTGTTCTGGAGCATCTGTACCGTGGGCATATCTTCCGCCCTCTCCCAAAGATTCTCCATGATCAGAACTATATATCAAAAAGCTATTTCTATCTTTTATAAGCTCAATGACTTTTGAGATAAAATAATCAGTATATAATATACTATTATCATATATGCTAATTAAACCTTCTTTAGAGCAATCGGTTTGATCTCTTTTGTTCCAAAGAGGGGCCGCGCATCCAGGTTTGAATTTTTCAAAATCTTTTGTATATCTTCTCGCGTAATCCCAGTGACTGCCTGATGTATGTATAACTATAAACTTGTTTCCATCTTTTTTCAGGTAATCTTCAATAAAAGGTAACATAATCTCGTCATGTTCATTCATTTTATATAAAGCAGAACCGCCTGGTATAATTAAAATTTTGGCTTCATTATAAAAAGATCCACCGGGTTGCTTCTCAAAATATTTCAAAAGATTTTGAGTTCCAAACCAGGCAGTTCCAAACCCTAATTTATTGAAGAGAGATACAAGTGTAGTTTCATTTTTATTAATATCAAAAGCATTTTTTGCGTGTTTAGATAGCATGCAACTAACTGAAGTATATGTTAAACTTCCGCAAGAAGTTGCATCAAAACTAAAGATATTTTCTTGCTTGCTTAAGAAAGGAGTTGTATCACGTTCATATCCATTTATACCAAAATGATCATATCTTGCAGCTTCGCCAATAATTAGCACAGTAACCAAATCTTCTTTATTTTTATTCTCAAAAGTCTCGTTTTTCGATATATCAATTTTCAGCATTCCAGGAGCTTTTTTTAGGAAAAGTGACACTGAATTTGTTACCTGCCATGGTAAGAAATGTTTAAGTAATTTATATGGCGGTTGAACCATGAGATTTATAGATATTACAAGGAAAACTAATTGTATAATATTGCACCAGAGTGGCTTAGGTGTTGATAATTCCTTCGAATATTTTCTAATTAAAAAGAACCATGTTGAGAGGACAAATATTGTCCATAATATAAGTTTCATACTAATAAGTTCTAAAGCATCGGTTGCTTCATTATAGAAAAAAACCTTCACAAATTCAGGGGAAATTGTAACAGCAAATTCGGAGATATAGTAGATGCTGCCACTGCAGATAAAAAATAATAGAAAACTCCCTAGGAGAAACAAATATCTATTAATCGATAGTCCAAAAAATAAGCCAAATAATGCGATTATTAAATAAAAGCAGCTTTTTAAAATCTCAAGAGAAGCAAGGAACACCATGCTTTTATAGTTTATGAAATCCTTCAGCAGTATTGGCCCATTGAAAATGAGCAGGAAAATCAAGGTAAATGATAATAGATATAGTGCGTTTTTTCTCATCCGCAAAACATACATTATTGAAGCGATTTTGGCAAATAAGATTTTGTGTGTGTTATCTTATGTGAAAAAATGCTTTTAGTCGGCTTTTTTTAGGGGCTATTGGCGTGGACATAGGATGATTTGGCATTTGATCCTTCATATTTTCTACCTTTGGGCTACTAGAAATTTCAGTTGCAGAAGTAGGAGAGAGCTCATGCTCGCGTAATAAGCTAGTGAAATGAGTCCTAAATCTATGAGCTGTTTCAGGATTATCTGCCTCAATTGAAGGCATAGAATCTTCTAGCATTTTTCTAACTCTCTCAGGCCTCAAATTATCAATTAGGATATTGGAGTGTTTAAAATCTTCACCTACATATAATAGCGGGCTTCGACCTTTATTATCTGGCTTGCATATTTCATCTAGGATTTTTTCTCGTGTTGCTGGTTCATCTATATGGTCTATCATACTAAATAATAGTTCAACATGTTCTGGCCTATTGGATCTTAACAAATGGTGAAGTAAATTTCTTCCTTTATTATCCTTTAATTCCAATTGCTCTGCAGGAGATGATCCAGCAAGGTAAGATAATGCATTTAGTCTATCTAGAGATTCTCCAAGTTCTTTTGTAAGCCCCCCATGATTTGAAAAAATACGAAATATTTCAGGTTGACCGTTATTGTCAGATAACATGCGATTAATGCGAGCTGCACCTAAATTTTCTAATAAATTCCCATGTAAACTATCGAAGATGTCTTGATGATCTAAAACTAACGAGATTGGCGTATGGTTTTTTTTATCTGGTGTGCATATTTTATTCAAATATTCATCACCTTGATCTTTAGCATATTCAAGAATCTTCTTTGCTCCTTCTCTTGTCTCTGGGATAATCATCATGGAAGTTAGTAATTTATTTGGTTTTGTCGAGGGAAGCAATTCAGCCATTTGTGGTTTAGTAACTGATTTAAAACAATTATTTACAACTGAAACAATAGCGATATTACGATGATGCTCTGCGTCTAAGTTATATACTTTAGCTATTATTAATGCCCTAGCTATTGCAGAGATTCTAGCTAGTACTGGTTGACCATTTATTTTACTTGTAAGCTGCTCTACTACATAGTCCCTATTTTTATCTTCGTTAAGAAATTTAATGAATTTTGGTCTATTTATCAAAAGTTCACTATAGAATCTTCTAGTTTTAAAAATTGAGATTTCATCATCAGACATATCCTTGACAGATTTTTCATTTGGAAAAATTATTGAACGGTCTCTGATTTTGATGCTTCTTGAAGCCTCATATACACGTCTTACAAATTCTCTTGAAATTCTTCTGATACCATCAGAAGTTGTAAGAAATTTTTTATTACCTTCAAGGTAATGTTTTATTGAGCCTTTTACGCCACTTATTTTAGCTATGCATTTTCCAGCAGCTCCCATAGATAAATCATTTAAAATATATCTATAATTAAGTTTCCCAGCTATATGACTTTCTTTACCTTCTCTTGTTTGCCTCTTTGATATTTGCTCATGAAGTATTATTTTTGATAAGAATCCTGAGGAAACATTATTTTCTGAGGAGTGACAAGCCAGGAATGAGCCATTTGGAAGAATGTTTGCATCGCGTGCTACACTGCCTCCATAACATGACCATAAATGGACTTCAGTGGGATTTGTACCTGAAATCTCTTTTATCAACTTTAAGATTTTGCTAGTTTTGGCACTATTTTTTAAGAAAGTGCATTCATGAATATCTTTTTCAGAAGTTTTGAGATTGTCATCACTGACAGCCCCATGCGCGCTAATGTCCCATCTTGTTCCGGCATCAACACCGCCATGAGCTGCTACCTGTTCTCTAATATGATCTTCTGTGACAAGATTAACCCCATCACCTATTATGAGATATCCATCTTTTTTATATAAATCTAAAATATCTTCGGTAATTTCAATATTTTTGCCAACAAGCAAAATTCCTTTTAGTG
This sequence comes from uncultured Rickettsia sp., assembly GCA_964409695.1. Classification (GTDB taxonomy): domain Bacteria; phylum Pseudomonadota; class Alphaproteobacteria; order Rickettsiales; family Rickettsiaceae; genus JABDAD01. The sequence goes on along the minus strand of CAYPDX010000015.1, from coordinate 22,098 downwards.
GCATAGACTCATCTATTTTTTATCTATTCTAGATAGATTTTATCCGATTCCATATATAAATGGGAGATTGTGATTTTATAAATGAAATTAAAGTATCTTATAGGCAACATAATCAGCAGTTGCTAGTATTTCCAAACATAAATCTATCATCCCCTTTTGTGAGAATTACATCCACTATAGAGCCTTCCTCTGCGTCATGTAATAATTTCACGGGAATGAAATTTTCCGTATGGCCGATATTATTTTTCTCAACCAAGACAGTTGCCTTTGTATTTTCGAATTTTTGAAAAAACTTCACGAGATTTTCTTCGCCAGCTTTTCTAAGAATAGCGGCCCTTTCTTTTCTGATTTTCTTCTCTACTTGAGGCATTCTTGCTGCTGGTGTACCGCTTCTTTCCGAATATGGAAATACATGTAAATATTGCAAATCAGCTTCTGTTATAAGGCTTCTTGTATTTGCAAACATCTCATCAGTTTCAGTTGGAAATCCTGCAATAATGTCAGCTCCATAGGATACATCCGGTCTTATGCTTCTTAACTTATGGCAAAATTCAACAACATCTTCACGTTTATGGCGGCGTTTCATTCTTTTTAAAATCATATTATCACCTGCTTGGAGACTAATATGGAAATGCGGCATCAAACGTTTTTCATAGGCCATGAGTTCAAATAAATCATTGTCAATTTCTGCAACATCTATTGATGAAAGGCGAAGTCTTTGAAGATTTGGCACAAGTGCTAGCAACCTTCTTACCATCTGAGCAAAGCTAGGTTTACCAGGCAAATCTGGCCCATAAGATGTAACATCTACACCAGTGAGGACAATTTCTTTATAGTTGCTGGCTAGTAGTTCTTTAACCTGGGATGCAATAGCTCCTACAGGAACAGATCTACTATTACCTCTTCCAAATGGGATTATACAAAAAGTACATCTATGATCGCAGCCATTCTGCACTTGGATAAAAGCTCTAGAATGTTCTTTAAAATGCTTCACTAGGTGGTTTGCAGTTTCTTTAATGGACATTATGTCATTTACTAATAATCTTTCGCCATCAAGGTGATAATTTCCTGGGTGAAGTTTTTCTTCATTGCCTAGAATCTTATCGATTTCCGTCATTTCAGCAAATTTGCCAGGGTTTGTTTGAACAGCGCAACCAGTCACAATTATCTTAGTATCAGGTTGATCTTTCTTAAGCTTTTTAATGGCCTTTATTGCCTCTTGCTCAGCTGCTTTTGTAACTGTGCATGTGTTAAAAATCACAACATTCTCTAAGCCTGAAATGGCAAGATTTTCTCTTATTACTTCGCTCTCGAATATATTTAATCTACATCCAAAAGTAATGACTGAATTAGTCTCCAGATTATTCATAATAGAATATGCCACTTGCTACTAAGGAAACCGGACCAGACATTAAAATACCCTCTTTTAAAAAATCCATTTCAAGAACACCTAGTTCGAATTTTACTTTTGCTGAATCTGCAACAAAACCAAGCTTGTGGCCGGCTGCAAAACTAGCACATGCTCCGCTTCCGCAAGCATAGGTGAATCCAGCGCCCCTTTCCCATACTTTTAAATTTATTACATTGTCGGAGATTGTTGCAAAATTTATATTTGCTCCGAATTTAAATAATGGCGATTTTTCAAATTTAGCGCCAAGTAATGCCATGTCTTCATTCGAAAAATTTTGATCAATTATCACAAGATGTGGATTTCCTATATCTACGCATAAGAATTCAACATTAGCTGATAAATATTGCGAAAGTTCCTTCGCTAATTTCTCATAAGCTGGCATCCAATCTTCATCAAAACGAGCAATACCCATATTTACTGAAACATTTGTTCCATTATTTAATTTGCAAAGTAACTTTCTACCATTAACATTAACAGTTACTTCTTTCGTATTATTTTTTGTTCCAAAAAGATATGCAAGGCATCTTGTGGCATTACCGCAAGCTTTTGCCGAAGAACCATCAGCATTAAATATCTCCATATCTATGTATGAATTTTTACCTTCATAGAGAATAAACTGGTCACAACCTATCCCTGTATGTCTTTTGGAAACTGAGGAAACCATTTTGTTTATTGGAAATCCGACTGGTAAATCTGTTTTATCAACAAAGATAAAATCATTTCCTAGTCCATGCATTTTGGTAAATTTTATACTAAGTCCCATTTTTAAATGATCCAAATGATTTTTGTAGGGTTCAGCTTTACTTGCGTAGGAAGTATACGCTTGTGCAGCTTCTCTTTTAAAATCATTTGTCTGATTTAATCTGGGACTTGTTATTATAGATAAGTTCATTTTTTCTATTAGCTATGATATAGTGTTCATAATACTCTATTTTTGTATTAATGAGTAGTTAAAATAATTTAGTTCCTGAGGAAAATGCAAATATTTGAGCGATATATAATCCAGAGTACCTTTATATCTTTGATATATTGTCTCATTATTTTAACAGGAATAGTCTGGTTGAGCCAGATTTTGAAGCTATTATTTTTATTCGAAAAAGAAGTAAATCTCTTGGAATTCCTTGAACTCGCGTTTCTTATATTGCCTTTACTTGTCCATAGTATACTGCCATTTGCAATGTTATATGCCTCGCTCTATGTATATAATAATATGAAAATGAACAAAGAGCTCGTTGTATTCGAAAATGCCGGGATGAATTATCGTATACTTACGAAACCTATTTTTAAACTTGGTTTAGTGCTAGTATTTATTAGCATAATTAATTCAACTTATATTATGCCAAAGTCCTATAATGCTCTAAAAGATAAGCTCTCATTATATCGCAATAATTTTGTGATTTCTACAATTCAAGAAGGTGTGTTTAACAATATCTCCAAGCATTTGGTAGTATATCTTAGCAAAAAAGTAGCTGGTGTTAAGTATGATGGATTAATATTATTTGATTCAAGAAATCCTAATAATCCTTCTATTTTAATGGCAAAACATGGAGAAATGTTCTTACAAAATGGTGCTGTAAATTTAAATCTTCAAAAAGGTCAAAGGCAATCAATTAATGAAAAAGGCATTTTTGAAATGATGTCTTTTGATAAATCATCTATCAATATATTAACAGAAAAAACAAAGATCAGACACATAAATGATAAAGATATAAATGAGCTTTATATTTGGGAATTATTATCTTCAAATACAGGATCTTCAAAATCTAAAACAAAACTATTATCCGAAGGAAATAATAGATTAATATGGCCTGTGTTAAATCTAATTTTACCTCTTATAGCAATTAGTATGTTTTTAAAAGCTGATTTCAACAGGAAACATTATCTGAAGAATGTTGTAAAGTCATTACTTTGTTCAACCATATTCGTAATGGTACATTTTTTTGCAGTAAATCTAGCTATTAAAGATCCAATATTCAATTACCTTATGTATGCGAATATATTAGCTGGTTTTGCTATTTACCATTTTCTTACCAAGGTAAAAAATACGTAATGTGAAACTTCACTTTATAAAGGTGTTTGTTTTACTATAGTTGAAAGTATTTTTTCAATAAATGAAATAATAGCGAAGATTGCTGATGCTGGGCTGGAACAAGATGGGATATTAGCGCGCATGGTACAGTAGATGTTAGATTAGAAGCAGTAGTTCCAATGGGCAGAAGAAGATTAGAAAAAAACATTCATTCTTGCTGATTGTTTTTCGGTATCCATAAGACGACAGAAGTTTTGGATTTAATTAAAGAAATATCTGGTAGTAATCCTGTAGAAGTTCATTTGAACAGCTGTTATGGTGGGAGTTGTAGCTAGAGAGGTGGATCGTCTTCCGGCAGGATCTTGCCTTATTTGTCATGCTCCAGAAAATTATGTGTCTTGGTCATCTTCAAAAAATAAAATTCTGTTTCAACAAATCAGTCAAAGACAAATACGCGAGGAGAGTCCTGGCCATACCCGAGGAAAATTAATTGGATTATGGGTCTATTATAAATGATTTGCCAATGGCCGCCTATACAAAAATGTTTTGTAGGTATAAGAGTATGTTGAAAAACTTATTAAAGGGGGTAAACACATCGTTTTTGAGCTTATAAAAGATCAAAAGTATTTGATAATTATGCAGGTGAATTATTTAATTGTATAGGTGTTGACGCAATCCGTTCGGCTCTTATTGCCGAAAATTCTGCGCATGAGCTTAACACAAGTGATTCAAAGGAATTAAATAGATTAACAATTTTAGCTAAGTCTGTAGGTTTATCTTTTTCGGAATTAAAGATTAAATATGATTTTCGAGTGCTGAAGAACCAGCTAAGCTTGAATTATTACCTTCACGAACTGTAAAATTGCCTTTTGAGTGTAGCTAAGTTTGAAAGAACTGGTGCCGCTAGAAAGAATCGAACCTTCGACCTCATCATTACCAATGATGTGCTCTACCACTGAGCTATAGCGGCTCATATACCAAGCCCCATTTTTAAATGATCCAAACGATTTTCATAGGCCTCGGCTGTGCTTACGTATGAAGAACGCTGCGCATCCTCGCCCTTAAAATCATTCGTCTGATTTAATCTGGGGCTTGATATTATTTGCTCTGTTGAAATCTTGGTATAGTATATATCAGCTAACTAAAGAGTTGATATATAGCTTTGATAAAGCTATAACAGTTCTATACCATAAAACGTAACTATATTTGCCATATTATGGACCAATCGTCAAGCATAAACATAGCTGAAAAGCAAGAAGTTACTAATAAAGAGCCTAATAAGAAAACTAAAGATCAGCTTGAAAGGCTTGCTTCTGCATTAAAAAAGAATATTCAGCGACGGAAGATGGTAACAGATCATAAGATTGAGGAGGGCCTGTGCGAATAGCTGTAATTGACATAGGCTCTAATGCTATAAGAGCTGCTGTTTATGATAATAATGAGCTTGGCGCCGCTGAGATATTTAACGAGAAGTTTAAGAGTGATGTTATCTCACTATTAGAGCTTGAAACTGTAGAGATTCGCCACGGAACCTATAATATATTCAATTATTTTATACATATTTTTAAGCAATTGAAGGTCTCGGAAATAAGCTGCGTTGCAACTGAAGTTTTAAGAAATCATAAAAAATCCCAAGAATTAATAGATGAGATTTACAAAAGATATGGTATTAAAGTTAAGATTCTAAGTGGTGATGAAGAAGCAAAAGTCACAGCTGAAGGACTGATTTCGAGCATACCAGATGCTGAAGGAATAGTAGCTGATCTAGGTGGCGGAAGTCTCGAACTTGCAGAAGTTTTTAATAAGAAAGTCCATCAGGTAACATCCATTCCTATTGGTACGAAGGTGCTTAACAGGATCCCAATCAATGATGTGAATTATGTGTTACAAAATCTAGAGCAAGCATATAAAATCAAAAATTATGATAATTTATATCTCATAGGAGGGGCGCTAAGATTGCTCGGTAGATGTTATATGGATTATAATAATAATGTAATTAAGAATTTACACAATCTGGTTATTGATCCAAATGAGTTCTTGGAATTTTTAGAAAAGCTTGAAACTTTGCAGAAATTTCAACAATTTTTTAAGCAATATAAGATAAATAAGCATGCAATAACCGTCGTGCGTGGACTTATTGAATATTTCAAACCAACAAATCTTATTGTCTCAACTTTTGGATTGAAAGAAGGTGTAAGATTTAATCTACTATCAGTAGAAGAGCAAAAGAAAGATATAGCTTTTGAAAGATGCATCCAATTTGCTAAACCTCATATAAATGGATTATCAGTAAATTCTTACAAGGACTTGTTTGCTTGTTTAGAATTAGAGCCTTCCGAAGAAGTTTTAAAGCTATTAGTTTTATCATTGATATTATGCCATTACCCCATGCATATAGATAGAAATTATAGGGCTGAATGGATGATAAACTTTATTTTAACAACTGATATTCCATTTAACCAAAGACAAAGAGCTTCCTTGATAATATCCGTTGCTCATGCGCTTTCTAATAAAGCTAATCTTGTGCCGAAGTCAATAAGGCGTACTCTTAGCAAAAAAGAATATATATATGCTCAAATTATTGGATCATTTATAAAAATAGCAATAATGGTTGATGGTCCTATGCTTTCATCTCCTAGTTTTACTATGGTCTATAAAGATAAATTTCTTGAAATTGTGACTGATATTACAATACCTAGAAATATATTTGATAGGATATGTGACGAGCTGAAAAATATTGCACTTTCCACAAGAAGTTTACAATATAGCGAACTAACTTGATAACAAATTAATTCATGGTTATATGAACCAAACTTGTTATTTTCATATTTTGGTATTGTATCATTTGTCTAATTTAATCTGGAAAATGATATTACTCATAATCATCTTGAAATTGTGCATCTCTTCTAAAAATTTCAAGTCCTTTATCTGTGAGTTCATGAAGATAAAGCTCTTTTATCAGTTTACCAGACATTGTGATTGCATCAGCACCTATCAATGCCGACTGAAGAATATGATTCTGGTTTCTAATAGAAGCTGCGAGTATTTTTGTTTTTAAAGTTGGATAATTTGAATAAATGGTTTTTATATCTTTTATTAGATCAATACCATTTTGGCCAATATCATCAAGTCTACCTATAAATGGAGATATATAAGTAGCACCAGCCTTTGCCGCAACTAATGCTTGTCCTGAAGAGAAGCACAATGTTACATTAGTTTTTTTGTTACGATCAGAGAAATATTTACATGCGCTTATTCCTGCATATGTGAGAGGAAGTTTTAACACAATATTACTTGCGATTGAGAATAGTTTTTCACCTTCAGCAACCATCCCATCAAAATCTTCAGCGGATACTTCGGCACTAACGTCGCCTTTCACTATTTCACAAATCTCAGTGATAACGGAGGAAATATTCTTGCCTGTTTTTGCAATCAGACTTGGGTTTGTGGTTACACCATCTATTATAGAAAGTTTTGCTATCTCTCTAATCTCTTCAATATTTGCGCTATCAATAAAAATTATCATTTAATTCCCATCCGTGGATAATTTGCGAAAAACACTATCAAGTTGCTGATAATTATTATAGTGAATAACTATTTTTCCTCTATTTCCTTCTGAATTTATTGTTACTTTTAATCCAAGTGTTTCTGTTAAACTATTCTCTAATAATAAAATATCTTCTTCAGTATTTTGTTCTGGAAGATTTTTCGATTTAGAAATTCCTGATTTTTGTTTTTTCCAATTTTTTACCAAATGTTCTGTTTGTCTTACATTTAGGTTTCTTTCAACTATTTCTTTAGCCATCTCACCTGCATCATCATGAGCAGCAATAACTTTTGCGTGGCTAAAGCTAAGTTGATTATTTTTTACATAAGATTTAGCAGCTTCTGGTAGCATATTAATTCTAATCATATTAGCTACATGGCTTCTATTCTTTCCTATTGATTTAGCAAGTTGCTCTTGATTATACCCATGAGTACCCATTAATTCGAGATAAGCTTCAGCCTCTTCAAGCGGGTTAAGATTTTCTCTTTGAATATTTTCAATTAAAGCCTGCTCAGCAACCGCGCTATCTTCAACATTTTTTATGATTGCTGGGACAGTTAATATTCCAGAGATTTTTGCAGCGCGCCATCTTCTTTCCCCCGCAATAATTTGATATTTAGATGATCCAGGAGTCTTTCTAAGAACAATAGGCTGTATAATTCCATGTCTCATGATTGAATCAGCAAGTTCTGTTATTGATTCTTCATCAAAATATTTTCTAGGTTGGAATTTACTGGCCTCAATTTGCATTATATCAATTTCTACAATTGAATTAATATCATCTTTTATCTCTGATACATATTGATCGCTTATTAGAGCTGAAAGCCCTCTACCAAGTCCCTTGTTTTTCATTTTATATCCAATTATATCTTTGGTGTTTTTATTAAGTATTCGCTACTTAAAAGTTCGCTTAGAATTGATGGATCAACATTTCCACCTGACAAAATTACTAAAATAGTTTTTTTGCTCTTCTGTTTTTTAAGCCACTCGAAAGCAGCGCACATACTAATAGCACAGGAGGGTTCAATCACTAACTTTAAAAGCTGTAAAAGCCAAACTGTCCAATATTTAATGTCATCTTCGTCTATTGTGATGAAATCATCAAGTTGTTTTATATAATTAAATGTACGATCAGATAGACCAAGCGTTCTAAGACCATCAGCAATTGTGTCAGGAGATTCTTCAAACCTAAAGATTGCACCATTATCTATAGATCTTTTTGCATCGTCACCAATTTTTGGCTCAGCCCCAATTAATTTGATATTTTTATTAAATTCATTCCTTGCAAGAAAACAACCTGAAAGTAATCCACCGCCACCACATGATGCAAAAATAGCATCTACCGGTTCATTTATCTGTTTTAATGCCTCTAAACAAACTGTACCAGCTCCTTGAATTGTAGCGTCACTATCGGAAGGATGAAGATAGTAGTAACCATTGTCACCATCAAATTTCGTAAGTAATTCTGCTTCTTTTCTAGTGTCAGTAAATATAACTTCTGCACCAAGATAGGTAGCTTGTTGTTGCTTTAGAATAGCTGTGTTTTTTGGTAGATAAATTCGAGCTGTAATGCCAAGTATTTTTGCAGCGTATGCAACCCCAATTCCGTGATTACCTGTTGAGTAAGTAACAAGTTTTTCTGGCAAAATACCTTGCTCCTTCAGAAGTAATAGGTGATTCAATACACCGCGCACTTTAAAAGCACCTGTTTTTTGTAGAGATTCTGCTTTGAATAATATTCTATGTCCTAACATAGAGTTTAGATTCTCACTATGGACTATAGGAGTTCTGTGTATATATTCAGATATTCTATGTAAAGCTTTTTCTATCAAATCTAATTTATTCGTCATATTATCATGTTCTGTTATTGAATTACCTAGAATTAGGATTATATAAAGATAGAGTAATAAGGCCAACAAAAATAAAAAGAGACTGGTATTTAAATGAGTAAAAATGAAACTCTTCCATTAATAGCGCTCAGAGACGTAGTGCTTTATCCTGGAATTCTTGCGCCAATTTATGTTGGGAGAGAAAAATCAGTAAATGCGATTGAAAAACTTCAAGGTAATAATAATACCATATTATTAACTACACAAAAAAATACATCAGAAGAAGATCCAACAAAAGATGGTTTATTTGAAGTTGGTCTTATGGGTACATTATCTCAGATTATTAGGCTCCCAAATAAACATATTAAAATTCTAGTCGAAATTACTCAAAGAGTAAAATTACTAAATATTCAAACAAAAGATAATGCGTTTGAAGCTGGTTATGAGGTTATTGAAGATCTAGAAGTTAGCGATTTAGATTTGCTTGCCAGAAAAACTGCTCAACTTGTTTTAGACTTTGCAGAGTATGTAAAGCGAAACAAAAAAGTGAATCCAGAAGTTGTAAATTCTTTGGCCGATCAAAAAGATCCGAGCCATATCAGTTACTTAATAGCATCTCATTTGACGTGCAAGATCAATGATAAGCAAATGATGCTTGAGATAACTGATGTACAAAAAAGAATTGAAGCGATTTCGGCAATAATTATGTCAGAAATGATAGCGCTTGAAGCAGATCAGTTAGTTCAACAAAGGGTTAAGAAGCAAATAGAGAAGACTCAAAAAGATTATTATCTAAATGAGCAAATGAAGGCTATCCAAAAAGAAATCGGAGATGATGACAAATCCGAAATTGGAGAGATGGAGAAAAAAATAAAAACAATGAAGCTTTCTCCTGAAGCAAAAGAAAAAGCTGAGTACGAGCTAAAAAAACTCAAAACAATGAATCCTATAGCTTCAGAAGCTGGTGTAACTAGGAATTATTTGGATACTTTGCTTGGAATGCCATGGGGCAAATTTGATAAGGGGTTATTGGATGTTAAAAAATCTGAAGAAATTCTAAATCGCGATCATTTCGGCCTTGAAAAAGTAAAAGAGAGAATTCTTGAATATTTAGCTGTGTTGCAGCGCTCTAAGAAAATCAAAGGTTCAATATTGTGTTTCGTTGGGCCTCCTGGGGTTGGTAAAACATCTTTGGTTAAATCAATAGCTGAAGCAACAGGGAGGAAATACGCAAAATTTGCTCTAGGTGGAGTTAGGGATGAAGCTGAGATAAGAGGCCATAGAAGAACTTACTTAGGTTCTATGCCTGGCAAAATTATTACTCTAATTAAAAAATCCAAAGTATCAAATCCTGTTATTTTGCTTGATGAAATAGACAAGATGAGCTCCGATTTTAGAGGTGATCCAACTTCAGCAATGTTAGAAGTGTTAGATCCTGAGCAAAATCTGCATTTCTCAGACCATTATCTAGAAGTTGAATATGATCTGTCCAATGTAATTTTTATCGCAACAGCAAATAGCTATGATCTTCCAAGGCCATTACTTGATAGAATGGAAATAATAAAGATTTCTGGTTATATAGAAGATGAAAAACTTCATATTGCACGTGGGCATTTGCTTCCAAAACTACTTATTCAACACGGAATGAAGAAGGATGAATTTAGTATAACTGATGGAGCAATTCTTGATATTATAAGATATTACACTAGGGAATCAGGAGTCAGAAATTTAGAAAGAGATCTTGCAAGTCTTATCAGAAAAGCGCTTAAGAGAATTCTTACTGATAGTAAAATTAAATCTATAAATATCGAATCTAAAGATTTGGAAGAATTTTTAGGTGTAAGAAAATATAAAATAGGAATAGCTGAAGATGAAAGCCAAATTGGTGTTACCACAGGACTTTCTTATTCAGAAGTTGGTGGAGACCTTCTTTCTATTGAGGCAGTGCTAGTTCCTGGAAAAGGCGAAATTAAAACAACAGGTAAGCTTGGTGAAGTTATGAAGGAATCTGCTCAAGCAGCCTATAGTTATTTTAGATCAGAAGCAGATTCTCTTTCCATAGATGCTTCAAGGCTTAAAGAATATGATATTCATCTTCATGTGCCTGAAGGAGCCATCCCAAAAGAAGGACCTTCTGCTGGTGTAGCGATTTTTACAACTATATGCTCATTAATGAGCTCTATACCAGTTAAAAAAGATGTTGCTATGACTGGTGAAATTACTCTGCGCGGGAAAGTCCTACCCATTGGAGGGCTAAGAGAAAAATTACTTGCAGCGACTCGTGGTGGCATTAAAACTGTTCTAATCCCAGAGGAGAATCTGAAGGATTTAAAAGAAATTCCTGATAGTATAAAATCCGGTCTTAGCATCATTCCAATTGCAAATGCAAAACAGGTTTTAGATTATGCTTTAATAACTAAAATTCAAAGAAACTATGCTTAGAACTGATGTTATTATTATAGGAGCAGGTCCAGTAGGACTATTTGCAATTTTCGAAGCAGGAATGCTTGGTATGAAATCTCATATTGTGGATAGTCTTGACGAAATCGGTGGGCAATGTAGTGCCTTATATCCTGAAAAACCTATATATGATATTCCAGCCTATCCTAAAATATTGGCGAGCGAGTTAATTGAAAAACTAAAAGAACAGGCAAATCCGTTTAAGCCAACATTTCATTTAGGGCAGCAAGTTGTATCTTTTTCGAAAGAAGGCGATTTATTTAGAATAAAAACAAATAAAGATGTTGAGATTGAAGCTAAGATTATTGTGATAGCGGCGGGTGCTGGAGCTTTTGGTCCTAACCGTCCTCCTCTAGAAAATATTAGAGAATATGAAGGGAAATCTATATTCTATCATGTTAAAAAATCTGAAGATTTTGCAGGGAAAAATATAGCTATCGCTGGAGGTGGAGATAGTGCAATTGACTGGGCTATTCACCTCGCAGAATTTGCTAAAAAAATATACTTAATTCATAGACGCGATAAATTTAGAGCTTCTCCAGCGAATTTACAAAAAGTTGAAGAATTAGTATCAGCAAATAAAATTGAGCTAGTAATTCCGTACCAACTTCATAGTTTAGAAGGGGCAGATGGGGTTCTAGAATCAGTAAAACTTTATGATTTAAGCGGAAATATAAAATCATTACAATCAGATATTTTATTGCCATTTTTTGGTCTTTCTATGGAGCTTGGTCCTATAGCTGATTGGGGATTAAACTTAAAAACTAGCCATATTGAAGTTGATAAATCTACCTCCGAAACAAATATAGATGGAATATATGCAATAGGTGACATTGTAACATACGAAGGGAAATTGAAGTTAATTTTAACTGGTTTTGCAGAGGCAGCCACTTGTTTCCATCATGCCTATAAAAGAGTTTTTGATGGAAAAGCACTCCATTTTGAATATTCGACGAATAAGAAAATTGAGAATTTATGACTCAAATAATAAGTGGGAAATCTATTGCTAATCAAATTCTCCAAGAGTTAAAGCTGAAGATCTCTCACTTAAAGACAAAGCCTTGTCTTGCAATCATTTTAGTTGGAGAGAACCCCTCAAGCAAAATTTATGTTGCTGGAAAAATTAAAGCAGCTACAGAAATAGGAATAAAGGCTGATTTACATAAGTTTGAAAATACTCTTACAGAACAAGAATTACTTTCAAAAATCGCTGAGCTGAATTCTGATAAAAATGTGAATGGGATAATAGTACAAATGCCTCTTCCACCTCATATAGATAATGCAAAAATAATTCAAGCTTTAGATCCCAAAAAAGATGTTGATGGATTCCATCCAATTAACGTAGGACTGCTTTACAGTGGATTAGATCCTTATTTTATACCATGTACACCACTCGGTGTTTTAGATATTTTAAAGACACAATTTGGTAGTTTAGAAGGGCTTCATGCGGTTATCATAGGTAGGTCCAATATAGTGGGAAAGCCACTTGCGTCGCTACTTCTTAAAAATGATCTTACAGTAACAATTTGTCATTCGAAAACAAAGGATCTTGCAAGTATCACAAGATTGGCTGACGTAGTGATTTGCGCGGCAGGTCAGACAGAATCTTTAGGGAAAGAATATTTTTCAGAAAATAGCGTAGTTATAGATGTAGGAATAAATAGGACTACAGAAGGAAAGATCGCTGGTGATGTTAGGTTCGACGAAGTATTTGATTATGTGAAGGCAATAACTCCTGTGCCAGGCGGTGTTGGGCCGATGACCATAGCGAATTTAATGAAAAACATAAGTACAATTCCCCATTATTAAATTATTCAAACGATTTTCGCAAGTAGATTGCATTTTGTAATTCCGTCAAAAGCAATTGCCCCCCACATTTAATGCGGGGTCAAGAAGCCGTTTTTTAATAAAATAGGAGAATGTGGTTACAACAAAAATTCTTTGTCCGGCATTGTGATTAATACTATGGTCCATTCTGCTAAATAATTAAGAAATACTAATTGACTGCTTGTAAAATATAATATATAATTACCATTTTGTAATTTAACGAGCTGAAACATGGTAACTATTGACTTTAGATTTTTCCAAGCAATGAGAGAAAAACTTTCTTTGCCTTTTAATCCGACGGAAACTGATGAGTTAGGCTCACCTTTCTATACACAAGAAAATTTGAACATACTCTATAATAGTACTAATCTGCTTCAGAGTGATTACTGTTCGGAAGATTTTAGAAAGAGTTTCACTCTCTTTGTTCAATCGAATCCAGAAAATTTTAAAAAAGAAGTAGTTCTAAGAGCAAAAGCCTATGAAAGTGGAGAGTTACACACTGCTTTAGAGAAGATGCTAAAAGATTTTGGAACTTTAAAGCAGGCAATAGAATATGCAGATTCAATATCAGAAGTTGCAACTGATACAGATGGTGTTGAAACAAAGCGGGTACTTTTTACAAAAACCGAAACTACTCGTTTAAGCATAGATTATGAGTATTTTATTATAGAGCTTAGTACTCTATATGAAATTAAGGATATATATCTTGGATCAAAGGAAATTGAAAATTATTATGGAACATGGCTTTCAGATAAAAAAGGTTATCATTTAGATGAATGGAAGAACCTTGTAAAAAATTCTATGATTTTTTGTAAATCTCCAATTACGTTAGAGAATTTAATACTTCAAATAGGCAAATTAGACACAGCACAAAATCTTCTAGAAAATTTACTCAACCTAGGCTGGGATAACCCAGTGAGTGAGTTTATGGAATTACCTCCGCGAGAAAAGGAATTTTTTAAAGAAATAATAGAGTATAAGGGTTTTGAAGGATTAAATTTAGTTTTCCAGGCAACGTTTTCTTCAGCACAAAAGAAGAAGTTCTTTAATCGAGAAGGCAAGGATTTTACTGTGAGCGCTGAGAATGTTGATCAGCTTTTTAATGAATTATCTGATTTTGTAGCTTTTATAGATTACTCAAATATATCATTAGAAGCAGCTGAATATTCAGGTTTTGACGTTGAGTCACTAAAAAAACTTGTTAAGAAATTTAAAGTTCCCATGGATATTCTGGAGCGTCTTGTAACTGAAGAATTTCCATCTTTCAATCTAGAAGAAGATCGGCTAGTTGAGGAGATAGGCTCTGCCTTTAAATCGACTACCGGAGCAGCTGGGGCTGGTTCATCTGAATTAAAGTTTAACATCGAAGTTGAATATGAAAAACCAGGAGTAGATTATACTCCAATTAAAAAAACAACGACTAAAGGAAAAGACTATATTGAATATAAAGCAAAACCTAAAAAAACCTTTTCTGTTGAACTACTTTCAAAAACTAATCCACTAGCTCTATTTATAGGGAAGATGACAAAATCTTGTCAGTTTTATACTGGGGATTCTTCTAAACAAGCTGTTATTCCAGTTTATACTGATCCAAATGCTGGATTAATTGTTGTACGAGATTTAAGAGATGGCGGCAAAATTAAAGCAGCTAGTTTTGCATGGCTAACTCAAAATGAAGAAGGAGAAGTTGATGGTGTTGTGCTTGATTCATTTGAGCATTTACCAGAAATGGGGAAGGTCTTCGTACCGCTTATTACAGAATTTTCGCAAAGACTTTCTGAGTCAGGATTAAAATTATATATAGGCTCAAGTGGAAAGACCCCAAAATTGTTCGTTTATAAAGACGGGGTTTCATTGGCGGCTGAAATCATCCCTCATGGGACACCATTATCTGAGGATTTCGAACCTTATTATGATTCTAAGTCAGTATATTGTATAGATCCAGATGCTAAATATTCAGTAGCATCTGTAGGAGTAGATTATGAAAATTATACAACCGCCGTAATAAATGGCCTGAGCTCAGAAGAGGCCTTAGAATTTAAAGCATTATTTTCAACAATCTACGAAGGTCATATAAAATATATTATTGACTATTGCATAGGAAATAAACTTGATTTCTACAGGAGTTTCAGGGGTTTAGCACCTATTTTAAATGGTGTTCGAGGTGACTCTCTTCGTGAAATTGATAAAATTTTATCTATTTTGCAATGTGAGGAGAACTATGAGAAACTTGCAATATTTCAAACAGGGAATTACTTTAGCTCAGAAAATTTTGATAAATTTGTAGATTCTGTTAAGTCCTTATCAGTAGATCAAATAAAAATTATTATATCAGTAAAGAACTTAAGTACCTTCTTCTACTCCAACCCAGATTCCCTTGAAATACTCTCTAGTCTAACTATGAATGATTCTATAAAACTCAAATATTTCGAATCAGAATATTTGTATATAGGTAATGTAAGTACATATCTTAATAATTTGAGAAAAATAGATGTTGATCAAGTTAAGATAATTTCTTCAATTCCTCAGTTAAAATCAATTGTAGTAAATGATCCAGTCAATTTTTTAGCTGTATCAGTAGATCAAATAAAAATTATTATATCAGTAAAGAACTTAAGTACCTTCTTCTACTCCAACCCAGATTCCCTTGAAATACTCTCTAGTCTAACTATGAATGATTCTATAAAACTCAAATATTTCGAATCAGAATATTTGTATATAGGTAATGTAAGTACATATCTTAATAATTTGAGAAAAATAGATGTTGATCAAGTTAAGATAATTTCTTCAATTCCTCAGTTAAAATCAATTGTAGTAAATGATCCAGTCAATTTTTTAGCTGTATTAGCAGATACTATTTTAGCTGAAGATATTGAGAAATTACAGATTCTCCCTGATCTACCTATATCCGAAAGTACATATAAAGATATAATTGAAAATTTGAGAATCTTAACATTAGAGCAATGTTCAATTATTTCTTCTTTGAGGCTTGCAAATATGTTGATATTTAGTAATGAAGTATTTTCAACCAATCTCTGTAAGATTTTAGGATTAACACCAGAACAAATGACATATTTTCAGGGAGTTAATATAGTGTTGTACAGTTTTTCCCAGTTTGAGAATATTCTTAAACTATCAAAAATTATTTCTCTAGAGAAGTTAAATGAAATATTTGGGCACAAGATATCTAATTTTAATTCTTTACCAACAGAAAATGTAGAGGGACTTTTAAAGATTTTTGATGAGCTTGATGCAAAAGATATTGAGAACTTAAAAACTTATGAATCTGCGTCTTTCCGTCTAGCTTGTTCTAACAAGAGTATATTACAATTAGTCGGAATACTCCGTGAGTATAGTGAGAGAATTTCAGATGTTCGAAAAATTATTAAAGATTCTCAAGAGGATAATTTTGATATATTCACAAAAGAATATATAGCAGAAAAACTCACTATTTTAGATTCAGAAGTTGTCGAAGTTGATGGTGCTGAAGCTGCTTGTGCTGCAAGTTCATTACAGACTGATACTCATAAATCTTTTGGTGATTTGGAATTTTTAGATGAAGAATGTTTAGATCATTTTAGTCTAACGCTTGGAGATAGTGCGTCTGGCTATGCAGGTGACGCGTGATTGTGAAGTTTTTTGGTGTATGGTGATTTGAAATTTGCATTATCATTAAAAAATATTATGTAGTATAACCATAATGTGTATACTTTTTAATTAACTATAGTAGAAAAGTGAATTTTAATGTCAGAGTAATACCTAGAGATGAGAATTATAGATATACTCCGTTTAGAGAATTTTATTATTATGAAAGTAACCCAGATTGCTTTTTTGTAGATATATATTTATTTACTCAGTATACTACTGGTACTCAAGAATTTTTGTCTTTTGCAGATCATTTAGAATTTTCAGGACCTAACTTGCTACCAAATCCAACAGTTGATATAACAATATTATTGTTTGGTGGTGGAGTTATAGATTGGGAAATTTTCGCTTTAGGTAACTGGGTAAATGATAGTTATGAGGTGGGTCTTGCGGGTACGTTGCATGTTATTAGTCAATTTGAATGATTTAAACCATTATTCTTATTATGCTCATTCGGTTTAGAAGGCGTCTCTGTTTCTTGTATACGCTTTTTTATCTTAGGAATATTCATATCACTTATCTCGGTAATATTTTGAGTATTATTTATTATTCTCAAAGCTTCTAAAGCTGCCTTTCTTAAATTTTCTGGCATGTTTTTAGTCATAAATCTAATAATAATCTTTCTGGATTTTCAACAGATTCTTTTACTCGTACTAAAAATGATACAGCTTCTCTACCATCAATAATTCTATGGTCATAAGAGAGAGCAACATACATCATAGGACGAATTTCTATTTTGCCATTTACGACCATGGCTCTGTCCATAGTTTTATGCATGCCAAGTATAGCAGATTGCGGAGGATTGATAATAGGCGTAGACATAAGCGATCCATAAACGCCCCCGTTTGTAATAGAAAACGTTCCGCCAGTTAGTTCTGCCATTGAAAGTTTTCCAGCTCTTGCGCGTCTTCCTAGATCTGCAATAGCAGCTTCGGTACCAGCAAAAGAAAGCATATCAGAATCACGTACAACCGGTACTACAAGTCCTTGCTCAGTACCTACTGCTACTCCTATATCGTAGTATTTTTTATAGATTATATCATCACCATCAATTTCTGCATTAATTGCTGGAAAATCTTTCAGCGCTCTCACTACTGCTTTTACAAAAAATGACATGAAACCAAGTTTAATTCCATATTTTTTCTCAAATGTCTCGCGGTATTTAGCGCGTAATTCCATAATATTAAACATGTCGATTTCGTTGAATGTAGTAAGAATAGCTGCAGTATTTTGCGAATCTTTTAACCTTTGCGCTATTGTTTTACGCAAGCGGCTCATTTTAATTCTTTCTTCTTGCCTAGATGAAGTGGTGGTACGAGCTACAGGAATTGCTGATGTGCCAAGGACATCACCTTTTGTGATTCTTCCATCTTTACCTGATCCAGCAATTTGTGATATATCTAAATTTTTCTCAGTTGCAATTTTTTGCGCTGACGGGGCAAGTATTGGAGCATTTGTAACTTGATTTTGTGGTGCTGGAGTTGAAGATGCTGCCGTGGCAACTGTACCTACCGCCCCTTCTTTTACATTGCCTAAAAGATCCCCTACCTTTACAGTAGCCCCTTCTTGGAATAAAATATCAGATAATGTACCAGTGGCCGGAGAGCTCACTTCTAAAGTTACTTTTTCAGTTTCGAGTTCAACTATAAGCTCATCAATTTTTACACTTTCACCTGGCTTCTTATGCCATTTTGCAATTGTAGCTTCTGTTATGGACTCACCAAGACTTGGCACTGTAATTTTTACTGTCATTTTACTCTCCTAATTTCTAAGCGCTTTATTTATTAGTTCTTCTTGTTCTCTCTTATGTACGGTGGAATAGCCAGTTGCAGGTGATGCTGCTTCTTTTCTACTAACTAATTTTATCTCCACGCCCCTTTTTAAATTCTTACAAACTCTGGAATGGAAATAGCCCCATGCTCCCATATTTTCTGGTTCCTCTTGACACCAAATAAGCTCTGCACCTTTATATTTATCAATCTCAGCATTTAATTCATTAACTGGGAATGGGTATAATTCTTCGATTCTAATAAGAGCAATATTATCTAGCTTTAGCTCAGTTCTCTTTGCAAGTAAATCGTAATATAGTTTACCACTGCAAATTACTAGTCTTTCAATGTTTTTGAAATCTAAATCATCGCAAATTAGAGGCTTAAATATTGTGTTTTCAGAAATCTCACTTACTTTGGAAGTTGCCAGAGGGTTTCTAAGTACAGATTTAGGTGACATAATGATCAGAGGCTTTCTAACTTGCCTTAGTTGTTGTCTGCGAAGTAAATGGAAAATTGATGCAGGAGTTGTTGGATATGCAACCTGCATATTATCCTCAGCGCAAAGTTGTAACATTCTTTCAAGCCTTGCAGAAGTATGTTCTGAACCTTGCCCTTCATATGCATGAGGTAGATATACTACAAGACCAGCAAGCCTTAACCATTTAGTTTCTGTAGTTGAAATAAATTGGTCAAAAATAATCTGAGCACCATTTGAGAAATCTCCATATTGAGCCTCCCATATTACTAAGGAATTTGGATGTGAGAAAGAATAACCAAATTCGAATCCTAAAACTCCATATTCTGAAAGATTACTATCTGCAACTTCATATGTAGCTTTTGCACCCAAATTATCAAGCGGAATATATTCATTACCAGTTATTTGGTCGAATAAAACAGAATGTCTATGAGAGAAGGTTCCTCTTGCCGCATCTTGCCCTGATAATCTTATATGGATTCCTTGCTCTAGAAGTGTAGCAAATGCAAGTTGCTCTGCAGTTGCCCAATCTATTATTTCGGCGCTAAAATCCTTGTGTCTTTGATCAAATAATTTTTTTAATTTAGGATTTAAATTGAAATCTTCAGGTATTGTACATAGTTTTTTAATCATGCTTCCTAGATTTAATTTACTAGCACCTGTTGTTAATTTTTTATCTAAATCAGTTCTTTCTTTGGAAAGACCTTTCCATTGTCCAGCTAAAAAATAGACTTCTGGTTCAAATGTCTTTGCGGCATCGTAAGCTACATCTAATCTTTGTTTAAATGAATCACATCTATTTTGGTATTCTGATGAGGAAATTACGGATTGTTTAACAAGTTTTTCGGCATATATAGCAGCAGGTGTTTGCTTGTTTTTTATAATATTATACATTAAAGGCTGAGTATACATTGGTTCGTCGCCTTCATTATGCCCATATTTTCTGTAGCAGATAATTTCAACAACAGGATCTCTCTTGTATTTTGCTCTATATTCTGAAGCTAGGATTGTTGCTTTTACTACGGATTCAACATCATCACCATTTACGTGAATTATTGGAGCACCTATAATTTTTGCAAATTCTGTTGAATATCTGCTTGAAGCATGGCCATCCTCAGGATTAGCTGTAAAACCAACTTGGTTGTTTATAATAACATGAAAAACTCCACCAGTATTATAATGTTCCAAAGTCGAGAGCATTAAGCTTTCAGCAACAACTCCCTGGCCACAAAAAGCAGCATCTCCATGAAATAAAAGAGCTAAAACCTTGTCTCTCTTAGCATCTTTAAGTAAATCCTGTTTCGCTCTAGTTCTTCCAGCTACTACTGGATTTACAGCTTCAAGGTGTGAAGGATTTGGAGTTAAGGATAAATGTATTTTTTTGCCAAAATTTGTTGTTATATCATTTGAAAAACCCATGTGATATTTAACATCGCCTGCAATCCCTAATTCTTCTGGGAAGGAAGATTTCCCAAAAAATTCTGCAAATAGTGATTCATATGGTTTTCCTAGAACTTTTGTAAGTGTATTTAGGCGGCCTCTATGGGCCATACCTACAACCACTTCTTCCACTCCAAATCTACTTGCTTGCTCTATAACATGGACCAAAGAAACCATAGAAGTATCGCCGCCTTCAACAGAAAATCTTTTTTCTCCTGGGAATTTTTTGTGCAGATATTGTTCAAGTCCTTCAACTTCTACAAGATCTTGTAGCATTTTAATTTTTTCTTCTTTCGAGAATTCTATAGAATGAAGTTCTTCAAATCTTTCATATAGCCAATATTGTGCATCTATTTCGGGAACATGTGAAAATTCCACCCCAATTGTGCCTGAGTAAATGGTTTTTAGTGGAGTATTCTCATCCACACCAAAATCACTCAAATTTTTTGGCTTCTCTAACCCAAGTGGATCTAAATTCGCAGCAAAATGCCCATATTTTCTCAGCATCTCTATGTTATTAGAAGGTTCTGATTTAGATTGTTTATGCTCTGGTTTCTTCTCATTTGAAATAATTTTACTAGTTACATTTCCCCAAGAAGGAGAAATACTACTTGCTGCATTTTCTGTAAAAAATACCTGCC
This sequence comes from uncultured Rickettsia sp., assembly GCA_964409695.1. Lineage (GTDB taxonomy): Bacteria > Pseudomonadota > Alphaproteobacteria > Rickettsiales > Rickettsiaceae > JABDAD01. Next base: position 1,022 of record CAYPDX010000015.1, on the reverse strand, counting down.
ACTCAGTGCATAAGGAGGAAGGATCGCTTAAAAATTTTTGGTATAATTCTTCTATAAATGGCGCGTTTGTACCATATAGATAACTTGTGTCTTTTTGTTTTTTACTCAACTCTATTCTCCAGACTATATGGCGCTAATACCAATCCCATCTTTAATCTGGGACTTGGTCTAATACTAATAGAAAAAAGTTTTTTTGGAAGCTGAAAATCGAAAATGAAATGAAATATATAAGGAATATATGATATAAAGACAAAATACTTCCTAATATTTCTATGTTTTTAAATCATAGATAAATTTATAAGTCGCCTAGTTGAATGGGTATCTTTGAGTTTGTGCCCTCTGAGTTTTAGCAGAAATCATGTTTTCAAATTTAGTGTATGATTTATGCAAAAAGACAAAAGCCGGTACTGTAAAGGTCAACTAATTAGTTGACCTTTACACGAGATGACGGTTATGAAGAGAATGTGCTCTAAACACCAACAACATTATCCTAATTTATGCATCCATATGATCCGAATCTTCAATTAGAGACTTTAGGTTATCTCATCCCCTATCAAGTTTTCTTTGAAGTTTTTCAATTCGAGACACTGCCTCACTACGGTTTGCTTGTCCTAGTTGCATACGCGTCTCTAACATTTGAATTTCACCGGTGATATTAGCCTTCTGCATAAACGAAAGTGGGTTTTCTACACTACTGGTATTTTCACTACTACCGCTTTTACCACAGCACCAATTTTTTAGGTAATATCCACCAACAGCAATGAAAACCAACACACCGATCACAGTACCAGCTACAGCGCCTTTGCTTACACTCGGTGGGCCTACGTAGGGCGCTGGACTATAAGTTGGGCTAAAAGTAGGGCTAGAAGTGTGTGTTGGATCGTCGCCAAGAAACGTATCCATAGCGCTATATAGACCATTTATGATGGTATTCGGCAAATCCCCATCATGCCCTCCGCCAGCGTCATAATACCATTTCCCATTACTAACTGAGCGATAATGATTGAAAAGAAGTTGAAAAA
>CAYPDX010000014.1:0-27511 GCA_964409695.1 uncultured Rickettsia sp. | reverse complement strand
ATATATTATAGAGATTATTAATGGAGAAAAAGAAGGAAATGAAAGTTTTATAGAGGAAGTAGAATCTATACTTGAAAAGAAATTATGCGAGGAAAGGGCTCAATACAGTAAAGCTTGTGAAGCAATTGATGAACATTTATCTGATGCTGAAGGTGTAGAGGATGCTTTTGCTGCTTTCACCATCCATTGTGGCGCTGGCGGTGTTGATGATCCAACTGATACTCTCGGTGCTACCCCTGGTCCAAATCCAGATGTTGATTTATAATTTAATACTAAGTTAGAATTCATAAATGTCGCCACATTTAATAATATCCTCTGAAATATTTAGATACACCAGCAAAAATACGAAGTGCCATATTGATATTTTATGTAAAATTTTACAAGATGTTCAACACCTTAGCACATAACACGCTACAGTAATAGCCCATTAAATCTCACAGCAACACATACATAAAAGCATGTTGACTAACAGTGATAATACAAGAAAAAGCTTAGAAGAACCCGTCACATGAACGCACATTTTTATGTGGTTTTTATATCAATGTATTTGTGAATATCTCTCTAGCATAATTAATATTTCAATAGCTGTTGATCCCACAATTTTTTATACATTCCATCTTCCTTTAGTAGTAGTTTATGAGATCCATCTTGTATAATTTTTCCTGAATCAAAAACTAGTATACGGTCCATTTTCTCCAATGCTGAAAGTCTGTGAGCTATGATGAGAATTGTTTTATTTTTTAAAGCCTTGTTGAATTCTTCTTTAAGCATAAATTCATAGATTGAATCCTGATGACTAGTATGTTCGTCAAATATAAGTATTTGAGAGTTTTTTAATATCACTCTTGCAATAGCTAATCTTTGCTTTTCACCTGTAGAAATTTGAATACCATTTTCTCCAATAACAGTATCATACCCATTCGGCAATTTTTTTATTAAACTATGGATTTGTGCTTTTTTTGACGCTGAAATTAGTTCTTTCTCACTTGCATTTATACAACCATAACTAATATTTTCTGATATTGTTCCATTAAAAATACTTATCTCCTGAGGGACAAATGAGATTGTGTTTCTCAATGCATGATTATCTATCTCATTAATTTTATAACCACCTATTAATATCTCTCCACTATTAACATTATGTAGATTCATTAAAAGTTTTGCAAAAGTTGATTTACCACTACCTGAATGTCCTACTATTCCAATTTTTTGCCCAACATTTATTTTTAGGTATGGTATAGATAATGTTGGGGCTTTATTATATGAAAACTTTACCTCATTAAAAATAATTTCTGTACCAACAACATCTTTATTACTTTTGCTAATTATAAAATTACTATCTTCAATCTCAAGAAACTCAAGGCTGTATAAGACATTACTATAATGCTCATAAATCATCCTGATTTCATCCGATGTCTGCCAAATATTAATCATCAAAGTAATATTGGTAATTAATACTAAAGTAAAATCTCCTATAGTTATTAGGTTTTGCTCGTGGAAATGAAATAAAAAAATTAAGCATGATAACTGATATATCGCTACAATAAAGCCCTGTAAAAGGTATATTTTTAATAAAATATTTTTCTTGGATTTTGAGGCAAATAAGAATTTGCTTTGCTCCTTTTTTAATTTCATTAATTCTATTTCATAACCAAAAAATGTCTGGACTGGTAGTATATTTTTTATTGAATCTAGAATTGTACTATAAACTTTAGAGTAATTTTCAGTAGTTCTTGTACTTGCATTACGGAATTCATATCGTGTAATAATAGGTATTGATATATAAATCACTACCCATGTTATTAACAAAATGGTAAATACTGGATTTAAAAACCATAATATTACTGAAGAAAGTAGAAGTAACCAAAAAGTTCTTATAAAACCCAGAATTATATTAATTATTAAAGGAGTAATAGTAGCAATATCTTTTATATGACTAGCAATAATTCCAGGTGATTTTTTTTCAAAAAAATCATATCTATAAACTAAAACCTTTTTTAATAAATTTTTAGTCAGAGAATTTTTCAACATAGCTTCGTAGCTAAGATTACACCAAAAAAATATTCTCCATATTATAAAGACAGATAATTGGATTATGCTAAAAATAGTAATAACAAACATTTTATCATTAAATAATGTGTTCTTTACGCCAGCCGCAAAATCAATAATTAATTTAAGCAAATATGGCCTAAATGCCAAATCCGTTGCAGCGAGCACTACACACACCAGCTGACCAAATAAATAATACTTGTAATCTACTAAAGCTTTAAATATATATCTTATCAATTTCATAGGAATTCAATCATTGAGTTTATTTCTAAGGTCATATGGATCCACCCCTTCGAAACAAACCTTTTCTTCAAATAATAATTTGAAGAGCTTATAAATATACAAATGTCTTTTCATATAACTATCTTGATCTACTTTCAAAAAATCTGCAAAGATTTTATCAGATGCCCCTCCTTGCTCTAACCTAATTTTCTTTCTCCATACATTATCTGAAGGTAAAAGTTCCTTATCTACAGCTAGTATTTTAAGCAAATATTTATCCACATTGTGTCTGATTTTCATACTTGTATCTAACGAATTCATTAATGAGAATAGTCTATGGCTAGTATAAGGACTGTATTCTGTTATAGAGTGTGTTTTAGCTGTATAAGGAGACATAATACCGCTCCAATATGTTCTAGATGAATCAAAAAATTCTTGTTGAACGTTTGTATCAATACGATCAGGGAAAATTTTACTCCCCGCACTAAAAATATTATCAGCATTAACTCCTGTCAAAAGTATATTTGAATATTTTTTACATTCATTATAAACAGCATTAAGAGTTGCATATACCTCTACAGAAAATGCATCAAAAACTTCATTATGATAAACTATATTCATAATACCATCGACATACATAGACTCATCTACAATAATTTTATGATGAGTAGCTCCTATATATTCTGAGCAAAGGCGAGCATAATAAAATTCGTTAGTATCATTAGTACCAGTAGTAAAACAATGCATATTAATTTTAGGATTAGACTTTTTAGCGTAAGCAGCAACTAGGCTAGAATCTACTCCACCAGACAAAGCAATTGCAATGTTGCCATCTTGACAAAAATTATCAAGCACACCACTAGTATTTGTATGAAAAATATGGTCTAAAGCAGATAATATTTTATCTGAATCTACGATGCTAAAAGTCTGTGGTTTATTATCACTATATGAGCCTGATTCAGTTTCCATAATTCCACTATCATTTAGTGCACAGCATAAGTATGACTGTAAAGAAAGCCTTTTGATGCTTTTAAAAATTGTAAAATATTTGGGATAATAGGCTTTTGGATCAAAACTATTTAGTGGTATTATCGAACTATCAATATTTTTAAGTCTTGATATGTATTTAGCTTCATTTGAAACCCAAAACTCTCCACTGTGGTTATAATAATATAAAGGATATGTCGGGCTTGAGTTTGTGTAGAATTTGATAGTATTACCTTTAATAAATAGTACAGTAAAATGTCCATCTATTAATGATAATGCTTTTTCTCCAAAGGCATTAAATAATACACTAAATATACCTGAATCGTTATATGTAATACTTAATGGATCAATTGTCTGAGCCAAAGTTATGAGCTCTAATCTATTAAAAATATTACCTATCAATCCAACAGAGCATTTTTCACAATCAAAGAAAACATCTTCGTAAAAAATTTTCTTTGGAGAAATTATTGATATAATAAAATTTTCAAAATTATCAATAACGCTAAGGTTATTTTTATGTTCTTTAACAAAACTTTTTTCTAAAACGTCTAAACTAGATTTTAACGTTAATATATATGAAAACATGCACTATTCTCCCTGTGAGACTAATTTTTTCTTCACTATTTCTACAAGATGCTCCAACTTATAGTGATTTAAGACATCTGTTATCTTTAATTTGATACATAATAAGCTGTTTATTTGAATAGCTATTCTAGCTGCTATTAAAGAATTTCCACCCAAACTATAAAAATCCTCATGTTTTGATATGTTATCTAGCACAAATACTTTTTTCCAAACATTCAAAATTACTTCTTCTACAGAAGCATCTTTTTTCTGAAATAATGATAATATTTCCTGGTAATTCACTTTAAAATTCTGATTTACTGGGATTTCTTTAACTATCTTGATATGATTTGGCACCATATATGTTGGCAATTTTTTCTGAAGAAAACTTCTGATTGATGATTTATCTTCATTATTACTTCGTAATACAACAACTGCAGCTATCTCACTACTCCCATTTTCTTTATTTAAAGCTATTACCTCTGCTTCTTGTATATAACTTAGTAATAAAAGATTTTGTTTGATTTCTTCAAGACTTACTCTTGAAGCATTAATTTTTATAAAACTACTTTTTCTACCGCAAAATTCAATTTTACCGTCTGATAATTTTCTTCCTAAATCTCCTGTTCTATAATATTTTTTTAGATGTATACCTTCTCCATAAGAAAAAAAGTTACTTGAATCGTCATTATAAGTTAAAATATTTTGTGATAACGTTGACCCATATACACAGATTTCTCCGACTTCTCCATCTATAACCTTGAATCCATTTTCTTCAAATATTTCAATAGTGATACATTCAAGAGGAAAACCTATATGAATAAAATTTTTATAATTTAGGCTCATATCTACATTTTCAGTAGCAATAATCCCGGACGTTTCAGTCTGACCATACATATTAATAAAACCTACTTTTCCAAAAATATTTATAGTCTTTTCAACAAGATCTTTACTTAGAACTTCACTAGCAGTTAATATAACACTCAGTCTATGAGACTTTATCTTCTTCAATAAATCTTCATTTTCTGAGATACAAGAAAGCATTGCGGACAAATGTGATGGAGTAATATCAAGAATAGTAATTTGTTCTGAAATCAAAACATCAATGAGTTCTGATAAATCCTTTCGTTTTTCTTCGCAAAGCAGTAGATTAGTAAAATTCCCAATTATAGGTAACAAAAACTGCCTAATTGATGAAGAAAAACTGATAGAAGCCAAATGTAAAAATTTATGATTTTGTACAAAATCAAGTCTATCAGAAAGAGATAAAATATAAAAAATCATATTTTTTTGATTGATAAAAACTGCTTTTGGATCTCCAGTTGTTCCTGAAGTAAACATGATATACCCAGAAGCTTCTATATCCTGAATTTTTTTAGATTCAAGTTTATTAAGTATAGGTAATTTGATTAACTCTTCTAAACTTATATAACTTTCTACACTAAACAAATTTTGAAATTTATCCTTTAATCCATTGTTACTATCTTCGGATAGAATAAATAATTTGATCTTAAGCGTATTTAGAATATTAATATATCTGTCTAATGGATATTCAACGTCTATTGGTATAATTACAGAACCTATCTTAAGTAAAGCTAATAAAATAATAGGGTACTCAGGAGTTTTGCTCATGTTAAGGACTACATTACTTTTTTCTTTAACTCCAAGTTCTATAAATTTCTTAGTATAATTATTAACCTGTTCTATTAACTCTCTGTAAGAAATTGAATTATTACCATTGACTAAAGCTATTTTGGAATAATCCATATCACAGTTATTTAGTAAAAAATCAGTTATATTCTCTATATTTCCTATATCTAAACCTTTCATAATGATTTATTTCCCATTGTTACTACGATTTTCCTTTCACCCTTAAATGGCATCCTTCCGTGAGAAAACAAAATATTATCTAACAATAATAAATCCGACTTTTTCCAAGCAAACTTTATAGTATGCTCTTTGTAGACACTCATTATCTCTTCAATAATGCTTTGTTCAATGTTAGTACCATCACCATAAAAAGCGTTTCTTGGCAACATTTCTGAACTAAAAGTCTCAAATAATTGATTTCTGATTTCTTCTTCAAATGAGTAAACACTAAACAAGTGAGCTTGATTAAACCATACTTCTTCTAAAGTAATAGGATGTGTAGTAGTCGAATTACATATATTATATGTTTGAAGAATACCACTTTCTAACCATTCAAAATGTATATCATTATCTAAACAATATCTTTCACATTCTTCCTTACTGCTTACCTGAAAAACTTCCTCCCAGCTCATCCCAATATTATTATGAAAGTTTCTGACATACATAACACCTTTCTCTTTAAATTTTTTTACAACTGATTTATCTAAATTTTTAAATATAGTTCTTGAATCAGCTATAGGTGTTTCACCATCATATTCAGGCGGTGTCACACAAAAAAATAAAATTCTATCTGGCCAATTTTTTGAATATGAAGATTCATTATGTAAAGGAATATAGAAATCCGGCGGATATTCTGTCGAAGAGAATACCTTTCCATCTATATTAGTCCGAGGACTTGATCTATGAGAATAATCAAGCAACTCATCAGTAAACATAGAACTTACTTCTTGAAAATTTTCTATTGTTTTAACTGAGAAATTACGAAAAAGAATCGCACCATTTTCAATCAAATTTCTTTCAATTTCATTTAAGTTGAATTTTATATAGTTATCTAGTTCAACATTCGAATCTGAAGATTCTGTAACCAACAAACCATTGTTTTTAGCGTTTAATAATTTAAAGTGTTTGATTTGATTGAATTCCATATTTGTAATACTCTAATTATTTAGCAATTTACTTATTTCATCACCTAATACAGAAGCATTTTCGCCTTTCATTAAGGTATAGTGACTTCCTGGTATCTCTATTAAATTTAACTTATAAAAAATATTTTCTTTCCACAATTCTTCATATTTTTTTGGATAACAAACTGTTCTTAATAAGTAAACTTCATTATCTAATTTTGGTATTTTATACTTTAGAAGTAATTTGTAATTTATATTGGTTACATCTACTACATGGCTCTTACTAATCCCAAAATCATCAAACCTTATAGTTTGAATGTTTCTCTTGATTTCTTTTTCAAGAAGAGTTTTTTCCTTAATTATTTCTGTAGGAAAATATGTGTCTATCATAATAATTTTACTTATTTTTTTATCTAATCTGCTTAAATATTTGGCGGCTTCTATTGCAAGTATTCCTCCAAAAGAATAGCCTATAAAAGTAATAGATTCTGATTCTTCAAGAATATGGCTTATATTTGATAAATAACACTCGATCATGGACTCTATAGAGTCTAATTGATTAACATCAACCCTTAGGTATGGATAGTTTATGCAATATACATTATGATTGGAGAAATATTTTTTTAGTCCAATATATTCATAACTAAATCCTGAAATTGGGTGAAATAAAATGACACTTTTTTTATAATTTTTATCACCTGATATTTTAAAAATAAAATCCATAGAGTTTACCTCAACTCTACTAGAGCATATTATTTTTACAAAATTGGAGACAGTAGGGTTAGTAAAAATATCAGATATTTTTACTTTAATATTAAAATAATCTTCTACCTGAGCAATTATTTTAACTAACGATATAGATGTACCTCCTAAGAGGAAAAAATTATCATAAACACTTACATTTTGTACATTTAACTCTTTGTTAAATAACTCCTGTATATATTTCTCTGTCGGATCATCGGAAATATTTGATTCTTTATCAATGGAATGTTCTTCAGTAAGATCCATCTTTTTTAATTGTATTTTATCTACTTTTCCACTTTGTGTATGTGGCATGAATTCAAGAAATTTGTATATATTAGGCAACATATATCTAGGTAAATTTTGAGATAGACTATTTATCAGATTATACTTTATTATTTTACTTGATTTCTTCCTTTCTTCCTCTGATAAAACTATAAATGCTACAATTAGATTAGAACCTGCAAAAGAAATACATTGTACAACTCTATCTTTTATATAAGTAATGCTATCTAATGCTCTCTCAATTTCTAATAAATTAATCCTATTACCATTAATGTTGACTATTGAATCTTTTCTTCCTAAATAAAATATATTTCCATCTTTAGACCTATATCCCTTGTCTCCAGTATTAAAAAACCAATAATTTTCTTCTTTGATCAAATATTGAATGAACTTACTATTAGTAAGTTCAGGATCGTTTAAATATCCTTTAGATAAGCACTTACCACTAATATAGATTGTTCCTGGAATACCAGTAGGCAGCAACTCTAATTGCTCATTCAGTATGACAACTCTAGTGTTTGATATTTCTTTTCCTATAGATATATCTTCGCTTATTTTAAGGTTACTTTCTTTAACTTCAAAATATGTAGCGTCAGCTGTAACCTCAGTTGACCCATAATAATTATATAATTTTACATTTGGAAATAAGGAAATAAATTTACTAGCAATATCTCTGCTTAGTATATCTCCACTACATATTACTCTTCTTAAATTTACTAAATAATCATTGACGTTAGTATTTTCTAAAATGAGTTTCAGTAAAGAAGGAACAACTACAAGATGTGTTACTCTATTTCCGCTAATTTCTTCTAGAAATCCATTGATATTATATACTCCTTGCTTTGAGGGGATATATAATTTTTGTTCCAGAATCAACGGAGAAAAAATTTCCGCCAGAGAATCAACGAAGTTAATTGTAGTACTTAAACAAAAAATTTCTTTTTTATCGATTATTGAATTTTTCTTAAACCAATAACATCTGTTTATTATACTACTATGGCTAATCATTACACCCTTAGGATCCCCTGTACTACCTGAAGTATAAATTATACAAGCAATATCATGCTTGTTCTTGATAGAAAAATAGTTAGTAACCTGAGATAAATCATAGGTAGTTTTTTCATCTATTATTATTAAATTTTTTACTCTCAAACTAGAAGCTAATGGATTAGTAGTAGATGTTATTACAAACTCTGCTTTAGAATCATCAATGTAGTATTGAATCCTTTTAGCCGGATAATCAGAATCAAGTGGAAGATAAATTGCATTTAGCTTTAATATTGCTAAAATTGAAGCTATTAAATCAATGGATGGATCTAAACAAACCCCTATAATATTGTTTTCCTTCACTCCAGATGAAATAAGAGTACTTGTGATTTCATTAATTCTTATAGATAATGTTGAATAACTATACTTTTCTCCTGAATTAGTAATAATTATTATTCCTTCAGGTTTTTTATGCGAAATATTATAAAAAAGCTCATATAAATTTTGGTCTAAAGGATAAGTTAAATCATTATCAAGAAATTCTATGTTTTGTTGCTGTCCAAAATTAATTTTACTGATTAATTTATCAGGATTGGACACCAATTTATCTAGTAATTCAATATAATTTCGAGCAAATAACTGAGCAGTTTCTTCACCTAAAATATGCTTTGAGTATATAAAATTTAAAATTAGATTATTTGATCTTAATATTGCCTCTAAAGACATAGGACCAGGAATTGTCATAGGGAATAAATTAAATCTTTCGATTATCTCAGTATTAAATACCTCGTTAGTAGTAATTTTTTCTTCATGCATCACAAACATAAAATATGAAGAAATATCTATGTTGTTACTTGATAGGACTACTTCAAAAGGTAATTCGCTGTTTTTATATGCTTCAAGAATTTCTTCTTTAACTATACCAACGATATCTTTGAAATTCTTAATGCCTGAAATATTGGATCTGAGAATAAGAAAATTGGAAAACAATCCAATTACATCTTCAAAATCTTTTGTTTGCCTATTTGCAAACGGCGATATTACAGCTATATCTTTACTACCTGAATACATTGATATCAAGTATTTGTATACCGAAAGTAATACTGTATATATTGTAACATTATTATCTCTTGCAAATCTTCTAATTTTGTCTGTACAAATCTTATCAACCGTAAATAAATAATTATGCGCATCATGTTTTTTTGTTGAATCAAAATCATATTTTTTGTTAAAAAAATAATTTTGATTTAGAGACTCTAACTTTAGTTTCCAATATTGTTCCTCCTTTACTAAATTTCCTTGTTCTAAAGAAAATTTTTGTTTATTTACAAAATCAATATAATTTTGTTTCAATTGTCGATTTTCCACCTTCGTGTTATTCGCAAGAGATTTGTATAAACTACTTAAATCATTAATAAAAATTCCCGCAGACCATGAATCAATAATAATGTGGTGAAATACAAGTAATAACACCTGCTCATTTTCTAATGTATCTATTAATATAACTCTGAATAAGGGAGCAACTTCTAATTTAAAATTCTTCAGTATATATTTATTAAAAATATCCTCCAAACTCTGCTCTTCATTTAAAGATATTGTTTCAATATCTACATTGCAATTTCCTACAATTAGCTGTTTTATTATTCCTTCACTAAAAATGATATTTGATCTTAGTATGGTATGTTTTTCTACTAAATATGAAAAAGCTTTGCTTAAGATATTTATATCAATTTTGCCTTTTACTCTAAAAGCAATAGGAACGTTACATATCCCAGAATCTGGATATAAATGATCAAGCATCCATACTCTTTTCTGAGCTTCGGACAGCTCCGATGTTAGAGCCAAAGATCTTTTTTCTAGAGCAAAATTTTGGTTCCCAATGTTTAACTTTTGCCCCTTCAAAATAATTATATCTGACAATTCTTTTATATTTATTCCTTTTAGAATTTCAGATATATCAATTTCTATAGATAGTTTCTCATTAATTCTGGATACTATTTGCAATGCTGTTAAAGAATGTCCTCCTAAGTCATAAAAATTTTCAGTGATATTTATTTCATCAGATTCAAAGACTTCCTTCCAAATTTCAAGTAGACTATTTTCAACACTACTATCACTCGGCTCACTACTAACATTTTTCTCTGATTTATTAATATACTCTCTATCAATCCAATGTTTTATTTTTTGGAAAGGATACGATGGTAATACAATTCTATGATTTGATTTAGATAAAATATCTAATTTTAGAGAAAATCCTAGTTTCCAAATTTGCAAAATAAAATTATAAAAACAATCTAAATTATTATCACTTTTTTGTTTATCTTGAAAAAAATTATAAATACTAGCTTTTTTATAAAATTCCTCACTCTCATTCTTAAAATACGAAAAAACATCAATAAAAATTAGACTCTCACTGGAATAACGTTGACGTAGGTTATTCATAACTTCTGAGAGTGAATGATTATCAAATTTTATATAAACATCAGAAACAGACTTAGTTTCTTGCTCTCCAAAAAGATTACATTTAAGAATTTCATCAAATGGTAAACCTGCAAGGATATATTTAAATAATAATTCTGTTTGCCCATGAAATAAAATAAACTTTGGATCAAAACCAAGCGAAATCAAAAATTTTAAGAAACTATATTTTATAGCTAAAGATAATAGTTTTTTATCAGATTGTGTTTTATAAGAAAATCTTCCATTAAAAGATGAGATATTATTATTTTTAAGGCTAATTAAGCTTTCATCTAAAATATTGCTAAAAAGTTTTTGGTCTCTATATAAGATTTCTACAAATTCATGCGAAAGCTCATTATTAGATAATATAAAAACCAGATTCTTAGCACTTGTACTTGTTGTTATAGAAATATCTAAAGCTTTTTCTAAATTAAAAATCGCATCATCAATATTTTTACAAATAAATCCTGCTCTAAATTCTAAGTCTCTCCTTCCTTTAGCTAAGGTAAATGCTATATCTGATACCGATAATTTTTCTTCTTTTTCCTTCTCTAAAAATACTCCAAAATTAGAAAGTATTGCTCGTAATGATGTTATTGATTTAGCTGAAAAACAAAAAATATTAGATTGTTCAATATTATTTTCATTTCTTTCTGTCCCTTTCCACTCTTCAAGAACCAAATGAGCATTTGTACCACCTATCCCAAGGGAATTTACTGAGGCTCTAAGAGGTAGATTATCTGCATTACTTACCCACTCTTTAGTTTTTGTACAAACATAAAAAGGAGAATTATTTATATCAATATTTGGATTAATAGTATTGAAATTTACTAATGGAACTAATCTCTTATACTTTAAACAAAGTATAACTTTAATAAGACTTGCAATACCAGATGCAATATTTGCATGACCAATATTAGCTTTTACTGAACCTATAGCACAATAATTTTTTTTATCTGTATCAGCTGCGAATGCCTTTGTTAAAGCAGTCACCTCTATAGGATCACCTAATCTTGTACCTGTTCCATGAGTTTCAACATACGATATAGTTTCAGCTGATATATCTCCATCTTTCAATGCTTTTTTTATACATTCTAACTGCCCTTCTACACTGGGCGCTGAGAAGCTTACTTTATGAGAGCCATCATTATTTATTCCCACACCTTTTATGACAGCATGAATACTGTCATTATCCTTAATAGCATCCTCTAACCTTTTTAATACAACTACTCCAGCACCTGACCCCATAATTGTACCATTTGAATCAGAAGAAAAAGGCCTGCAATGACCATCTCTAGATAATATACTTCCATCTTGATACTCAAAAAAATCGTCATCTGGTAGTACTAAACTGACTCCGCCAGCTAATATTATATCACCCTGGTGCCTCCTTAAACTTTCACAAGCCATACCAACAGCTACTAAGGAAGTAGAACACGCTGTTGTTATGTTAACAACCGGGCCTTTATTGTCTAGTTTATAGGCTACTTTAGTAGATAAAAATTGCGTACTATTGAGTTGAGATGCAGTCCAAAAATCTATATTAAAAGAAGATGTAGAAGATAATTTATTATTCAATAAAATATTATTAATAAAATACCTACTATCTCCTGAACCGGCAAAAATACCAATATTACCTTTATATTTCTCTGAAACATACCCTGAATTTTCTAATGCTTTGTAGCATTCTTGCAAGAAAATCCTATGTTGTGGATCCATCAATCTTGCTTCACTGTCTGTGTAACCAAAAAATTGATTATCAAAATATTCTGTATCTTCTAATAAAGCACTTGCATAAATTTTTTGTTTTAAATGCTTGCTATTTTTCTTATGATTTTCGCCAATTTTGTTCGAATCTTCAGAAAATTTTATAGATTCTACACCATTTTTTATATTCTCCCAAAATTCCTCATAATTTGTAGCTCCAGGAAATCTACAAGAAAATCCAATAATTGCTATGTCACCTGAATATTCTGATTTTTTTTGAATATCATTATTTTGAATATCCAAACCAGATTTATTATCTAGAAAATCACAATATTCAGCAAATTTTTGTATATTTGTATAAGTAAATAAATCTACAATACTAAGTTTATTAGAAACATTGTTTGGCAAACATTTGATAAGATCTTGATATAATTGCACGAGTAGAAGAGAATTAATTCCTAAATCAAAAAAATTTGCTTTGATATCAATATTTGTTATTCCAAGTAGCTTCTCCAAATTTTGAGATATAATTTCACTATAACTAGATTGCTTGAAAGAGTCTGTTTTATAAGACTTATTCCAATCCAATGTAATTAAAGACTTAACATCAAGCTTACCATTAGCAAGCTTAGGGAACTTATCTAATAAAAAATATTCAGAAGGGAGCATATAAAATGGAAGAGACTTACTCAACTCGGATCTAATATATAAAGAATTTTTCGGTTTTTCATGGTTACTGTAGAATATACTTTCATTTATCTCAATATAAGCCTTTAATTCTGCCACAGAGTCGCTAAAATCATATTTTATATATACATCTACAACTCCAATAATATTAAGAATGGCATTCTTTATCTCTACTATCCCTACTCTATGACCGAATACTTTTATTACATCATTATTTCTACCTAAAAATCTTATATTTCCATCGTCAAGAAAACTTCCATAATCTCCTGTTTTATATATTATACCATTTTGAAATGGATTTTTTATAAATTTGGTGTTTAAATCTATTGCAGATAGATACCCATTATTAACGGCTCTACCACCCACACAAATTTCTCCCTTAAATCCTATTGGCACTCTTTTGTTATATTTGTTTAAAATATAAATATACGCATTATCTACAGGCTTCCCAATAGGGATATATTTTTCATAATCAATGTCACTATTAATTTCATAAAATGTAGCATCACCATTTACTTCTGTAGAACCATAAAAATTTACTATCCGAGTTGAAGGCAAAATTGTCTTATACTGCCTTACAGTAGAAATATCTATCTCTTCGCCACTTGTAACAATCAATCGAAGAAAATATAATTTTTGACTTTCTTTTTTAAATGCAATAGCAAAAAATCGTAATAGCGAAGGAACAGTTGTTAATCTCGTAACTTTATAAGTTATTAAACTTTCAACAAACAATTCTCCATCATGCGTAACTTCATCAGAAATAATGACTTGTTTTGCTCCTTTCAATAATGGAGTCAACATTTCTGTTAATGAATCTATAAATCCAATATTTGTAATATGACAACATATATCATCCTTTGAGATTGGAAATTGTCTCCAGCCCCAACGCAATCTGTTGAGCAATCCATCATGAGATCCTAGTACAGCTTTTGGGTCGCCTGTACTTCCCGAGGTAAAAAGTATATAACAGTTATCACCATAGGAAACCGGAGAAAACGTATTACTATACTTATCACTGTAATCATCTAAATTTAGACTTAGTATATTTTCAAGTAGTGATATATTATAATTTTCAATTTTATGTTGCTCGCTAAAATGTAATTTAGTTATTAACAGTTTAGCTACTGCCTTATCGAGCATATAACTAACTCTACTAGTAGGTAGGTTTGTAGGAATTGGCAGATATATAGATCCAATCCTTAGAATCGCAATCAAACAAATATAAACATCTACTGACCGGTTAAACATTACACCGATTACGTCGCCCTTCTTTATAGAATTTTGCTGTAAATATCTAGCTACATTTCTAGATTTGTGTTGTAATTCCTTAAATGAGTATTCAATATCTTGATCAACTAATGCTATTGCATTTGGTGTAGCATCGGCTTGAGCATCAAAGATTTCAATAATATTTCCTTTAAAACTTAAATCAGTAGAAAAACCTTTTTCATATTGAGATAATAGAATTTCTTCTTCTGGTAAAATTATATTATAATCTAATAATAAAACATCCTGAAATTCAATTACCTGACTCATAAGAAAATGAAATCTATTCGAAAGATTTCTTATGTACTCAGGAGAAAAATATTTTTGTTTGTACTCAAATCTAATTGCTATATTTTTTTCCTTCTTCGTAATAGCAAATAGCAAATCTGATCTTGCACCACAGAATGATTCAATAAACTCAGACTTTACACCTTCAAGCGAAAGCTTGAGATCTGAATAATCATTATATACAACCATCATTCTAAAATAATCTTGTAGATCACCCTGATTTTCAAATTTTAAGTCATCCTGTATAAGTTCTATAGGAATATTTGAAAAATTTAATGTTTCAAAAAATTGTGTTTTTATATTTGCAAGAAATTCACTAAATTTAATTTCTCGATTGATTGAAAATACTGAAGGAACTACATCTGAAATCAATCCTATTATTTTTTGTAAATGGTCACTATCTCTTTTATCTAACGGTATTGCTAATAATATACGTTCTTCAGATGATATATGATGAATTAATAATAAATAAACACATAGAAAGAAAATGAATGGAGTGACCTTATATTTACTACATATGTTTTGAATTTGTATAAATTCTTCATTTGATATATGTAGATTGAAGAAAGCATCTCTGGTAGTATCAGGATCCAAGGTTTCATTTTGTAAAATACTTGATGGAGCAATATGTCTTAAATTATCTATCCATAATTTTTTCTCCTCAATATATACATTGTTGTCTTTAAAATTTATTTGTTCAACAATGTAATCATCGTAATCATACTCTAGTGGTTCAAGTTTATATTCTGATAATTTCATCTTCATGTTATATGTATCTGATATAACTGAAACAAAATTAATAGAAGATGGCCCATCAAGAATTATATGATGTGCTAGTATAAGCAGAACATAAGAATTTTTGCATTTCTCAATCAAATACATTTTTATAAGAGGCAACCTCTCATTTAGTTCAAATTTCTGTAAAAGTAACTCTCTTATTTTTTTCTCTATCAAAAGATTATTTTGTCCTTTAAAATTTAGTTTTTCTAACCTACAAGAGTGAGATAATGAAAAATCTTGCAATATTTTCATTTCCTTTAAAAAGACTTGTGAGTTAAGAGCTTTATACCTTGAAAACACCTCAATAATACTCTCTTCTAAGACTCCAACGTTTAAATCTCCTGTTAGGTTAAATCTAAGAGGTACATTAGCTGAAGAAGAGTGTCTCGATATCTGCTGTGCCCACCATATCCTTGACTGCTGATGAGAAAGCGGAAATAAAAATTGTTTTTCTTCTTTATTCATATATTCGGCTCATACTAAAAATTTTAGTTTTTGTAAGTAATTTTATTTTGATAATCTACAAAAACTACATTCGGCTCATAGTTTAACGCTTCATTAGATAACATTTCAGTGAAGGTTGCAATTATCACAATATCGCCTTGTTTCATAAGATGAGCTCCAGCTCCGTTAATACATATAACTCCAGAATTCTCTTCACCTTTCAATGCATATGTAATAATTCTGGTTCCATTAGTTACATTCCATATATGCACCTGCTCATAAGGCAAAATATTAGCCGCTTTCAATAGATCATCACTAATTGTTACACTCCCTTCATAATGAAGATCTGCGTCAGTAACTATTGCTCTGTGAATTTTAGATTTAAACATAATAAGTTTTTCCATTTTTTTCTCCTAACATCTAGTTATTAAAATTGAATTCAGAACGAATGACAGTTAACCATTTCCTATCCTTCTGCCACAGCCTTTTCATAGACGGGTTAGAAAATCTAAATAAATAATCAAACTTTACCAACCACCAAAAATTAATTGAAATATTTCGGTCTATAGAAGATTCAACTGCATGCCACCACCCTGAAGGAATATAAAGAGACTCCCCTTCTATAAGTTCTATTTGATAAAACTTTGCCTTATCAATCAGTGAATGATTTGTTCTATCAATGTTAAATATATCAACTAAACTGTGTAGATTATTCACCTTACTATTTTTGTTTTGATATAAAAACTTTGTTTGATTTGGTGCAAACAATATAATTTTTTTCGATCCTTTAAGTACCGTGAGAATATTCTCTTCTGGGTCAAAATGCAGATTACTTCTATTTCCACCTATACCCATCCATAAATTTATCTCCCACAATTTATTAAATGGAATAAAATATGGAACTTCTATATCTCTTAAAAGCTCTGGTAATCTAATCTCTCTTGCTTTCGCATGAGACATAATACGAGAAATTACCATATATATTTTTTCTGAGTTAGTTAGACACAGACCATTCTCGTAATCTTCAATGTATCGCAAAAAGTCATGCATTGTTTTTGTTTGAACATGCTCATAATCTACGATATTTGATGCATTAAGTTTTCCAAAAGATACTAAATTGTCCCCTACTGTTTTAGACAAATAATTAGTATCCCACATTGTTCTTACATGCCCTGTCCTTATCAAATCATTAATTATAAATGGCTTCCTAAAACCAAGCAGTTTTCTAATAAAATCTGTATTGTTAAAAGAATTAAATCTACATACATCCCCTAAACAATTTTCTCTTAATAAATTATGTTTCATATTATTATAACTGGCTAAATGGAAACAAAACGGACCACCATTTTTCTTTTTTTTGCCATAATCTTCTGCAAGTAGGAAATTTAAAAAGAAAAGTAAAATTAGGAAGCCACCAAATATTGACAGAAATATTTGTGTCTACAGTTGATTCAACAGCATGCCACCACCCTGATGGAATATAAAGTGCTTCTCCAGGGTATATAACTGTCTGGTAGTATTTCACATTATCTATCCGTGGAAAATTTTTCTTATCAATATTAAAAATATCTAATTTGCTTTCTAATATATTTTGCCCATCAAGCCTCTGATAAATATTTTTTGTATCTGACCTACTTATTAAAATGATTTTTTTCTCCCCTTTAATAGGAAAAAGTAAATTTTCTTCAGGGTCAAAATGCAAACCACTTCTATTGCCTCCAGCACCAATCCATAAATTTATCTCCCACAATCTCTCAATAGGTATAAAAGATGGTAAAACTATATCCTGGAGCAAATTTGGCAGCTGTACACTTCTTGCATTAGAATGAGACATTATTCTCGAAAGAACTAAATATAAGTTTTTTTTAGAAAAGTTATTTGCCGAATTTTCTTTTAAGTTTTGAATGAAATCTGTAAAAGGAACAGGTTCTATGGTTTGTTTATTACTCATACCATCTCTTACCCAAACTTTACTATTTTTTTCTTTAGTCAGCATATAATCTAAATTCCATTTATTAAAAGCTGGCCAAGATTTTGCTAGATCTTTTACAATAAATGGCTTATGAAACTTTAAAAGATTTTTTAATTCTTCTTCATTACCTAATCCAGAAAATCTACAAACTTCACCTAAAGAGTTCTCTTTAGCTAATTGATGGTTCATAATTACACTCCTTTAGAATTTTTTTAGACCTACTCATACTTAAGAAAACTTTGTCTATCGCATTAAACAATCCCCAAACTTCTCGATATTCTGGCCATTTAGAATCACGCTTTTCTATATCATTTTGTCTAGCGTACGAATAAGTTTTCCATTCTTTACTGTATGGATGTCTGTGATGAAAATCATGGGTTACTATATCTCCTGGAAGAATAGTCAACCTAATAATCAACTGAACTATCATTTGAATAATCCAAATCAACCATGACAAAAATTCTGAAAAAATATTATTAGACTTTTTAGGAAGAGGAACCCCACAGAATATTGCCCAGCACTTAGAAGCGTACACATCATTACTTGTTAACTTACTTGCTTCTTCGCTATAGTCAAAGTATTCATGTTCTGCTATCATTTCCAGTATTACACTGATGTTACACAAGAGAAATAGAGGCGCTACAAAAGCAAAAAATAAGTTATATAAGAAGCTTTCTGCGCTGCTCGAAAAATATATAAAAATTCCTGTCCAAACTAATGCAGTAAAACATGATAATAGAATTCTGCTAAATGACGGATAATAAAAATTACATTTCAAACGAGCTAACGAATGCTTAAATTGGAATAAAGGTGAAAATATAAGACATAGTAGATTTTCCCATAACTCACATCTCGACATACCAGGAATAAATCCATATCTTTCAAGTGCCATTACATGGCTATCCTTATATCCAGCTAAAACTTTTCTATTATGATGAAGATCTATATGATCTTTTTTATAAGATTTAGCATCTTGCCCATATACTATCGATGTAGCAATCTCAGCCAAAAACATATCTAATTTCGGATTTCCTGAAAATACAGAATGGACACATTGATGACGAACAGTAAGCGCTATTGAACGTGTTCCACTCAATGTTATAACCCAAGATAAGGTCAACAAAAACCAACTAAAATTATTAGTAAGAATTATCAGGCTGGATAAAACTCCTCCTACAACCATAGTTAGTGGCATAAAAAAATAAAATAAATAGCTAAATTTTAATTTTGGCTTCTGTCCAGGAAGTGCTTTACCAGTTAGCCAAGTTAAAAAATTTTGAGACCACATTGGAAGAATCTTATATGAATCTCTAATATCTTCATTAATCTTCATTTTTAATCCTTAATTAATCATAGATAAATAAGAATGTATTCTACCGGTGGTTGTAATGCAAACATATTAATTGCATAATTCATAGATTACGTAATTAATACGTAAATGGTTTTGGAACAGATATTGCTCTTAGAAGTTCTGTCATAAACGTCTCTAACATATTGAAATCTTGTAAAATATTACAAATATACCAAAATGTTACTCGTATACATGAAGTGTAGATTTACTTTGAGTTTCAGATGGACTAGAGCAGATCATTTTACTTTGTAAACTCAAACACTTTTAGGCTATTCCTTATTTGGTGAACTATGCAAAGCTGATGTTCACATTTAGGATATACAGCAGATATAGCATCAGACATGCCAGTTAGATTATCAGAACAAGTTACTTAGTATACGTTCAATTTTCAAGCTGTAGTATTAGATAAAGTTTTGAGTAAATCTATTATTTTTTTCCTAAGACTAATATCATCTATCCCTCTGTATGCTTGAATAAGAGCTAGTAGTTCTTTTTCTAAAATATCAGAGTATGTAAACATGTTTTCATCATCGCTTACTCTGTGTGAGTCCGAATGTTTTTCGGCTCCTAAAAAGAAAAAGTCCAGCTGCACACGAAGAATTTTAGCAAAAATATAAAGTTTTCCAGAAGAAATTCTATTTGTACCATTTTCATACTTCTGTATTTGTTGAGTACTCACTCCTACTACTATAGAAAGATCACGCTGACTTAGACCTAGCATGGTCCTCCTAGTTTTTAGACGCTTACCAACGTGCTTATCTATAGAAGAACTTTTTTCTTTCGAATGCAAATCCTCTACTGCTTCAGATACTATTATCTTTTTTGCCATCTTTAAAAATTTTTTTAAGTTGTAGAATATAAGAAAAAATTCGTATTTATATTAGCACAAAAAACAGATACACTAATCTACAAATAACACCAATAAATTTCTCTTTTTATCTAAGGTTCCTAAATACCTAAGCGATGAAGTTATTGTAACAAAGTATCTGTTAATTTGCTACAATTACGTAATAACAGTTTTTGGATTCATCCCACAAATCTTTATGCAACATTCCAAAATCATAATAATTTCATTAGCAAGAGTATTTTTGTCCTCTTCTGGTAGTGTATAATTAGCTTCTGATGCTACAAACATAGAAATTTTCTTATGTTTAAATATTATAATCTGCCTATGATTATCTACCTCTAGAATTCTATATCCTATATCTTTTTCAATTGTTTTTGCGTTCCTAAGTATATGTTTTGTGGTATTGTCAGTATAGACTTTATTGAAAGCTGCACTCTTGTAAGTAAGTGGCCTATCATGATAGGTTAAACGAAAAGCTATAAAATCTAAACAAAAATAATCTATTATCTCATCAAGCATCACCTGTAAAACATTAGTTTTCTTATGAGTGAGAATATTTGATAATAATTTTCGAATGAATTTTTTATCTAAATACTGATTTATTCCCCATATATTGCGTTTGTCGAATTTCTTTTCTAATTTATAATAACCCCAAGATATTCCTATTAAAAGTAAGCAAAGTATGATTATTACAAAACCAGTAGTAGTATTGTTCACTATCATGATATTTACACAACCTCAGGTTTAATTGCCGGCCAAGTAATAATTTATATTGGCATAAAAGTCAAATTTAATAATATACAGAAGGTGTATAAGGATTATTCTAATAAGATAGGATATCTTGTGTTTTATTTCTGTCCGATCAATTCAAACTTGCGCCTGAGTTCAATCTTCCAATAAGATTTTTATATAATAATGTAACAAATCAAGTGCTAACTCTATCATCAGCTATTTCTGAATTTATATATTTTTTAAAAAAGAATTCTATTGGCACAGAAAAAAGCTTTGCAAAAATATATAATCTTCCGCATGTAATTCTATTTCTACCATTTTCATATTTTTGTATTTGCTGAATAGTTACATTCGCAACTTTAGCAAGATCGTTTTGAGTTAATCTAAGTGCAATTCTTTTGGATTTTAGTTGTTTACTTACATGCAAATCTACAAGAGTTGTTTCATCTATGTATTTTAAATCTCTGCTTATTACAGGTCCTTTCATAATATTAGATCTTATTAAACATTCATAAATATATATAGAATATCATTATACAAAATGTAAAGTCCTAATTCACCAAGTATAGTATATAAAATCGCCACTACTCAATGACCAGAGAGTTTATCCTATTGAATAATTTTTAAAAATAAAGTTGAAACAATTATATAATACACATCTTTAAAGTAAGAGAAGATATACACATTTTCTGTGTATATCTCTGTGTATTTCCCAACAAAAACTTATATTTAAAAAACCCTGCACTACAATGTTCAAACTTTGATCAATATCAAATCAGGCATCCACGCTTGACGCTGATACTCCGGCAAGAGACTGCGAAGTATCTACCTACATATTCTTCAATTACAGATCAAGACCATCTTGCTCAAAATCTTCTTGCCAATCTTTTTCTGAATCATCTGTATGTTCTAATAATTCTGCATCTTCATGTTCAACATCAATATCTTCTTCAAATCGACCAACTGAAAAATGTCTATCTACACCTGAGCTTTCTAATATTTTTATAAATTTTTTGATAAATTGAATATCTAAATATCCTCCACTAAAACCATAGGTATGCGATCTGTGAGTAGTTATCATTTCCCTTGTAATATTATTTTTGATTTTATACCCTAAACTAATACCAGTAACATGAAAATTTTCTTCGCCAAGTTCAGATACAAGGCTTGTTACTTTTTCAATTTCTTTGTTACCGTTTGAATCCTAGTACTTTGCTTTAAGCTTTCTAAGGCTTAATTATAACATATCACCTCTCTATATTGTCATGCTCTTTTTATACTGCGTTAGCTATATCATTTTCTATAATTTTATTAGAATATAGAATAGTATTATACATTTGCTAATCCTAAGTTGTTGATACTTAAAGATCAGATTCAAAACCAAGCATCCACACAACTTACCCCCCAATTATCATATGTGATACATAATGTAAAGATAGCAAATACAATAAATACCTTGGTGCACCAGAACAGATTATACCACAAGCCCCAAAATTAATTGCGCATATGCGATTTAATCGGCGAACGCCTGTATCCTATACTTCATAGGTGAGGCCGCGAGTTCCATGATGAATCGCTTCTGCGCGGTTAATTTCGGATCTTGATATTATTTCCTTAACTCACCACCATATCTCTCTGCTATTTGCTTTACTACTGCCGCGCAAATTGCTTCAATCTCAATATCTGTTAAAGTTCTATCATCAGCTTGAGCAGTAATTCTTATAGCAATAGATTTTTTATTATCAGGCAAGTTTGCACCTTTATATAAATCAAAAATCTCAGCTTTTTTAATAAGCTTATCTACTGATGATATAGTCTTTAATACATCTCCAGCTTTTTGCGCATCATCGAGAATAAAAGCAAAATCCCTTGAATTACTTTGGTATGGCGAAAGCTTTAAATGCGGCCTCCTCCCAAATTTGCTTCTAGGAAGAGGAATATCTTCCATAAATATCTCAAATGCGCATGTTGGTAATTTTATGTCAAAACGAGTTAGAATTGAAGGGTGAAGTTCACCGAAATATGCAATAACTTGCTTGCCTATTTTAAAGGCTCCAGACCTTCCAGGGTGGTAATATTTTGGCGCAGCACTTTGCTCTATCAGTAATTTATCAGCACTATACCCAAGTTCAATTATCAAGGATTCAAGATCTGATTTAATATCAAAAATATCAATATGTCTTTCCAGAGTATTATGAGTTTTTTCAGTTTTATTCCCACATATAATTGCCGATAGAACTTGAGATTCACCTTTCATTGTTAAATCTTTAAATATTGGTCCAACTTCAAAAAGTGATATATTCGAAATTGATCTTTTAATGTTAGAAGAAACAGCCATTACAAGATTTGGAATTATTGAAGGCCTCATATAATCGAGATCACTGCTTATTGGGTTTTTAATAAACATATCCTGGTTTACCTCAGCAAAGAGCTCAACTTGTTTACTAGGCATAAAAGACCAAGTAATTACTTCATGATAACCAATGCTTGCTGCTGTACGTCTTGCTTCATCTATCCTTGTCTGCTCAATTGTTAATACTCTATCAAAATTTTCTAAAATTGGTAAAGCATTCATTGCTAAATTATCAAAATCCGAGATTCGCGCTATCTCTTCAGCGATAACTTCTGCTATCTCAACATCATGCCTCCAAGTAGGAACTGCAAGATTCAGAACATCTCCATTATCCTCAATTTCAAAACCAAGATTTTTTAAAATATCAAAAATTTCAGATTTTGATTTCGTGATTCCTATTCTCTTTTTAAGCAAACCTATATTAAATTCTATTTTTTTCTTTTCTATAGTCTGAACCCCAGATACAGAAACGGTACTCGCTTGCCCTCCACATATTTCAAGAATCATCGAAGTTGCAAGATCAAGCAATTCACAAGTTTGATTATGATCAACACCTCTTTCAAAACGCGTTCTAGAATCTGTAATAATATTATGTTTTCTACCTGCCATTGTAATGGCGACCTTATCGAACACAGCCGCTTCTAATATTATATTAGTAGTCTCTGATGAACATTTTGAATTTTCGCCACCTATAATTCCAGCAAG
Source organism: uncultured Rickettsia sp. (assembly GCA_964409695.1). GTDB lineage: Bacteria > Pseudomonadota > Alphaproteobacteria > Rickettsiales > Rickettsiaceae > JABDAD01. Next base: position 3,307 of record CAYPDX010000014.1, on the reverse strand, counting down.
AGTTAGAATATTTTGTTCATCTCTAATAACTAGATCTGGGGAAGAAAATTCATAAGTTTTTCCATTTAAAGCATTAAATTTTACTGAATCTTTTAAATTTTCTACTATCAGTAGACTTCCAATTTTGCTTCTATCATATGCATGCATAGGTCGAGCAAATCCTAGACTAAAATAATTTGTAATATCCACAATCGCTGAAATTGGTTCAAGCCCAACATTCTTTAGCAAATCTTTAAGCCATTTCGGGCTTTCTGTATTTTTTATATTTTTAATCTCCCGAATAGTAAATAGAGTGCAATCTTTTGATTTTATCTCAACTTTTACAGAAGGATCAAAATCAGTAGAAAATTTTGGCACTGAAATGGGCTTTAAAGCTCCAAGCTTTTTAGCTGCCATATCACGAGCTATACCGTAGACCCCAAAGCAATCTGCTCTATTTGGAGTTAGATCAACTTCAAATATAACATCATCAAGACCTAGATAGGAAAGTGCGAGATCCCCAACTTTTGCATCATTTACAAGTTCTATTATCCCTTCGGAATCTCCTGAAATATTAAGCTCTTCCGCTGAACAAAGCATACCTTCACTTTTTACTCCTCTAATCTCCGAAGATTTTATAGCAAAATTCCCATTTGGAATAATTGCCCCAACTTTTGCAAGTACTACTTTGATATTTTCTCGAGCATTTGGTGCGCCGCAGACAATTTGAAGCTTACTTATCCCATCATCCACAGTACAAACTTTAAGCTTCTCAGCATTAGGGTGTTTTTCTACTTTAATAATATGAGCTACTGTAAAAACAGAGAGGTCAGATTTTCTGTCAATTAGGGAATCAAGTTCTAAGCCAAGCTTTGTAAGATGGGTTGAAATTTCTTCAGCACTTAAATCTGTATGTAAATACTTTTTTAACCAGTTTAATGTTAATTTCATCTTGTAAGCCCCCCTATTACTGAAGGTACATCAAAAGCTGAGAAACTATAATGTTCTAGCCATCTAATATCACTTTCAAAAAATTGTCTTAAATCATCGACACCATATTTTAGCATAGCCATTCTCTCTATTCCTAAGCCCGCTGCAAATCCCTGATACTCATTTGGATCCACACTAGCATTACTAAGCACTTTAGGGTGAACCATCCCGCAGCCGAGAACTTCAAGCCACTTACCACCATTAAATCTAATATCTACCTCAGCTGAAGGAGTTGTAAATGGGAAAAAGCTAGGACGAAACCTAATCTCTGGATTTTGTCCCTCAAAAAATGCATTAACAAATTCAAAAATTACATATTTTAGATGAGACATATTTATATCTTTATCTACTGCTAAGAGCTCTATTTGATGAAACATAGGTGTATGAGTCATATCATTCTCTGATCTGTAGGTTCTACCAGGAGCTATAAACCTAAATGGCGGTTTTCCAGATTCCATTGTTCGAATTTGAATTGGAGAAGTTTGAGTTCTTAAAAGAAACTTCTCAGGAGCATCAGAATTCATATAAAAAGTATCTTGGCTCTGCCTTGCTGGATGATTTTCATCAAGATTTAATGATGTAAAATTATACCAATCAGACTCAATACTTGGCCCCTCCTTAACTTCAAAACCAAGCTTTGCAAAAATTTCAGCTAATTCAGCTCTTGCTTGAGTAATCGGGTGGATTGACCCCTTGCGCACCATCCTTGAAGGCAAAGTAATATCGACCTTCTCTGATTCCAATTTTGTTTTCAACTCTCTTTCTGCTAAAATATTTTTCTGACTATCAAAAGCCTCTTCAAACCTAGTCCTAAGGTCATTAATTTCTTTGCCAAAATTTTTCTTTTCTTCTGGCTCCATTTTGCCAAGCAATTTCATTTGCTCAGAAATTAATCCATTTTTTCCTACGAATTCAATTCTTACAGATTCTAATTCAGCAAGATTTTTTGCAGAATTTATTTTATCTATTGCTCTAGCGAGTAATGTTGGTAACATATAGCTACGTTTTTTTTTTGAGATGCATGATACCAATAGTGAGCCCAAATGTCTAATTTAAATTTAAGAACTCGTGGGTGTTTGATGATACTTTCCGGCCCATCAGGATGCGGAAAAACATCACTTACTGAACATTTAATGAAGGATGATCCATCTCTAATACAATCCATCTCATCAACTACTCGCAAACCAAGAGATGGGGAGGTCGAAGGATTTAATTATAATTTTATTGATAAAATTAAATTTGATGCGATGGCTAGTTCAGGCCAAATGCTTGAATTCACTGAGATTTATGGAAATTATTATGGCACTCCGAAAAAGCAAATTGAAGATGCTATTTCGAGTAATAAGGATATAATATTTGATATTGATGCCTATGGAGCAGCTATTATTAAACAAAAAATGCCGAAAGATTGTTTTACGATTTTTATTCTTCCGCCATCTATAGACGAGTTAAAGAAAAGACTTATCTCTCGTAATAAAGATTCCGAGGAGACAATAGAACGCCGCGTAAACAATGCCAAATATGAAATTGAGCAAATAAAACATTATGATTATATAGTACAGAATATAGATCTAGAAACAGCGGTAAGCCAGCTTAAAGCCATACGTATAGCAGAAAAATTAAAAAGAGAAAGAGTAGTAAATCTTGAATCTTATGCAAGAGAGATTACAGAGTAATTTTATTTAAAATATTGTACAAAATTAATTCTCACCTGGATGGTCAACTAGGCCATTAATCATTACTATGATCTCCAATTGATCTAGGTGACTTTGCAACAGGAAATTTTCTATAGCTAACTGATACTCAGGTAACAAAACAATATTACCGCCAACAATATCTAGTTGGATAGCTCCAAAGGCTGGAAACCCAACTTCATCTTCAACGTCTTTAGAGATTTCTTCAAATTTACGCTTTGGCATAGAGTTAACTGCTATTTATTTAGTGAGCAACATAAATGATTAATAAAATTTGTTAATCAGTATATATTATATCTCAAACTTCCTGTCATAATATTTGAGTGCTATACAGGAATTATCTACATCACCCGATATAACTCTACCAACTATTATAGAATGATCTCCACCGTCATATATAGCCCATTTTTTCGCCTCAATATTGCCTAGAACTCCATCAAGAGTTGGTATATTATTTGCGTTCATATAATAAGCAATATCAGTAAATTTATCTTCCATCTTACTTGCAAAATGCCTAGCTAAATTTTCTTGCTTATTTGATAGAAAATTCACTGTAAAATATTCAGAACCCATAAAAGCTTTGTAACTTCCTGCATTTTTATTAATACAAAAAAGAACCAAAGGAGGATCTAAAGAAACAGATG
>CAYPDX010000013.1:0-28762 GCA_964409695.1 uncultured Rickettsia sp. | reverse complement strand
TGATATTAGCGAGGCTATTAACTATGCAATAGAAAATGGAATGGATCATATAGCAAAATCACTTGGGTATATTTTAGCTAAATGCGATAGTACTGAATCTGATGCTGCATTTAAAATTTTCTACGAATTAATTCAACTTGATAATTGGATTGCTGTGAAATTCTTTCAAACTCATGGACTTGATATTAATAACAAAAGCTCTTCTGCAGACTATTTATCATCAAGTGTTCTTAATTTTTATGCAAGTATTGGTAATACAAATGCAGTAAGAAAGCTGGTGTTAGACCATAAAGCTGAAATAGATATTACAAATAAATACGGTAATACGCCATTACAATCATCTGTAGAAAATGAACATATTGAAACATTTCAGACATTAATGGCTTTAGGAGCAAATCCACTAGCAGAAGCTACTGAAGATGCAGGTTATGGATTGCTTCACATCGCAGCAAAGGCTGGTTCTCATAATATAATAGCTTCTATTATGGAAATTAGATTTTCACCTGAAAATGTCGCAGAACTGCCAGATCTTCTTATTAAAGCTAAAGGCCCACTTAACAAATATATGTTTAACGTAAATGCGAAAAATATACCAGGCGGTTTTACTCCTCTTGACGTCGCAGCTCAATATGGTAATTTTTTAACAATTTTAAAATTACTGATAGTCTATGATGCTGAAGTAACAGAAAAAACTATAGAAGAAATGCAAGAAACCTATAAAGCATTTGACTTGTCCATTGGAACTCACACCACAAAGCCTGAAAACATCGAGAGCGCAAAAAAATGTTTTATGGCGCTTAATTTATTAAAATTCTACTACTCCCTAAAAAATAGTAATAATCCACTCGGCTTAAATCTGTTAAAAGAATTTGCAACCGGATTCCATAAATTAGAAGAAAAGGAAGAAGTTCAAATAAAATTTGTAGATTCCTATCTTCCTAAATTTATTGTATACACAACTAGCCTTGTAGAGGCAGCGTCTTCAGCTGATTCTCACCCTGGTATAGAAGGCTACCAAACAGATGCTGCTATGGCTGGCACCTCAAGTCTTTTGGGATCTTTTGATGACCCCAAAGTTGATGAGTGATTAAGGACATTACATAGATGTAAAACTATAGCCAAGGTGCCTCAAATACTTTGGCTATTAACTTTTCAACTTCAATATCAGATGAAGTATCGAGAGATTCTATCCTAAGCAAAGCAATGGCATGATCTTTCCAGCTCGAAGTAATGAAACCAATTTTTACCCCATTTTGCATCACCTCCTGTCCCGAAAGATCTAAAACTTCTTGTGAAAAAACTAGTTTATATAGTTTTTTTCTTACAACTCCCTGATATTTGGCACGTGAAATCACCTCTTGCCCTGTATAACAGCCCTTCGTATAAGATACTGCTGATAATTTATCAAAATGATATTCTGGTGGTAATGTCTTATCTTGAATATAATCTACGAAACCATCAGGAATGCAAAATTCATATTTATCTTTCAAATACAAATCCTCTGCAATTTCCCTGTTGAAGTTTGAGTTTTTAGGAACAATATATCTATAACCAAGCTTACTATATCTTGGATCTTTATAATTCACATTTAATTCAAATTGCTCTTTCGAATATATAATCTCAAAAAATTCACTCTTATCCTCTATTTCTATTTTTGATTTTAATTTAAAGAATCCTAATCTCTGTAAGAATTTGGAGACGTGCAAAGCATCTACATCTAGAATATATGAATCAGTATTTTTTACAATGAAAGCATCATATAGAAACCTACCTGTAGGAGATAAAAATAATGTGTAGATTGCTAGGTGATTATCTAGCATGGATAAGTCATTAGTTATCATGGATTGCAAAAATGTGAAAGCATCATCTCCTTTAATAGAGATAATGGTTCTATCTTTTAAATAGCAAAATTGAGTCATGCTAAAAATTTATAGTTTTTTTGCTAGCAGCTAATGAGGCAGCTTCTTTTATAGCCTCATTTAACGTTGGATGAGCATGACATGTGCGTGCAATATCTTCTGCTGCAGCTTTAAATTCCATTCCAAGAGCAATCTCAGCTATTAACGTCCCTGCATCTGGTCCGATTATATGAGCACCGAGAACTTCATCTGTATTTTTGTCAGCTAGTATTTTTACAAAACCATCTGTCATACCAGTTGCTCTTGCTCTACTATTTGCAAGAAATGGAAATTTGCCAACTTTATACTCAATATTTTTAGATTTTAATTCATCCTCTGTTTTCCCTACTGACGCAACTTCAGGCCAGGTGTAAACAACGCTTGGGATTATGTCATAATTAACATGGCCAGCCTGCCCTGCCATATTTTCTACAGCTGCTACAGCTTCTTCCTCAGCTTTATGAGCGAGCATAGGACCTGCTATAATATCACCAACAGCATATATATTTGTAATAATTGTTTGGTATTTTGCATTTACTGGAATTCTTCCTCTTTCATCTGGTGCAATTCCAATTTTTTCTAGCGCCAAATTATTAGTATTTGGTTTCCTTCCAACACAAACTAAGACTTTATCAGCTGAAAGCTCGGTAGCTTTTCCAGATTTATCGGATATTGTCAAAACAACATTTTTTCCAGTAGATTTTGCAGATTCAACTTTAGAACCAAAAAGAAATTCCATACCCTGTTTTACTAATATTTTATGAAGCGTAGATGCAGTTTCAGTATCCATTGCTGGAACTATTCTATCGAAAAATTCAATAATAGTTACTTTAGCGCCCAGCCTTCTCCAAACTGACCCTAATTCTAGCCCAATATAGCCACCGCCTATAACAATAAGTGACTTAGGTACTTCTGGAATATCAAGCGCTCCTGTTGAAGAAAGAATATTTTTTTCATCAATTGTGACACCAGGAATTTGCATAACTTCTGAGCCTGAAGCTATCAAAATATTTTTTGTTTGAATTACTGTTTTCTTACCTTTTTCATCTTCTACTTCAATAGAAGTTGGATTAATTATTCGCGCTAATCCATTGATTTTTACTACTTTATTCTTTGCAAACAAGGATTCAATTCCTTTACATAAATCTGATACTACTTGGTCTTTTTTTGAAAGCATTTTTGCAAGATTTAGCTTCGGCTTAACTTCAATACCAACTTCTTCGAAATGCAAATTAGCTTCCTCAAATTTCTCTGAATAATTGAGCAAAGCCTTTGAAGGTATGCAACCTTCATTTAAACATGTGCCGCCAAGAGTTTTTCTCTTCTCAATGCATGCAACCCTCATGCCAAGTTGCGCTGCTTTTATTGCACCTGTATATCCTGCCGGCCCACCACCAATTACAACTAAATCAAATTGATCCATAATTTTCCTCTTCCTATTTTCATTATAATATCATTATCACATCTTTATCTTATTGGCAAATGTACTAGTATTAAACGATGCATAAAATGCTATTATTTCAAACAACTCTTCATGCTTAGAATTCTCATTCTTGATGGCACGATAAAGGCCTTTTGGCATATATTCATACTGACTTGCTAGCCCGGATTCTCCCATTGACTTTAGATCTTTTAATAACTGCATCAAACAATTATAACTAACTTTCATTTCTTCTTTGTATGAAATTATATTTTTAAAACCCGAAATTTGAAACAATGTTGTAACATCTGCTAATCTGATCATTGGCTGCACGCGAGCCCAGCACCTATTATATAATTTCTCCTCTAATTCCCAAAGCTTCTTGCGAGCATTTAATAAACTGGTTTCACCAACTAAACACCCTAAGAATGCCCCATCTGGTAAAAGTTGTTTTTTTACAATTTCTAGAAAAAATTTTATATCAGGAATTGTATTTAGATCAAAAAATGAAATAATGTAAGAATAGCCATATGATATTTCCATATCATCATCAAAAAAAGCAAAATCTATATTTTTTTCTTTAAATAGTTTTTTTAAGATATTTATTGGGTATTGCCCTCTAGCACCGTACACTAAAAGCCTTTGGTATGGTAAGATATTTAGATCCTCTATTAAAGCAGCAATTATTTCTAGGCCAAATTTAAATATATAATCAGCTCCTAAAAATAATTGTGTATTGATAAATTTTTCTCTTCTTATACGAATTTGATTTCTATTCATTTTATGTTCGATCATTTTCTCATCTATTATACATAGATAATAAATTTACGATAAAGAAGAAAAATCAACTTAAAAATAAATAATCTCTTGCAAAAAACCGAGAATAGTCTATAGATATCTCTTATGATTTGCACATTTAAGAACATTTCTTAAATTTTAAGGCCCCTTCGTCTAGCGGTTAGGACGATACCCTTTCACGGTGTAAACACGGGTTCGATTCCCGTAGGGGTCACCACCTAATCTTGTGTATAGCTCTATAACCATATCACAACAAAACTAGTACCTTCTATAATTTCCTATATACTTTAATAATTTTATTATATAGCTGGCGAACCAAAATGCAAAATGCGAAAAAACTAGTATGTCTACGTAAGAATCAGACCGAGGCTCTAACTCATATAATGTACAGGTAGGTATAGTTTGCTGAAAATTGCCGTCATATTCGTATAGAAAGACTAAATAATTTTAAGGCCGCTCTTGCGACGAAAAATTTACTTTAATACTTCAACAAATTCTATTTAAAATTTTCTATTTTTATTGTACGTAAAATTAGTTCTCATAGACTAAAATTAAAATAGTTACATAGTATTATGAGGTGCTTTATAAATTTCATACCTTAAACCTGTAGCTGTGCAATGATAATAACAAATACCATCTTCTTTTCAACGTTAACTCCTATTATTAGTAGTTAGTTTTTACAAATTATAACAAAAATTTGAAAAACTAAGTATAAAAGTTATTAATATTGCTTTCATTTAGCTGTTTTTGATATTTTTATAATAAGCATCTAATGCTTTTTTCCTCGAGAGATTAATATCTACAATAGGTTCTGGGTAGTTAATATTTAAAGTTACTCCTGAGCTTTGTAATATATGTTCAGGAGCTTCCCAAGGATTATACAAATATTTATTTGGTAAGTTTTTTAATTCTGGAACATATTTTTTTGTATATTCTCCACCTGGATCAAATCTTTGCCCCTGCAAAATTGGGTTGAAGATTCTAAAATATGGTGCTGAGTCGGCTCCACAACCAGCGATCCATTGCCATGAAGCACTATTACTTGCAAGATCGGCATCTAACAAATGTTCCAAAAACCATTTGGCACCATATTTCCAATCTATCATAAGATTTTTGACTAAAAATGATGCTACAATCATTCTCAACCTATTATGCATATAGCCCGTTCTGTAAAGCTCTCTCATTCCAGCATCAACTATTGGATAACCCGTCATTCCTTTAGACCAAGCTTTAAATAACTTGTCATTATATTCCCAAGGAAAATTAACAAAATTGGTTTGAAAATTCTCTATTGGCAATTCTTGAAAATGGTAAAGCATATAATAAGAGAACTCTCTCCATCCTATCTCACTTAAAAAACAATCAATATCTGAAATATTGTCAGAATATTTTTCTGATTTTAAGCATACTGCATAATATATTTGATTGGGAGAAATTTCACCAAAATGTAAGTGCGGAGATAGTTGCGACGTTGCTGACAAACTAGGATAATTTCTTTTTTCTTTATAGTCTTGAACTCTATTATCCAAAAAGTGATAGAGTTTATTTTGTGCAACTTCTTCACCTATTTCCCAAATTTCTTCAATCTCTTTGTACCACTTTATATCTGGCAAGAGTTTCAAATCGCTAATTTGAGTTTTATTTTGAACATCTGATATTAGGCTCATCTTGTTTGGTCTTGGTAAAGGCTCCCTAGGTTTTTTTGCTTTAGCACAACCTTTCCTATAAAATGGTGTAAAAACCTTATAAAGAGTACCATCAGATTTTTTTATATCTTCTGGAGCCCATAAAAGAGATGCATTAAAGCTTTTTACCTTTACTCCTAAAGCTTTTAATTCGTATTCTATATGAGTATCATTTTTAATATAAAACGGTTCATATAATTTATTATAAAAAATATATTTAACTCTAAAGTTTTCATTCTTTATAAGAGAAGTAAGAATATTTTTTGGACTCCCTGTATAGATATTTAACTTGTTATCTAGAGATTTGTTAAGACTATTTAGAGAATTATGTAACCAATATCTACTTGCAGCACCTGTTATGGCTTCTATAGGTGCATCATTATCTAAGATATATACAGGAAGAATATTACCAATTTTTGAAGCTTCAAAAAGAGCTGGATTATCTGAAATCCTTAGATCATTTCGAAACCATACAATATTTACATCATAAGACATTACAATAATAATTATTTTAATTTATTATACAAATCACAAGGATTAAATAACATGCAAATGCAATCTCGCAAAATATGGCAAAAGCAAATAAAAAAACTGGTGTGTAATATCTAAAAATTTATATTATTACATAGCTTGCAACCAATATTATATTTTGACCATTCACACCATTACTAAATTAAAAATTCAAAGATTGCTCGCTTCTCAAAATTCTGATACAAAACCAGACAAAGAATCAGTTGCACTGTAAATCGTGTACACCTGCCTAGCTTTATTAACATTGATTTGTAAGCTATTTATACAATACTTATATAGTATTGTATTGAATTTCCTTCTACGTCTTCTACATCAGTCGACTGTTCATTTAAATATAATATAGCCTTTAATAATATAATGTGTATATAAATCCACGTTTTAGTAATCGTTTAATATATTAAATTCTATGGGTTTTATTGCTATTAAAGCTTTTTGACATAATTTTCTTATAATAATAAATAGTAGAAGAACTTGAGGTAAGAAGATAACCTACAGGATAAAAATATAAAAACTGAAGAAAATATCATTATAAAATCGAACGAGTTAGCTCAATTTATTAGATTGTTTTCTTTAGGAGATAGCCTGGATTTTGTTTTTTCTAAAGAAGAAATAAAATATTGAGTTTGCATTGATAATCAAAATCTTATTGTTAGATATAAAGAAGATATAGGAGATACATCCAACAAAATTGAGATTATCGGAATAATCTTAAAAACACAGGGAGAAAGAGCTTAAATACAAAAATTTCCATCTTATAGCGATAAACTATACATCAGATTAAGAATCTGTATTATGTATATGAAATAGATTTATTCTAATAAATATTCATATGATGCAAATAGTTTTATCTTTGTTGCTTTCTTCAATTAATCTTGGGGCTCTTGGTTCTATTGTTCTTTGGAAAAAGCTAATTAATATTGGCGACACAATGTCGCACGCCATTATTCTATCGCTTGTAATCGAATATTTTTTGGGCGTTCCTACAGCAATCGGTGCTATTTTTGTCTCTATTATTTTTGTTATATGGATCAGTTTATTTTCGAATGAGCGAAATAATCAAAATATTTCAATGATAGTTTTTAGCGGCGCTGCAATTGCGCTTACATTATTAACCTCTGACTTAACAAATGGCGGACTAAAAATCAGAGATTTTATCGTAGGCGATGTATTATCGTCAGGAGTAACAGAGGCTTTAATCTCAGCATCAATGCTAATTTTTATTTCCTATTTTTTATATCGTTACTATAAGGAATTGGTGATAATTTCTATTTCTAACGAAGTGGCAATAGTCCACGGCATTAAAACTAATCGTATAAATTTCATTATAAATCTCATTTTAGCTATAGGTATATCAATTTCTATACAGATTGTTGGGGTGTTATTAATGACATCATTTCTAGTAATTCCTGCAGCTATAGCAAGATTATACAGTTCATCTCCATGGCAAATGATATTGCTAAGCTCATCCATAAGCGCTGTATCAAGTTTTGTCGCTATATCTATTTCTATTAATTATGATGTTGGATTTAGTTCAATTGTTATACTTATTTTATCTGTATTATATATGTTGAGTTCGTTAGTAAAGGCCCATAAATAGGAAATTAACCTAAGAAATTATTGTACCCTCAAATTTTTTTTTGGAATTCTATGAGCTTTCTGACTCAGACCATTAGTAGAAAAGCCAAGAAATCTCTAAGATCTCTTGTCTTGAATATTCTACCCTTTATCGATAACATCCAGAATCGCATATCTATGTCTACGTTCATCTTCAAGAGCATGCTTTAATACTTTGGATATATCAACTGGCTTATCACTATGATCATTAATAGGTTCATATTTACAAGACGCCAATCGACGTGTTTCTTTCTCATCAAAATGTTGCTATTCGAACTTAAACCTGCGTAATAATAAGTAGTTACCAGCCTTGTGAAAGAGGTTTGCTACATCTTATATGGTGACGGTGGAGCAGACAAAAAACAAAAATTTCGTGTTTTCATACCGATGTTACCTTGACTCCAGGGCTACGCTTACCACCATAATTCCAATTTGATATAGATTCTTCTGAAATAAAAAAATCTATTCTTGCTATCTTCTTTAATTTTTGGTTATATAGCGGCCAGTTACGCTGTTCTCGGATTTTTTTCATACCCATTTATAACGTACATATCATTTACAACTCCTAGTAGCGAACCATGCAACGAAGCCATTACAACCTCTCAATGACAAACTAATTTCAACAACGAAATTACTACAAGCTCTCAAATTGAGATTTATAGAAACGGTTTACACTTTTTATACAAGTTAAAAACCTATTTCTAGCTAAGAATTTCTAGGAAAAACAAAGTTGAGAAGCGTAGCCTATTCTTATAAGTGAGCATTGCAAACAAAGTTTTGACGAAGAAATTCTTAGCTAGAAATAGGTTTTTAATGCTGGTGGTTGTGTGTGTGCTTATATAGACCAATATTACTTTCAATACCGTCAAATGTTGCGAATGGCTTACCAGAACAACATAAATGATGATTTAGACAAAGAACTTGGTCGGCTGTTTTTATAACCGAATGTAAATCATGCGAAATTATGAAAATAGATATTTTTTTGTTTTTTCTTTGCTCTTCTATAAATTTATAAAAACTACTTTCTCCATCCACATCAAGGTAAGCTGTGGGCTCATCTAAAATTACAAGATCAGGTTTTTGAGCAAAAGCTATTGCAAGTAACAGCATCTGAGTCATTCCGCCTGAAAGTTTTGATAATGGCAAATTCCAAATATTATCAATTTCAGCATCATCTTTTAACGTTAAATTATATAGATCATGCTTTTTAAGCCCCAATGAAGCTACAAAATCTGAACATAATACTGGAATTTCGTGTATAGTTTTAAAGCCTTGTGGGACATATGAGATTTTTAGATTTTTTTTCTTAAGGACTTTACCGCGAGTCTGTTGTTCTAAACCTAGCAAAATTTTAGCAATTGTAGTCTTGCCAGCGCCATTTGGACCGACTAAAACATTTATAGTAGATGGGTTGAGCTTGAAACTCACACCATCTACTATAATATTTCCATTATATTCTTTTGAAACTTCCTGTAACTCTATCAGAGGTAACATTTAATGTTATTCTGAAATAATTTGCCACTGGCCGTCTTGCTGACGGCAAGCTTTTCCATAAGCTTTTTCTTCTTTCCCACCTATCACTACTGCATGGGTAAACTCCCTACAATATCTACCTTCTCGAGTTTTATATGTTTTTGTAGGTGTTACATATCCAGAATGACCTGTATCTGGATTTTTCCAAGTTGTACTTGTCCCTGACGGCGACATTTCAAGAGCATTTTGCGATGTTCTTTCAGCCATCATTTTATCTCTATCATCCATTGATTTTCCAACAGAACTACCAACGAAACCTCCAACTAATGCGCCAGCTCCAATTGCAAGTAACTGCCCACCACCTCTACCAACTGTAGAACCAAGTAATCCGCCAGCAAGAGCTCCTATTACAGCTCCTCCAGATTGGTTTGAAACACCACCTGGATTTGTTTGCGAAGCGCAACCAGATAATATTGAAACAGATAAAATTATGGATAAAATTTTAATAGACTTCTTCATACATATAACTTAGTTTTGTTACTTGAAGTTATACTGAATCAAAATTTGTTTATTGCAAGAGATATTATATGGATCGCTCAAAGACACAGAAAGAGAAATTATTAAAATCCGCTACTTATCTATCTGTTGTTATTGCGTTTTTTATACTTTCAATTAAAGCTTATGCTTTTGCAGAAACTGATTCAGTATCTATCTTAGCCTCGCTTGTTGATTCAAGTTTAGATATTACTTCATCTATAATAAATATGATAGCTTTACGGTTTGCGCTAATACCAGCAGATGATAATCATCGTTTTGGCCATGAAAAAATACAAGATCTAGCAGTATTCGGGCAAGCTATATTTTTTATAGCCTCTAGCATCTTTGTAATATTCTCTGCCCTAAGCCATTTACACGATAAAAATCTAGTTAATAACGGTGAACTTGGTACCAATATAATGATAATTTCTATTGTAGCAACATTCATCCTTGTTGCATATCAAAGCTATGTATTATCTATCGTAAAGTCCAATATAGTAATTGCTGACAAATTACATTATATAACAGATCTTTTTACAAATTTCGTAGTGATTGTTTCTATTTATTACAGCGCTGAATACTGGTTTATTGATTCATTATTTGCAGCCTTAATAGCTATCTACTTATTTCATGGAGCTTATAAGCTTTTACAAATTTCTATAAAAAACCTTGTAGATGAAGAATTTAGCAAAGAAGATAAGCAAAAATTAATTGAGATACTTTCAAAATTCAAAAATTCCGGTGATATTCTTGGTGTTCATGATATGAAAACAAGAAAAGCCTCAAGTAAATATTTTATTCAGTTTCATGTAGAGATGAAATCAGATATTACCCTATATCAATCCCATATAATACTTGAAAAAATAGAAGAGAACATTAGTGAATTTTTTCACGATGCTGAAATAATAATACATCAAGATCCTGATGGACATCCTGAAGAAGTTTTTTTTAGAGAGAAACTAATTGATAAGCAATAAATTTATGCATCTTGCTTTAAAACAAGCAAGAAAAGCTCGTGATCTCGGAGAAGTTCCAGTAGGTGCTATTATAGTTCATAGGGAAACGTCTAAAATAATCGCATCTACTCATAATTTGGTTGAACAATCAGGATTACCAATATATCACGCAGAGATTCTAGCTCTAATTAAAACATCTAAAAAAATAGGATCAAAATATCTCACTGACTATGATTTATATGTAACTTTGGAGCCTTGCGCCGCATGCGCAGCGGCTATCTCCATGTTTAGAATTGGAAGGTTATTTTACGGTGCAATGGACATAAAATTTGGAGCAGTAGACTCAGCTTCAAAATTCTTCTCATCTCATAATTGTTTTTTTAAACCTGAAATTTATTCCAGTATTTGCGAAGAAGAATCAGCAACATTAATGAAAGATTTTTTTAGAAAACTAAGGTAAAATCAAAGATATTGTTTTAAACCATCATATTTATCCGCTATATTTGCAGCCTTATATTTGGACAAAAAGCACGATGAAAAAATTTACGATTAGTTTTTTATCATTAGTTATTTTTACCCTCTGCGTTATCTCATTTATTCTTATCATGACAGGCAAAGACATGATAAAGAATTCTCGCATTATCTTTCAAGTCTCCGATTATTTAAATTTTCAAATTAGCAATAATCTAGCATTTGAAAATACTATGGCAGAGATAATTACCAAACTTTCTAAAGACAAAGAAATTTCACCAAAAACTGAAAGCCAGATTCAGAAAAAGCTCTGTACATATAAAATTGAGTATGGAATTGATGCTGTACAAGTTTCAGATGCTTATTTATGCCTCGCAAAACTTGATATAGAAGCTAGTAATTCATTATACGCTATTAAAAATACTAGCTATTCCATCGATCTTTACACAAATATTGAAAATTCAAACTATTTGAAAAATCTTATAATAGGCAACGATAAAGAAGAAGTGTCTGAAGTTTTACAAAGAAAAAGTATCACTCTATCAGACTGGGATAATAAAAATATTACTCAAGAAATAGAAATTTTAAATGAGATTGCAAAGTCACAGAATAAAAACCTATCTGCAAGAGCAAATTATAGGCTAAGCTTAATATATAGCTTAGGAAGAACAAATTCAGAGGCTGATAGAAATATTGATATTACAAAAGCATTTGATCACCAAAAAATTGCATCAAATCAAATAAACGTCTCTCAACCAAAAAATACTGATATAGCCCTTGTAATTAACGATAAATATGCGCAGTATGCAGCAACTACAATAACATCAATTCTATTAAACTCTGACCTCGATAATCATTATAATTTCTATGTTATATATGATAATAAAGACCCAATTCTGCCAGAGACTCAGAAAAAACTTGCCTCTATATCGAAAATCAAAGATTTCGATATTAAATTCATCGAGTTTCCAGAAAATTTGATAGAAGAAAATAAAGAGCTTCTTGAGCATTTACCAAAAAACAAACGCTATCCACGATTAGTTTTCTTTAGAATATTACTCGGCAAGCTTTTACCAAATCTTGATAAGATCTTAGTGACAGACGTAGATATTTTAGTCTACAGAGATTTACACGATCTAACAAATACAAAATTAGATGGTTACCTAATTGGAGCTGTTGTAGATCCTCATAATATAGTAAATGGAATGCTTGCTAGAAAATCTAATTGCGAAGGATTACCGCCAGAATATTTTAATGTTGGAGTAATGTTACAAAATCTTAAGCTTATGAGAGAAGAGGATATTTATTCTAAATTCCTAAGAACAAATAAGAAATTTGTCTGTGACAATACATTTCCTGAGCAGGATAATTTAAATATTACAGCTGCTAAAAGGGCCTTATTTCTTTCTCCAAGATGGAATATGATTCCTATTATAGATAGTTTTGATGGAATATATCCAAATGGGTTCATGCCTTTTATTATCCATCATGCGAATAAAAAACCATATGATAAGCTATTTGTAAAAAGGGTGAAAAATAATGAAAAAATACCAGAGCATATAAGTACTTATTATATTTATAACGAATATGCCAAACAGTTTTTGAAGGAATAAAAGTGGTCGGGGCAGAGAGATTTGAACTCCCGACCCCCTGGTCCCAAACCAGGTGCGCTACCAAGCTGCGCTATGCCCCGAAATATCTTGTGTTTATATATAATTTTTATGAATTAATCAAGTAATAATTCTATTTTCTAAAAAGAGAATAGATTAAACTTAGTGTCTACATCATAATAATCCAGATGTTCACGTTCTTTAATATCAGCTTCTATTCCAGAAGTAATTAGGATAGTTACAACTTCATATAGTATTTTATTGTAATTATTAACATCGCTGCCATAGCCATAAGTTCTTCTATTTTAAACTTCTCTCCAAAAGCTAGCGCAGAGAATAATATGCTTTCAACAAAAACTCCTATTGCCGTGCTACCTATTGGCCCTAAAACTAAATAATTTTCCTTGGAAATAGACTTTGCTTTTTGCAAGTATAACTGAATTCACATACTCTTCTATTAGAAAGCTAATTACAAAAGCAATTAAAATCCTTGGAGAAAGTGAAAATACTTCGTTAAATGCCGCATTAACACTAATATCTTCCTTTATTGGCAATAGACAGTAAAGCTTAAGATCAGCACAAATAAATATTAGTAACTACAGCCACCCAAATTTGTTTCCATTTAACTGAATACGCATCAAAACTATAGACTAATTTCTTAAAAAATAAATATTTAATTCATTAAACTAGTAGTTTAACTAAAATGGAAGAATAGTAAATTTAGTATCAGTATCATAAAAATCCATATTTTCGTATTTCTTTAAATATGAAACTATTTTAGATGTTATCGGCATAGTCACAATTTCATATAGGATTTTTATTGAAATAAGCATTGTTGTCATTCCAATAAGCTCATCAACTTCAAATTTTCCAGCGAAAGCTATAGTTGAAAATAATATACTCTCAACAGAAACACCAACGGCTGTGCTAGTTATTGCTCTATAACCGAATGATTTTCCATGAAATCTTATTTTGCTTTTTGCAAGCATTACAGAATTAACATATTCACCTATGAGAAAGCTAATCACAGAAGCCATAAGAATTCTTGGAGACAAAGAAAAAACTTGGTCAAAAGCAAGATTAACTCCGATACTCTCAACTGAAGGTAAACTCACAGAAAGACTTAAAAATAGCACAAATATTATATTAGTGCTAATAGCCATCCATATCACTTTACGCGATGATGTAAAACCGTAAATCTCTGTTATAATATCATTTACAATATACAGAATGGGAAAGTAAAGCGTACCAGTATCCAAATAGACGTCAAATATAATACCTATTTTAGATGCAGCTATGTTAGAGAGGACAAATACAAAACAAAAAATAAGCGCAAGTAAATGGTAAAAACCTAAATAACTCTTATTCCTATAACCATAGATTTTATTCATTTATTTTTCCATTTTCGGATCAATAAATTTTATAGAGTTTCCAAACTAAATTCAACCAAAACTTAATTTGTAAATAGTGAACATCAATTGCAACCCTTTTTGTAGATTCATAAACAAGACTCGTCATCGCGCACTTGATGCGGGATCCACTCTTTTTTTAATGAAATAATCGATTTCTTATTTAGAAAGAAAAAAATTCCAGACCACATGAATCTCCCTGCTTCTAAAGAAGATACGATTTTTTACGCCGGCTTCAGAAACTCAACTAAAGCTTTTTCAACTTCTGTAATCATACTTACATCTACTGCGCCAGCCTGCGCAAGTTTTGCATTTCCACCACCACCAGCACCACCAAGTAATTCTGATACAAATTTCACTATAGATGATGCATTTTGAGAACCAGATGCGGCCTCAGTCCCACACGCTGCTAAAATCGATATTTTCCCGGTATTTTTAGCAATGAATAAAATTGCAATGTCTTTATGTTTATCCACTAATTTCTCAGCAACTACTCTTAGAGATTTAGGATCTGCCTCATCAAGAATTTTAACAACAAGTCTTATATTAGCAATCTTAGTTGAGGATTTTTCTAAATCTGAATCACTCATATCTAAAGCTGCAACCTTAAATCCGCTAATCTCTCTTTCCAATAATTTTTTACTCTCCGAAAGTTCTAGCACTTTATTATATACTTCTGATTTACTTGATTTTATGGCATCTGCAATTTGCATAATCTGTTCTTCACTATCTCTAAGCAACGAAAGAACTCCAAAACCCGTTGTCGCTTCAATTCTTCGAATACCTGCTGCTATTGCTGCTTCTGAGGTAATTTTAAACAAGCCAATATCACCCGTTCTTGATACGTGTGTTCCCCCGCAAAGCTCAACTGAATAAGAATCTTTTTCATTAAAACACCCCATAGAAACAACTCTAACTTCATTGTCGTATTTCTCTCCAAATAATGCCATAGCACCACCTTTTATGGCTTCTTCAGTAGACATTATTTTTGTGTTAACATCAGAATTTCCTAGAATGACTTTATTCACTAAATCTTCAATTCTGACTATGTCCTCTTTAGTAATTGCCTTTGGATGACTTATGTCAAACCTAAGCTTATCACTTGCTACTAAAGAACCTTTTTGAGATATATGATCACCAAGAACATTACGAAGCACAGTATGGAGAATATGAGTTGCTGAATGATTTGCCCTTAATCTATTCCTATATTCTTTATCATATTTTAGTTTTACGATATCCCCAAGCCTAATGGTTCCTGATTTAATTTTACTGACATGACCAATGATTGATCCTAAATATTTTTTTGTATCTAAAACATCTATCTCACTATTCGTGGAGGATATTTTCCCAATATCTCCCATTTGTCCACCTGACTCACCATAAAAAGGTGTTTGGTTTGTTATGATAATACAATTATCGCCCTTCAAAGCCTCTTTAACCGAAACCCCATCCTTAACTAAGGCAATTATCTCGGCTTCAGATTGTTCTAAAGAATATCCCAAAAATTCTGTAGCACCAAAATTTTGCTTAATATCAAACCATATTGCATCTGTTTTACTATCACCAGATCCAGACCAACTTGCACGCGCTCTTTGCCTTTGATCATTCATACATTCTTCAAAACGAGCATGATCGATCTCTATTTCACGTTTTCTTAAAATATCTTCCGTAAGGTCCACAGGAAAACCGTATGTGTCATATAATTTAAAGGCTACATCGCCAGCTAATTTTCCACCAGTTGATAGGCTAGAAGATTCGTCCTCAAGAAGTTTTAATCCCCTATCAAGCGTAACTTTAAATCTTTCTTCTTCACTTTTAAGAATTTCTCTTACAAAACTCTCTGCTCTTTTTAATTCAGGATAAGCTTCTCCCATGAGGGAAACAAGTTTTGGAAGCATCCTATAAAGCAAAGGCTCTTTTGCACCTAACTGATGTGCATGCCTCATAGCTCTTCTCATGATTCTTCTAAGCACATAGCCCCTACCCTCATTTGAAGGCATAACTCCATCTGCAATTAGAAAACTAGAAGAACGCAAATGATCAGCAATAACTCTGTGAGAAAAACGAGCTTCTCCTTCACTTTTTGTCGAAGTAAGCTCTTCAGAAGCTTCAATAATCTCTTTAAATAAATCTATATCATAATTATCATGAACATTTTGGAGTACCGCAGCCACACGCTCGAGCCCCATGCCAGTATCAATAGATTTTTTTGGAAGATCAATACGAGTATTTTTATCAACTTGCTCATACTGCATGAAGACCATATTCCAGATTTCTATATACCTATCACCATCTTGCTCTGCAGTTCCTGGAAGCCCTCCTTTTATATGATCTCCATGATCATAAAAAATTTCTGAACAAGGTCCACAAGGACCTGTGTCCCCCATTGACCAAAAATTATCATTTGTATTAATTCGTATAATTTTATCGTCGCAAAATCCTGCTACTTTTTTCCAAATCAAAGCGGCTTCATCATCGGTATGATATACTGTTGCGTATAATTTATCTTTATTTAGACCGAATTCTTTTGTTAGCAATTCCCAAGCCAAAGCAATTGCATCATCTTTAAAATAATCACCAAATGAAAAATTCCCAAGCATTTCAAAAAATGTGTGGTGACGAGCTGTATAACCAACATTCTCAAGATCATTATGTTTTCCACCGGCTCTTACTGATTTTTGACTAGATGTAGCTTTTTTATAATCACGAGTTTCAAGACCAGTAAATACATTTTTAAACTGCACCATCCCTGAATTTACGAACATCATCGTAGGATCGTTACGAGGGATCAGTGGACTTGAATGTACCTCTGTATGCCCATTTTCTACAAAATATTTTATAAATTTTGACCTTATATCACCAACATGATTACTCACAACAACCTCAAGAAAGATATTTGCATGCAAATTAGCCAATTTATTGCCAAATTACAATAGCATTTTAAAACACTCATACCTTTTTATTAAAGCTGTTGTTCTCCTCATTTATGCAGCGTAAGATGGGACCTGGATCCAGAGGAACTAAAACAGAAGACTATTTTATTGAAACTTTGGTATAATATAAATCAGGTTATTAGATGTCCGAAAAATCTTCTTTTCTTCAAAGAACAATACGTTTTGTCTACGAACTATCTAATACTTCTAGACTAATTTTTATAATTGGAGAGCTTGGGATAAATGTCTACCACTTTAAAAAAGATAGGTTTATTGAATCTTGCTTCTTCTCACAAGAAAAAATTAACTCTACTGACACATTTCATGATTTTGTTAAAAAATACAAAAATTCAGATGCAAGGATAATAATTAATTTGAAAGAAACAAACCTTCAACATGAAGCACTACCAATAATTGCAGGACTAAATAAACTTAACCCAGTAGATAAATATTGCGAAACGACTCTACATCCCAGTGATATATACTCTTATAAAACCCATTCAATAACAAATAATGTAGAAGATCTATGGAAGGCCGTAATATTGTGGACCCCAAATGCAAACCTTATAGAAAAATCTTTATTTATAATTAATGAAAATAGAGTTAGTTTTGCAGCCATATACTTCCATGAAATATTATCTCAAAATATTGCCATACAAATTGCAGCCGAAAACGACGTGAATCTTACTGGTTATATATATTCAGTGGTAACGGTAAATGAGGCTACAGGCATAAGAGTCACAACAAATCACGGTGATAATATTCTTAATTCTGTTGTTAGCCCGTATCCTACAGATAAATCCACAGCTTATGTACAGGGAGTAATAGAACAAACGGTTTCAGATGCATGGTTGAAATTAAAAGCATATACTCAGCAGAACGAGCTTAAAAAAATAAATATTTTTATTGTAACAAAAGATTTAGAACAACTTATGTCATCTCAGAATTACGAGGTAGAAAAGTCTATTTTTAAATCAACAACTGATTCTTCCTTATATTCCGACAGAGTTTTTATAGATTATTTTTTAAAAATAAAAAGACAACCAGCGACGAGCAAGGAACTTCTTTCTTACTACAGATTTAATCTAATTAATAATATTCTATTCAAACCAATATATTTTATACTCGCTTCTTTATGTGTATATTGCATAACAACAAGCTTCAATATATGGGTTACTGAAAGTAAAATTTCTGATATATACACTCAGTACTCTAATATGAATCAAGAAATTAGTCTTTTAGGACAAAATTTTCCAGATATAAATGTAGTTCAGTTAGCAGACCTTTATAACCTTCAAAATAAATTAACTGAACCCACCCCTACTCCATTCGATTTTGCAGAAAACCTTATAAAGGAGATAGGTGATATTGCAAATTTTAGTAAAATATCTTGGGAATTAAATAATTACCAAGAAAAGATACCTAAGTTTATTTTTAAAATCTCAATTAGTAGAATAGCTAAAGATAAAACAATAAAAAAATTAGATGACTCACTCAAAAATTTACAAAGTAAATTTCCTACGTTAACTATTACGCATACAATTCAAGATTACAAAGATGATGTTACAAATATTAATAAACCAATGAATATTGTAATTAACGCAATTGGAGTTAAAAAATGATTATCGAAGAAATGACTCTAAGAGTTAAGAATATTCTCTTTTTTAAAGTTGTATGTATTACAATTTCAATAATTAGCCTGACTTACCTTATTGACAAAATATCTACAGATACAATTCAAACTGCTGAAAAATATTCAAAAGCTAAAGAGATGCTTTCTAACGTGATGGAAAGATTTAATGCCATTAACAAACAAAGCGAAGATCTTGCTGGAGCGATTACAAAATATCAAAACTTAAAAAAAATTGCCTCATCTCATATTGATGATGATTGTTTTAATAAGGAAGCCTACGAAAAAAGTATAAATAATGCCGCAACTTTAAACGGCCTAAAAGATCCTGCTACTATTTTTATTTCTTCTGGTTTAGAAAATAAAATGAATCAACGAACAGAATCTATTTTTCTAAAAACAACGAATATAAAGCTTCAGTATCATTTGGATAGTTTTTTAACAGCCGTGACTTTTGCTAGAAATGCTTATAATTCATTACCAATCTATAGCACTGTTAAAAATATGCTGATTGAAAAACACGTTAGCTTAACGCCATCACTTGTAAACTGGCTGACAACAGCGAATGAGCCTGACCTCACCATAACCACAATCAATATGGAAGTTAGAGAACTAAGCTTAAATGAACAATAAAGTTGCATTAACTTTAAAAGAAGTAATACCGAAATTCAAAAATATTCTTGAAGGAACTTTATCTACTTCTATCGATACTGATATTCTATCCCCTCTTGCTAACATGCTTGCTATGCATCATATAGACAAAGTGGATGAATACGATAATTTAGCAAAAATAGCTTCATCAAGACTTAGAGGATATCTTGGAAAAAGAGTAGTTATAGATTATGATTTCTCAATAGTTCTTGGTTTATTTGCTATAGCAATTACAGATGCTGAAACTTACCATGACGATATAACAGATAATATTAAGAACTCGAAAAATATAGATGCTCTTATAAAGCAAGTTTGTTCTGATGGTAATACTACTGAGGCCGAGCATAATATTGAAGAGTTTATTAGACACTTAATATCGAAAAAAACCTTTCCTGAAATTTTAAATTATATTCACTCAAAACAGAAAGAAGCAGGAGAGGTTTTTTCTAAATTATCTAAAATTCCTGAATTAAAAAAGAAAGATGCCTTATATAAAGAATTATTTGCAGTATTCGGAGAACTGGCAAGAAACCAAAGCAAAAACGAACAAATTAAAAATAGCCTAACCATGCTGTGCAGCATAGGAACATGCGCTGCTATGTCTTCAACATGCGTCTATGGCCTTGATTTGCTTGCTTCTGTTGCAATTATACCTTCAACATTTTTTGGATTAACCTTATTCCTCAAACCTATTAAAAATATTATCGATAATACAATTGATACAGTTTATCCACCTAAGACAAGTGATTCAATAATTGAGAATACAATAGGAAAACTAAAAGTTGAGACTGAAAAAGCTGCTAAATCTCAACCAGAACCAACACAGAAAATTGCCATTGATTTAAGCAATGAAATGCTCCAAGAAGCAGGGAAATTTTTAAGAACTATCAAGTCAGACAATATAGATCAAAACCTTAAAATTAAACAAACTGACAAATTACTAAAAAGTCAAAATGAGACTAAAAAAATTCAAAAACATCGTCATTTATAATTAAATTCACTTTTTCTAATTTTGATACATAATAACAGTAAATCTATAATAAGTACCATGCACATAATAAAAAAACTCTCAGAATCCACTATAAATAGAATAGCAGCAGGAGAAGTAGTAGAAAGACCATCCTCTGTTATAAAAGAACTCGTTGAAAACTCTATAGACGCAGGATCTAAAAATATCTCTATAAGAATTGAAGCTTCTGGGAAAAATCTAATAGTTATTTCGGATGATGGACTTGGTATGAGCAAGGAGGATATATTACTTGCAATAGAAAGACATACAACTTCAAAACTCCAAGAAGATAATATAATGAATATTGAATTTTTTGGGTTTAGAGGGGAAGCTCTCCCATCTATAGCTTCTGTCAGTAATATGCAAATTACTTCAACAAAAAGAGGTAACGCTACTGGTCACAAAATCAAATTATCAAGCGGTGTTGTAAATGAAATTTCTGAAATATTGGCAAGTTCTGGAACTAAAATAGAAGTTAGAGATTTGTTTTTTACAACCCCAGCTAGGTTGAAATTCTTAAAAAGCGATAAATCTGAGCAAAATGCATGTGTTGATGTTATAAAACGCATATCATTCGCTCATCCTGAAATTAGTTTCTCACTTATTTCTGACGATAAAGAAATTTTTAATACTGCGTCTTCAACAAATTATAGAGAAAGACTTGAAGATATACTTGGGAAAGATTTTCTAGATAATAGTGCTGAAATAAATTTAGAACGAGAGAATTTTAAACTATCAGGCTTTACTACAATCCCAACGTATAATAGAGCAAGTAGTAGCGAGCAATATCTTTATGTAAATAATAGACCTGTAAAGGACAAACTTCTGAGTGTCGCTCTTAAAGTCGCGTATCAAGATTATTTATCAAGAGACAGGTATCCTGCCTCTGTTATTTTTATTGAAACATTACCTCAGTATGTAGATGTAAATGTTCACCCCGCCAAAACTGAAGTTAGATTTAGAGATAGCGCAGAAGTAAGAGGATTATTAATTAGCGCTATTAAAGATGCACTACAAAGAACTAGTCATAATAGCAGCTCTATACTTCCAAACAAAATTATAGAAAAAGTAATATCATCATATAATGTGAGCGATGCACCATCTAATTTTGGCTCTTATACATCAAGCTATAATAGTTTTAAAACTTCTTACTCAAAACCAAATCATAGCACTTCTTCACCACACCAGGCTCCAAATTTTCTTGCTGATATTAGGCCCATTTTAAATACAGAGAAAATTAATCTTGAAGAAGTTTCAATAAATCAAAAACATAAGTTAGGCGCTGCCATTGGTCAAATCCATAATACTTATATATTTGCTCAGACTGAAGATGGACTAATAATTGTAGACCAGCACGCAGCCCATGAAAGGCTTGTATATGAAAAAATTAAGAAGCAATTGCTAACGAAGCAAATGCCCTCACAAAGACTAATAATCCCAGCAATAGTAAATTTACCAGATGAATTTAGCGTAGAGCTAATTATTGATAAAATTGAATATTTATCAGCCCTTGGTCTTGTTATACAAAGATTTGGCCCAAAATCTGTTGCAGTTAGAGAAGTACCTTCTTTGCTCGGCGAATTTAATATTGAAAAACTAATATTGGATCTTGCTGATAATTTTAAAGAACTTGGTGAAAATATCGCACTTCAAGAATTAATAGAACATGTAACTGAAACATACGCTTGCCATTATTCAATAAGAGCAGGAAGATCCATGTCAGTATCTGAGATGAACGATCTATTAAGAGAAATGGAGGAAACACCATTTTCAGGTCAATGTAATCATGGAAGACCAACTTATGTAAAGCTCACGACTTTAGATTTGGAGAAACTTTTTGGGAGGAAGTAACATGTATAAAAAGATTGCCATTATAGGTGCAGGAGTTATGGGTAGCGGAATTGCTGCTCAATTCGCAAACAATAATGTGAATGTGTTACTTTATGATTTAGAAAATGAAAATGGATTAATTGCAAAGCAAGCTATTGATAAGCTAATATCTTCTTTACCTTCAGGTTTAACTCATCCAACTATAGCAGATTCCATAACTCCACTAAGTCTAAAAAAACATTTAAATAGGTTAGAAGAATGCGACCTTATAATTGAAGCTATAGTCGAGAATCTATCAGTAAAACAACAATTTTATAATGACGCGAAACATTACTTAAAAGAAGCTGCGATTCTTGCCTCTAATACTTCTACTTTTAGACTTCACCAGCTAACAAATGGGCTTGATCCAGAACTTGCTAAAAAAATGGTGATTTGTCATTTTTTCAATCCGCCAAGATTCATGAGATTACTTGAATTTATTCCTGGAAATTTGCAAACTAATGTAAAAAATAATCTTGTAAATTTTTTGACTCATACCGCCGGTAAAGAAGTTATCCTATGCAAAGATACTCCTGGATTCATAGCTAACAGACTTGGATGTTTTCTTATGGAAACTATATTCCAGGAATCCATAAGGGCTAATATTGATATAGTTGCTGTAGATACTGTATTTTCAAAACTACTAGGCTTTCCAAACACTGGGATTTTTGCCTTATATGATCTTATAGGGCTCGACGTAATGCAAATGATTGCTGAGTCTCTTAAAGCCTCTCTTGAACCTAGTGATGAATTTAACTCTACATATAAAAAAATCCCTCAAATAGGTGAAATGATAAAAACTGGATTCAAAGGCAGGAAGGGAAAAGGTGGATTCTATAAAATTGGAATAGATGCAAATGGGAAGAAGCAAAAATATGTACTTGATTTAAAGAGCTTTGAATATAAGTCATTAAAATCTTATGATCTAGAATATTCCAGCCTAACAGATTTTCTAAATTCAGATTCTGGTTTAGCAAAATTTATAGGCACAATTTTAAATAAATTCTTTTCATATACAATGAAGGTTCAAGATCAAATAGCAAACGACATATATAGTATAGATGCTGCGATGCAGCTTGGTTATGCTTGGAAATATGGCCCTTTTGAATTAATGTATAAATTTGATCTAACACCACAAGTATATATTAGCAAATTTAATGAGCTAAAAATTGACCCATCAAATTTCGGGATCAAATCAAAATCCCTATCATCTTATATCAAGAAAGACTCTCTCAAGCCTTTAGCTACATCTGATAGTACAAAGATTTGGAAATTGAATGAGAATAAAATCTGCTTTGAAATTACATCAAAAATGCACACACTTAATAGAGATGTTTTTTCAAACCTTTTAGAAACTATATCAATTGCCGAAGAAACAGATTCAGATCTTATAATCTATTCTGATTCTGATTATTTCTCTGCTGGAGCAGATTTAAATCTATTTTATCAAGAAATTATTGCTGGTAATTTTATTGAAACCTTAAGCTTACTTGAACTTGGACAGCAAGTTATGAAGAGACTAAAATACTCAAGAATCCCAATAATATCATGTGCTCGTGGCGTTGCTCTTGGTGGCGGGTGTGAAATTTTGCTCCATTCTGATTATGTTGTTGCGCATCAAGATCTATCAGCCGGGTTAGTAGAGACATCTATAGGACTAATCCCTGGTTGGGGCGGAGTTAAAGAAATGATTTTAAGATCTAATTCCGCAGAGGATCTAAATCAAAATCTCTCTCTCATTTTAAAACATTATAAATCCACTTCTGCCTTAGATTTTGCAGTTAGCTATAAGCATAAAAACGTTATTTCTCTAGCAAATAATAATGACTTACTTGAATATGCTTTAAATAATAAATTCACAAAAATATCTCATGATATTAACAGCACATCTATTTCTAATTTCAAACCAGATCATTCAAATATAGATGAGAACATTAAAGAAATAGCTTTGCTCTTATCTAGTAAAATAGCAAAAGGACAGAGCGAAGATGAACTTCTTCAAATCGAGCAAGATATTTTTCTAAGACTTCTCAAAACACAGAATAGCAAAGAGAAGATAGGAAAACTTGTCTCCTGATTCAAGACAATCACCTAAGCATATTTCTTAACATTTCTTGACATTTACATTTTTGTTCTTTGTAATTCTTATGGATTTTAAAGGAATAAATTAATGAAACTTCAATTCACAAGTTTTTCTGCACTCGCACTAAATCATTTATTAAATAAAGGGTTAATAAAGTTAAAAAAATTGTACCTACCGGGCGTGGGATTAGCTATTAAACAAGAAAATCTTATTCTCGCCATTGAAAAGAAAAAAGAGTTAGCTACACCAGAAGAAATAGAGAATTGATGGAAATGTAAAGCCATTGATTATAAATAGCGCAGGACGCGGTTATGAACACGCTATATCAAGAGCAAAAGCTCAAATAGAAGCAACATATCAAAACAATGGAAAAGAAGTAGAAGTTCAATCTATAGATTTAGATTTACAGAAGATTTCAGGTTCAGATATAAACGACTTAAGTTGTGGTTATTGGTTACTAGATTTTCTACAAAAAATAATATCAAACATTGAAATGATAAAAGAAGCAGTGGATTTTTATGAATCGGTTGAGTCTATCATTAAGCAAGAAATTGACCGTAGCAATCCAAGGTCATATATTTCAGAAAAAGCAGCAAAATTTAATGAAGATGCTTATGCATATTTTTTGATCAAATTGCTTCAGAATCTCCTAGAAGTCCAGTGGATTATTCTGATATGCCTCCTTTATTAGATGATGAGGTTACCATTCCATCAGCTGGAGAAGTAGATTATTCTCACGCGCGCCCTTCATTGGGTGAGGTTCTCCTTTCATTAGAAGGAGAAATTGATGAGTAATACCATTTTAAATAAACTGGTGGGCGGTAGAAGACTCGAACTTCCGACCTCTACGATGTCAACGTAGTGCTCTAACCAACTGAGCTAACCGCCCTTGTGTATATTACATACGTCATTGAGAAGGAACATTAGCGACTGAAGCAATCCAGAGTAAATAAAATGGATTGCTTCGTCATTTCATTCCTCGCAATGACGAAAATATGACATTTTGATAAGCACGCCAAAGCGCTTATGAACCTGAATATATCAAGATTATTCAGGATTTCAATATGATATTACTCATAACCAGAAGCAATTTTCATTGAAGAATTCAATCTCCAAAAAAAGTAAAATAATAGAACAATATTTGCAATGCACATAGTTTCCATTATCTCTAGCATGATAAGACCAAAATCTTGCGCTGGATCTTGCAGAAAAATAAATCTATTTACCAAACCAATTATAAAAGCCATTACCACAGTCTGTACAAAAACTGGGAATCCAACTGATATAAATCTCTCAACAAATTCTTTATTATCCCCATTTTTATTAGTTTTATAACATATGGTAGTTCCTACAATTAGGATTATGACAGTGATTAACCATGAAAAAAGCGAGACAGAAGCAAATGCAGTAAATAAAGGAAATGTTGTTGTACCTCCAATTACCCTATCTTTTAAAAATAATAATTCTTCAATTTTTAAGTCGTTGAGTAAAGTTGTAGGAAAAGAAAATGGTGTTAACTTGAGCAAAGCAAAACAAATGAAATATAATAGTCTTTCTATAGAAGGCACATTATTATTCTTAAAACGCAATGCTAATTCTTTATCATCAAAACAGTTCATAATTTTCCTTTAAATATGTTATACAGATAGGCTACAAATATAATATTCTTTTGTAAATAAGCCGAATGTCGAATTTTTTATCAGCCAACTTTATATCCAAGCTGTCTATTTCTACTGAATTAAATTTACTAAAGTATCAATCTTTTATGCTCATCAAAAAAAGGAATTTGCATACTTCCGAAGATGTATATACAATAACCATTTGAACTTTTCTTCTAGCTTTGCTCCCACACCACAAATATCTCTTATCCCTGTATTAAGTAAGGCATTTTTTATATCATCTTCTCTAAGCAAACCACACACACCATCCTTACTCTTTTTTGCAAAATTGCCTGCTATTTTCGCTAAAGTCTTAGTTGTGCATATTCCATTGATACAGGTATACCTACATGTTTGCTTATTTTACTTCTTAAGCGAGCAAACAACTCATTGGCCTCATTCTTATCTTTTACTTCAGTTTCAATAGCTTCTACATTATTACTCTTGCAGAGAGTTCTCTTATTTGGGAATATGGCGCTCCCATCCTAATTTCTAATACTTTAGCTTCATTGCTTCTTGCATCAGTATCTGCTTTTCTGCAATACTCACCTTTCTTGTATGCCTTAATTTTCTTAGAAGTTTCGTCAGCTGACTATTTAAATACATATAACACCTTTTTTATTGCAAGCTAATTATAATAAAAAAAATGTCACCACTAATACTATTTTTACAAATTAATTTTTATTGTTGTAATCAGGAAATTATCCTAAAATTATTATTAGAAGTTTTAAAATACTATCTTTTATGCGGAAACAATCGAAAACGCATAAATACATAAGCACTTTCCCAAGATAATAATATTATCTTGCTTAGAATCACTTTCATTTAAGAGAAATCATACATTAATTACTATTTCTCTAAAAATGTTACACTTCATCAAAGAACTGGTAAGATCCGCCTAAATATCCTGCAAGCATATAGTTTTCCGCATCAGGAAATTCAGGTAAACTTATAGCTGTAATTTTAATACAATGTGTATTTTGCCTATACAAAACCCTAATTCGTTAGCTACAGCTTTTTCTGGCTTTTCAACAAATTTTCTGCTTTTTAATGAATAGAAACGCGCTTGCAATTCGTGTATTGGTGTTAAGAATTCTATATTACCGCTATTAGGCCCGCTCTGTGCACACAGCGGGCCTAATAAGGAAAATATTGTATTTTAATATGAAACAGAAAAAACTCACTGATACAGAAAGAAAAGCTGATACAAGAATGAAGATTATGATGGGTGGTTTAATCAAAAAGGCAGGCCTTGATTATCTCCATCCAGATAAAGCAGATGTCCTTTATGGCATGCTTCTTGATAATAAAAAATCTCTAGAAACAAATCCTACCATAACTCAAAAATGGCAAAAACTTGGAAGAGATCTTTCGGGCATTAGCAAAAATTATGGCAAAATTATCTGATTTTTTTTGGTCACATTCTTCCACCTAAAACAGTAGCTGGTCTCCTGCGAATTGGAGACATAGTACGTTTCAAATCTCCATATTTGGCCTTGCCTCCTGACTCTGCTTCTGCTCTTGTTAAAGAATCTCTCATCCTAGAAGCTTCATCTATATGCATTGCAAAAGTACTTTCTACAGGAGATGAAGCTCTAATATTTCTAACTTCTCTTCTAATAGGTGATGCAACCACTAGACTATGACCATTCCCCTCGGCTTCTAAAACTAATGTAGACATTCTAACTTCATTAAAAGAATAGGCACCACTTAATCTAGGATGCCTACCACTTTTTTGTCTCTTGGTAACAACAGGGTGAACGTGTAAACTGCGAGCTGTTTTACCAACTTGTTCAGTGAGTTCTATTGTTCTGCTCATATCAACACCTTTTTTTGGCCCATATTCCTTAACTCTCTCTGATATAATAGATACTGCTTCAACTTTCCCCGCCGTCTCTATATCCAAACTAGTACTTACAGATATCTCTTCCTGATAACGTTGAACTACCTTATGAATTGATCTCATATATGCTGGCTCAATCTCTTGTTGTACTTGAACCAATTGTCCTAACAATTCTCCTCTTTCTGTCGTCAAAGGGTCTATTTTTCTTATATGTTTGATCATATGATCATTTACATCATACAATGCTACTGCTATCACCTCTTGTGCAGCCTTTCTATGCTCTGAATCATCTGGACCCGCAGGAGCCGCTCCAGTAGAAACATCACATAAACCTTTATAACTTTCAATAAAACGATCTACGTTGCCATATTTTGCAATATTATGATATAAAGTTTCGAAACCAAAAGATGTAAATTCTAGGGAAAGATTCGCTGCATCCTTATCTCCTGATTCACACCCTGCCACAAATGGCATTTTATCGAATACTGGATTGCTATATTTTTCTATAAAATCTCCAGCCGCTGCAAATGTTGAGGCTGCAAGTTCGATTGTACTTTTTTGAAAATCATGGTCTGTAACAGCCCCACCATCTCTAAATTTTAAAACTGCTGCAGTTCTATCTCCAGATCTTCTATCATCATAACTATCATCTATAGCATGAGTCATCTCGTGAGCAAATAGTAC
>CAYPDX010000012.1:0-28920 GCA_964409695.1 uncultured Rickettsia sp. | reverse complement strand
TTTTCAACTTCTTTTCAATCATTATCGCTCAGTTAGTAATGGGAAATGGTATAAGTATACAGATGCAAGACATGCGAGAGTTGCGCCCATTGAATGACCTGTACAATAAATGTCGAATTTTTGAGTATCAATAGATGTGTCGCTCATTATAGAGTCAATAAATTTTTTAACTCCATATTCATATTGGTACGGAGTTTGAAGCATATAAATTTTAAAATCATTCACTAAATCCATAGCAAAATTAATTGCTCCAAAGAGGTTTGCAGCTTTGGAATTTTCCATATTATAGAAATCAGTTTTAGTTCCTGAACTAACAAATAAGAGTTTTTTTGTTTTTTCGTTTATCCAAACTTGCCCATAATATCCTGTTGTATTTTTAATAGATTTTGAATCTTTGAAGAATCTCCATCCTGCAGGTAAAGCATGAGCAAATGTTTTTTGATGGTAGCATTGCATAATTACAGTATGAAAAATAGACGTGTCCTCAAAAAATGCCTTCATGAATGCTGGCATCTTAGCCTCCGTTTTGTTCCTGTGTCTTATAATATTTAAAAAAAATACAAT
This sequence comes from uncultured Rickettsia sp., assembly GCA_964409695.1. GTDB lineage: Bacteria > Pseudomonadota > Alphaproteobacteria > Rickettsiales > Rickettsiaceae > JABDAD01. Next base: position 28,356 of record CAYPDX010000012.1, on the reverse strand, counting down.
GTAAATTAATAGATTGGATAAGGTGTGTTTGACGTCAATATTACTTGACTATTTTCTTGATTCTATCCATTATACCGTGGCAAAATCAAAGATTTATACGGGTTTCCATATGACAATTAGTGCATCTGAAATAAAAAAGCTCGCAAAGCTTTCAAGGTTAAGGTTTTCTGAGGAAGAATATAAACATTATGACGGTAAGCTTACGAGCATTATAGAGATGGTCGATCAGATTTTGGATGTAGACTGTGAGGGAATAGAGCCTCTTGTATCTGTGAATGATACTAATCTAACTATGAGAGAAGATGTTGAAGAAATTGGTGTTCAAATCGAGGAGCTTTTTTCAAATGCTCCGGGCAAGGATGCCGATTTAGCAAGAGAAGTGAAGTGTTTTATAGTGCCTAAGGTTATGGAGTAATGATATGAAAGAATTGATAAAATTAGGAATCTGTGAAGCTATTAAAAATCTTAAAGCAAAGGAATTTACTGCATCAGAGCTTGTTGATGCATATATTGAAAAATGCAATAAACACAAGAATTTGAACGTATTTATTACCGAAACTTTTGATACAGCAAGAGGTGAAGCTAAAAAATCCGATGAAGCTTACCTGTCAGGTAATGCTCGTAAGCTTGAAGGTATACCTATCGCAGTAAAGGATCTTTTTTGTACAAAGAACGTAAGGACCACGTCAGGATCTAAAATGTTACAAAATTTTATTCCTGTCTATGAATCTACAGTAAGTGCTAATGTAAAGGCCAATGGATCTATTTCTCTTGGTAAAACCAATATGGATGAATTTGCAATGGGTTCTGCCAATATTACAAGCTATTTTGGAAATGTAATTAGCCCTTTGAAAGCAAATAATTCAGATCAAGATTTAGTTCCGGGAGGCTCTTCAGGAGGTTCTTCTGCTGTTGTTGCTAGTTTTATGGCAATGGCAGCTCTTGGAAGTGATACTGGGGGTTCTGTGCGTCAGCCAGCAGCTTTTACAGGCATTGTTGGAGTTAAGCCAACATATGGTAGGTGTTCAAGGTATGGTATGGTGGCGTTTTCGAGTTCATTAGACCAGGCAGGAATCTTTACAAGGAATGTTCAAGATTCGGCTTTAATGTTAGAAACTATGATGGGGTATGATGAGAAAGATTCCACTTCAGTAAATATGAAAGTTGAGCCTCTTGCAGATGCTTGCACTAACTCAATAAAGGGTATGAAAATAGGCGTTCCCACAGATATTATGGAATATGATGGGATAGGCAAAGAAATCATAAATATGTGGCAAAATACTATTTCATTGCTTAAAGAAGCTGGAGCCATAATTGTGGATATTAAGCTTCCGAATTCTAAATATGCGCTTCCAACCTACTATATTATCGCACCTGCTGAAGCTTCATCTAATCTCTCAAGATATGATGGAGTTAGATATGGTCTTAGGGTTGAAAAAGAAGGCATGTCACTTGATGATATGTATGAGCTTACAAGAACAGAAGGTTTCGGTGAAGAAGTAAAAAGAAGAATTATGATAGGAACATATGTTCTGTCATCTGGTTTTATAGATGCTTATTATACAAAGGCTCAGAAGGTTCGCAGAAAAATCAGCAATGATTTTAAGGATGCATTTTCAAATGTTGAGGCAATAATTTTACCAACAGCTCCAACACCAGCATTTGGAATTAATGAAAAACAAGATAATCCTGTAAGCATGTATTTAAATGATATATTCACTATTCCAGCAAGTCTTGCTGGATTACCTGCTATGTCTGTTCCAGCCGCATTAAGTAGTACGGGCTTACCTCTTGGTATGCAAATTATCGCGAAGCAATTTGATGAGCTTTCTATGCTTAAAGTAGCTCATGAAATTGAAAAATCTTTATCTATTGATTTTAGTCCTAGGGGGTTTTAATGGCAGTTATTCAAGGTGGAACTGGTATTTGGGAATATGTTATTGGTCTTGAGGTTCATGCTCAAGTAAAATCAAATTCTAAGCTTTTCTCAAAAGCAGGTACAGAATTTGGAGCTTCTCCTAATTCTCAAGTATCTTTAGTAGATGTGGCTATGCCTGGTATGCTTCCCGTGCTTAACAAATATTGCGTTGAACAAGCTGTTAGAGCTGGGCTAAGTCTTAGTGCTAAAATTAATAAAAGATCTATATTTGATAGGAAGAATTATTTTTACGCTGATTTACCTCAAGGATATCAAATATCTCAATTTTATTATCCTATAATAACTGGTGGTCATATCGAGGTTACCGATGAAGATGGGAATCCAAAGATCATAAATATTCACCACACTCATCTAGAGCAGGATGCTGGAAAAAGCATGCATGATCAGTCGCCGACAAGTAGTTTTATTGATCTTAATAGATCGGGAATTGCTTTGATGGAGATTGTTTCTGAACCTGAGATGAGATCGCCTCATGAAGCTGCTGAATATGTAAAGAAATTACGCTCTATTTTGCGCTATGTAGGTGCTTGTGATGGTGATATGGAAAAAGGTTCAATGCGCTGCGATGCTAATGTCTCCGTAAGGCGTGCTGGCGAACCTCTTGGAACTAGGTGCGAAATTAAAAATATTAATTCAATCAGAAACATAGTTCGTGCAATTGAATATGAGGCTATGCGCCAAGTGGAACTTATTGAGAGTGGAAAAGAAGTATCTCAAGAGACAAGGTTGTTTGATGCGGACAATGGAACAACACGAACAATGCGTACAAAAGAAGATGCGCATGATTATAGATATTTTCCAGATCCAGACTTACTTCCTCTCCTTATTACAGATGAGTATATAGAAGCAATTGCTAAAACTCTTCCAGAATTGCCTGCAGCAAAAATAGCGCGATATATTTCAACTTTTGGGCTTAGTTCTTATGATGCAGATGTGATTGTGGCTGATAAAGAAGTGGCTGAATATTTTGAATCTGTAGCGAGTATTTCTAAAGAACCTAAAATTGCGGCTAACTGGATTACAGGGGAATTATTTGGCTATTTAAATAAAAATAACATTGAGATTAATGACTCAAAAATTTCAGCTAAAAATCTTGCGCAGCTTATTCTTCTTATTAAAAATGAGGTAATTTCTGGAAAACTTGCTAAGCAGGTATTTGAGATAATGCAAGACGCTGGAGGTACTCCTGATGAAATCATTGAAAAACATGGATTGAAGCAAGTTTCAGATACTGGAGCAATTGCAAAAATAATAGCAGAAGTTATTGAAGAAAATTCTGATGTTGTAGAAGATTATAGATCTGGCAAAGATAAGCTCTTTGGCTTTTTTGTAGGGCAAGTTATGAAGAAAACCGGCGGCAAAGCAAACCCTGGCTCTGTTAATGAGCTGCTAAAAGATGCTTTGAAATAATACCAAGTCTTATTTTTTAATGATCCAAACATTTTATATTATTTAGCGCCGTGTTTACGCGGCGGAGCTGATTTACTACGTTGTTCCCGTTCGAGATGAGCTATTTTATGACGATCTTGCTTTGGCGTGGAGGCTTTATCGTGGTGCGGGATGTGGGCTACAGAACTGCTAATAGATGAAATTGCAGGATGATTTTTGGCTTCAGCTACAACGCTTGCTGGAACAGTTTCAGCTGCATCTGATTGAAAATTTGCTCTAGAAGAAGCGGGTATAGCAGCATGGGTAGGTGGACTTGCTATAAAATCATCTAGAGATTTAGGAGGCCAAGGTGTTGCTGTAATTGAATCTAACTCAGGAGAATCAGTACGTTTTGTTGATGCAAACCTCCCTTCAGGAGAATCTACAACAGAAACTGATGATTGTGCGGTTGAAGGAGAGCGAGCGCTATCCGGAGAGAGAAATGAGGAAGTGGCTGTAGATGGAGACAAAAGCTCAGGGGTCGGACTCCAAAGCGCAGTATCTATTGCCGGTAGTTTCTTTATTGATACGATAGTCTTAAAGGCCCCAAGAAGCTTGCTAAATCCAGTTTGGGGTTCAGGCGTTTTATTTTTTTTGTCAATTTCTCTTATGCGCTCTTCTGCTTTAGGCTCTTTTATACCTAAAGACTTGACAAGTCTAGCTTTTGCCTCATCTAAAGATATAATACCATCACGCCTTTGTTTATTCAGAATTATTGAGTGCATATCTTCTATTTGTCTATGGCCCATTTCAAGTTGCATTAAAACATTGTCTATAATACGATCATCTACGCGTTTTTCTAAAGTAGTACAAATTGTTGTAGCTATAGAATCGAATGATATTGTACCCCCTGCTTCAAGAGTTTTACGCTTAATCTGTTCAGTTAAAACTACAGCAGCATAATCATTCTGAGGAATGTTTGAAATAACATCAGAAAATATACTGTCTCGATCTTCAGTACTTAAGCCATTCGCTGCAGCGTAATGAGAGATCAACTCAGAAGTTTGTATTGGTGAGTTAATGTGATCTCTAGCAAGTGCTGATATTGTGGCATTAGTATGGAATTTATTCTTTGATATGAATGCAAGTTGATTCTCAATAGTGTTTAATTTATCCGTAGCAACGGCTTTAACACTAACATCATAATATTCATGTAAGGGATCTTTTGTATAAGTTGCTTTTACAGATTCAGGCACATTAAATTTTACTTCTATCCCTGGGGTGCTAAATGTCGTATGCATGTAAGTTATTGGAACTTCAGATGTTGCGAGACCTGGCCTCATAATAAAATCTTCGCTATTATTTGTTAGTCCAGTAATATCATGTTTCGTGGTGCTTAGAATTCTTCCTGGGAAGCTTTCATCCATAATCTCACCAAATTCAAATTCTGAGTTTAAATATATATTCACTTTTCCTTCTGGGGTAATGTCAACAAGCAATGATCTTTCTGTAGTTTGCCTAAAAGTTTTATTATCATTTTGCATTTGCCACCAAATTGGTGGGCCCGCCATAGTAGCTTGGTCAACTCTAGACATCGTGTATTCTATCTGTTCTTTTGTAAGATTCAGTCCGAATTCAGTGTCGTTTCGGTTTAAAACACCTTTTAGATCTTCATATGACGAGCCCACTGGCATATTTATAGTATGAGTAATGCCGTCTTTTCTAAGAGAAAAAGTATTACGGTTTTGATCCAACTCTACTTGCCTATGCAAGTCTTCATTATATTCTACAATTACTGCATCAATAGCTGCTTTAATTGTAGAAGCCTTTTCAGTAGTTATTGCAGAAGCTTCTTTTGGTATTTGTAGAGCCGCGATCGCTGCTATTTTACCTACTTTTCTTTGAGTAACATTTAATATGGAAGCTTTTTCAGCAGTACCAACCCCTGAGGATTTTACGCTTCTTTCCAAAGATTCACGATATGACTGTGCTCTTTCAGCTGAAATTTCTTCTCCGCCTGAGGAAGCTGCAGATATAGCATCATAAAAAGCTTTGAGTTCTGGGTGTAGAGATTGTTCTGTAGAATTTGCAATTTCCATTAGGTGGTTTATTGCGGCTGCATCTGCTGGAATTGTGGGATCGATTGCTTCATCCCTTGCTTTATTTAAATCGATTGCAATAGTTTCGCGAGACATATTCTTGTATATTTAAATTATGTCCTTATGCTGTCAATTCCTTATACTTATGTCAATAACTTACAAGAGATGCTGCTTTGAATCAAAAATCTTTGTAGTAATTGCGCAACTAATTTGTGCTTTTGGCTTTAATATCAGCCCATTCTTTTTTAAAATCAATATCTTTATTCATTGTGTATCTCCATCTGAATAACCAGTTCGCTCCATTTGGCTCATAATAATTATCTTGAGTGGAATAGGCTTCATCATTTAAAGCTTCATCAAGGCTAATGAAATTATAGTTTTCATTTTTCATCATTTTCAGTAAGTCTTTTAAAGCAAGGGAGTTTATTAAATTAACATGTAGTAAAAGAATATGTTTGATATTTCTATTAAAGAGCTTGCGTGAAATCAGTTCACTAAAAGCTAGTTGCATTTTGGCGTGAGCAATATATTTTTTAATTATATTATCTTTATTCTGAGGATTATCTAAAAGTTTTCTATCAAATGTCCAATCATCTACATCTACAGTAATAGGAGCTATAATATAATTTTTACTTTTTAGAAAAAATTCAAACGCTTCTTTCTTTTCTTTACTGTCTCCAGTGTCTAGGAATGGATGTCTAAAATATTTCAAACTAAGCCCTGCTTTATTCATCAATTTTTTGGTTATCACTTCTCCCTTTAACGTATCATCTTTAAAAATTTCTAGATCAGTTGAGCTAAGTGAAAAATGGGAATATGTATGATTTCCAAGCGTATGGTCATTATCGATCCACATTTGTAATATTTTTGTTCCTATTATTTCTCTATCTTTTAAGTGAATTTTACCTTCGTTGACAAAACCTATTGCTGGAGCATTGAATTCAGCAAGATTGTTTAGAATACCCCGGTTTATTTCGAGTTGCTCTTTAGGATCTTCATTCTGCTGGGTTGGCAAATCGTCGAATGTAAGGCAAATTTCATGAGCTTGAGAGAGTCTACTTATTAGTGATATAAATAGAATAAAGATTATTTTAATTTTCATATATTTTGATATTTTAAGAGGAGAATAATATAGCAGATAGGGAAGAATAATCTAACCGTAAATTAAAATTCTTATGTAGGGCTGATTCATAGCATTTCCTTTTTTTTTCCCCATCTTTGATGCATCCAAAACCATTGGCCGGGATTTTCATTTACCCAATCTGATAGAGAGTCGTTAATTTTAAGCATAGTCTCATATACATCATTTTCTTTTTCATCTGACCTATTTGCAAAGAATGGTGTGTGAAAAATTACTTTAAAGTTAGCACCATTCTTTCTAATTATTTGAGATGGTACAATTGGATAATTGTAGTGGCGTGCTATTACGGCTATTGCCTCACTTGTCATTGCTGGTTTATTTAAAAATGGCACTTTAATTCCTTCGTTCATTTTTTGATCTACCAGCATTAAAATTACATTACGCTCTTTTATAGCTTTGATTAAGTCTTTTGCTCCTTTTGGGCCTTTGCAAATTAATTGCGCGCCTAGAGAAGCGCGTTTTGAACGTACATATTTATCGATAAATTTATTATTTATTTTGCGATAGATTACGCTAGCAAACCCGATTTCTTTTAACACTGTAGGGAGAACGAAATCCCAATTTGCAAAATGGCCGCAGAAAGCAATAAATGGAATATTTTTCTTTTGAAGCTCTTCAATGACTTCGATATTTTCAATTTCTACTCTTGAAGTTTGCCTGTTAACATACGGAAATTCGCCTATATATCTACCAAAATTATCCCATATTTCTTTTTGGAGTGCATCAATTTTTTCATCCGTGATATTTGGATAAACATATTTTAGATTGTTTCTAATTATCCTATTCGTACGTAGTTTTGGACCTATATATTTTGCAGCTGCTGCGCAAATGTTACTTGCAGTGTCTATTCTTAGCAGTTTTATTATGTTTAAAAAAACAAGGAAAACTGCATATTCTGCTACTTCTTTTATATGTTTAATTGATTTTTTCATCTATTTTTTTTATTATTTTTTGGAGGTCTTTCTCATCTAGAATTAAATTTGCAGCTTTGATTTCAATAGGAGTTTTATGATGCTGCAATTTTACAAAATCTTTTTTTGTGGTTATAATTTTAACGGCGCAAGCTTTGAGAGCTTCTTCTGTAACTTTACTCATGTCTTCGTTGGTATAGTTGTGATGATCTGGAAAAGACATTTTGCCGACAATATTATAATCCTTCATGGAGACAAAAAATTTATTTGGATTCCCTATAGCGCATAATAAAAACACAGGTTCATCTTTGGTGAGAGATCCCATTTCTACAGATTGTTTGATAAAGTAGCATTTATTCTCTGCTAATTTCTTTAATTCACCTTTAACCTCCATTGATGGATCAGCTGATACTACAATATCCGAGCGTCTTATAGCTTCCTTACTGGCCTCCCTTAATGGGCCTGCTGGCACAAGAAATCCATTGCCAAATCCCCTTAATCCGTCAATTGCCAATATAGAAAAATCTTTATAAAAACCTGGGTTTTGCATTCCGTCATCAATTAATATTAAATCTGGTTTAATCTGAGATACAAGACGTACACAGGCTTTCGGATTTTTTGCTATTACGATTGTGACATCACTAAAATTAGAAAGTTCTTTCGCTATTTCTATAGCTTCATCACCAGCTAGGCATATTGAAAAATCAGCTTCAATAATTGTAGGTTTAACAAAATTTCCACCATATCCTTTGCAGATTATGAGGAGATTTTTTTTCTTTCTAGCATAATGCATGGCAAGAGCTTTGATTAGTGGAGTTTTCCCTGTTCCTCCAACGGTAGCATTACCAACGCATATAACAGGAGCGCAGAATTTCTCTTGCTTAGTGAATAGCCTGCGTATAAATCCTAAAAATCTATATATAAAAGATAATGGGTATAGGGCGTAAGAAACTATAGTTCTTTTTTCCCAAAAATTAGGATAGTTAAGTTTGATCATTTGAAGTTAATAATAGCATTAAGATCGGGATTTTAATGCTATTTTATAAAAGAAGCAAGTGAAGGATTTGTTGCGATTATTTGCTCTGGCTCAAAGTTACGTATAACTCCACCGGATTCTTTTGCAAAAATTTCTATTGCAAACTTATGGATTTGATCTTCAGCGCCTATTATCATTGTATCTATTTTTCCAGAAGTATAATTTGCAATATCATACGCAGTGCAATCAAAATTTCTTGAGGATAGGTAATTATCATATGGGATATTATTTGTTGTAGAGACTATTGATAATGATATTTCTTTTGTCTTACTAACTCTTAGTCTTCTGCCTGCGATTTTTCCACTTTCTTCAAAAGTTTGAGCCCATGCTCCCTGACCCACTTCAGCTCTATACACACCATTTAATGCAGGAAAGGACATGATAGCTGCAATAACATTATTAAATCCGTCTTTTCTTTCAATTTGAACTATGGTGGTTGCAAAAAATGGCATTGCTCTTAAAAGATTAGGTATTCCATCTATCGGGCGCATTATAATGTGGATACCATCTTCTTCAAGCTTGTAAGGTTCATCATCAAATTGTATTGAAGCACAATTAAGAACTCCAAGTTCTTTGGATAGGATCTCTTTTGTTTTGCTTACTGATCTTTCAACGAATTTTTCCTGTGTGTAGCTACCGCTCTGTAGAAGTTCAAGTTCCGAGTAGTCACGTATTAGGTTTCTTGAAGTTTTCCATAGTGCTTTATCTATAGTATTGTTATTATGTATATTCATTGAATTATTTAGCTCTCTCTACAAAAGTTACGTCTTCGGTCTTTACCACGATTCTTTGCCCAGATTCAATGTAAGGTGGCACCATTACTCTAACACCATTCTCAAGTATAGCTGGTTTATATGTTGATGTTGCTGTGGCTCCTTTTATTACTGGTTCTGTCTCTGTTATTTCTAGAATAACAGTAGCTGGAAGCTCGACATTTAAAGGAGTTTCTTGATAGAATTCAATTTTAACATTCATAGCAGGAAGTAAAAAAGCTAGTCTTTCATCAAGTATAGATTTATTTAGATTGATTTGTTCAAAAGTTTCATTATCCATAAATACAAGATCATCGCCTTCTGGATATAGATATTGAAATTCTTTATTTTCAAGGTAAGCTCTCTCAACGTACTCAGATGAGCTAAATCTTACGTTTGTTTTATTCCCTGTCTTAAGATTTTTCATCTCGACTTGCACATAAGCACCGCCTTTTCCAGGCTGAGTATGATCAGGGGTTTTTGCAACAATCCATAAATCATTATTATGTACTAAAATATTGCCAGTTCTAATTGAATTTGCTGTGACTTTCATATCTTCATAGAATAAATTTAAAAAGTCATTATAATCAAGGTTTAGAAAAAAGCAAAGCTAGTATTTTATATATTGGTTTTCAAAAATATGGTTTTAAAAAATGAATCGTCTTGGAATTTTTGGAAGCGCTGGAAGAGTAGGGCAAGCTATTGCTTTTGCCTCTCAAACATATAAAAATATAGATTCAATTTCTTGCTTCAAACGTGGTGATAATATTTCTCACTTCATTAATTCATCTGACTTTATTATAGATTTTAGTTTAAATACAGGAACTGAGTTACTTGTAAAATCACTTTTGGAGATTAAACCTATGCCGCTTTTGATTGGTACAACTTCTCTAAGCAATGAATGTCTTAATGCAATTCAAGAATTATCAACAAAAACTTCGGTAATACATACTCCAAATGTTAGTATTGGAGCTAATTTAATGGCTTATTTAATTGAAAAAATGGCTGGAGTTTTAGGACTGAACTTTGATGCGGAAATAATAGATATACATCATAGAAAAAAAAGAGACGCACCTTCTGGAACTGCACTTATGCTTAGTGATTTTATAGCTCGTGGGAGAGGTGAAAAAAAAGCTATTATTATTGATAGAGCTAATAATCCAATAAGAAAAGATGGTGAAATTTCTATTGCATCGATAAGAGCAGGTTCAGTTGCTGCTGAGCATATAGTAAGTTTCTATGGTGAGTCTGAGAGTATATCAATAAATCATAAAGTCGAAAATAGAGATGTATTCGCCCATTCTGCTATTAAGACAATATTTTGGCTTAAAGAACAAAAGAAGGGGATGTATAATATGCAGGATTATATCAAATTTATAAATCATCTTGTATGAAAAAATCAAAAATAACATGTACTCGCAAAATTGAATTTGATGCAGCTCATCGAGTTATTGGTCATGAGAATAAATGTAAATATTTGCATGGTCATAGATATGTACTTGACGTTGAATTTGAATCTGATGATTTAGATAATCTTGGACGAGTCATAGATTTCGGTGAGATTAAAAATATTATAAAAAGCTGGATTGATAATAATTTTGACCATACAGCTATTCTATCAATTGAAGATAAGGAACTTGGAGAAAAAATAGCAAATTACACAGGGCAAAAAATCCATTATTTAGATGAGAATCCTACAGCAGAAAATATAGGGGATTATTTATATAAAAAAATAATTCCAGAGCTTTTTAAGTCTACAAATGCAAATTTGGTATCTTTGCGTTTGTACGAGACTCCAAACTGCTATGTTGATATAGAATCTAAGTAATATGCAAGATTTTCATTACCTTGAACAATATTTAGAATCTCTTCTTGCTGAAAGAGGAGCGGCTAAAGCTACTGTGATTGCTTACAAAAGGGATATCGTCGATTATTTTAATTTTTTAGAAAAAAAATCTATAGATTCCGCGCATTCTGATGTTGAAATTATAAATCAATTTATTGCATTACTTAGTAAAAATGGAATATTTACAAGATCTATAGCTCGCAAAATCTCTTCATTAAGAGGTTATTATAATTTTTTACTGAGTGAGAAAATTATAAAAGAAAATCCTGTATTATTTATTCAAAAACCTAAATTTAGTTCTAAGCTTCCTAATTACCTAACAGATGATGAATTTGAAAAGCTTGCGTCGCATATATTAACAGACCAATCTGTTGAAGGGATTAGATTGCGTGCAATGATTTTGGTTATGCATTGTAGCGGGCTTAGGGTTTCTGAACTTGTATCTCTTAAGCTTAGCCATCTTGAGGTTAATTTAGAAAAAATGGAAGTTACAAGTGAGCATATAATAATAATGGGAAAAGGTGGTAAGGAAAGGGTGGTGTTGCTTAGCGCTAAGTCTCTGGAGGCTTTAAATGATTATCTTGTAATTAGAGAGAATTTTATCGATCATTCAAATTCTAAATCTCAGCTTTATCTGTTCCCATCTACGTCTAAGCAAGGCTATTTAACTAGACAAAACTTTGCGCAGCAACTTAAGAAAGCAGCGTTACTTGCTAATCTTGACCCTAATAAAATTTCACCTCATGTTCTTAGGCACAGTTTTGCAACGAAATTACTTTCTAGCGGGGCGGATTTAAGAGTAGTTCAGGAGCTACTTGGCCATTCGGATATTTCAACAACACAAATCTATACTCATGTTAATGATAAAAAATTAAGATCGGCTTTAGAGAGTGCTCATCCTTTTGGAAAGAAATATAAACTCAATTCTTAGGCGATTCTTGCGCATTATCTAAAACATTATAGTTTTTGCCTGATCTTTCAATAATAGAATATTTCCTTTCAGCTATATATTTGTTTAAACGTAAATTACCTGAAACTCCATGGTACCAAACAGGGCTTTGCAATTTGTTTAAGAAAGTTTCTCGAGTGTAGCTAAGTCCTATTGCTGTTGATGTCATTGCACCTAAATCATATGCTAAATTTTCAAGATAATTTAAATGATGAATAGCTAATTGATTCTGTATTTTTTCAAGAGATGTAGAGCTTAATACATGTCTTGAGCCTGTGAAAATTAGTTTTATATCGATATCTGTTGCTGTATCTATTCTACTATCGCCAGCTATTATAGCTTTTGTATCAAGATTATGTTTTTTAATTGATTCAAAAATTATTCGAAGAGTAGACTCATTATCTTCTGTAATAAATAATACTGGTTTTGCATTATTATCAATATCCTCTATGGCCTGATCTACTAATTCGGAAATTTTTTGAATCTCTTCATTGATCGATTGGACTTCATTCGTATATTGTTGGTTTGCAATAATAGATCCGCCGTTTGACTCAATTAATTCTTTAAGAACCTTACTTATATTGTCAGAGTTTCTGTTTTTTGGCAGAAGTAATGCAAATTCCTTAAAGTCCTTATTTGTTAGATATTCAATCATTCTATAAGTTTGCTTTAATGGAGAATGACCAAAAATATAGATATTTGATTCATCAGTAACAAGAGGGTTGTTAGAAAGTGAAATCATTATAATATTATTATTCTTTACTATTTTTTCAAAGCTTCTAATGCTTGGGGTAAATAATGGACCTAAGATAATCTCAGTATTTCTTGCTAGTAATTTTTTGGCTGCTTGCTCTGCAAATTCTTCAGTAGATACGTCATATGTATTTGTTGTTACAAATCCGTTTAACTTATCCTCAAGCCCTATCTTTATTAATTCAGCGAGAATCTTGCCTTTTTCACCATGAGGTCCAGTAAGTGGCATGAGAATTGCAATTTCAGCTTTATCTTGTTTGATAGGTTTATCCGATGCACAGCTTGCAAGAAGAAAGATAAATGATATAAATAGAGATAACTTAAATAGTTTGATTATGGAATTAAAAGCAGGCCTATACATTGTATCCACTCCTATTGGCAATCTTGATGACATAACTCTTAGAGCTCTTTTTTTGCTCAAAAATTGTGATATTATATATTGTGAAGATACTCGTGTTACGCAAAGATTGCTACAAAAACATTCAATTACGGCTAAAAAACTCTCAGTATATAATGATCATTCTGATGATTATATAAGAGGTAGGATAGTAGAGGATGTAGCAAATGGTAAAGCAATTGTTTTAGTAAGTGATGCTGGAACCCCACTAATAGCTGATCCTGGCTATAAAATTGTTAGAGAATTACATGAGAATGATTTGTTGGTTGATGTGATTCCTGGACCATGCGCGGCCATTAGCGCATTAATTCTTTCTGGTATGCCAACAGATAAATTCTTTTTCGCAGGCTTCATGCCAAAAACTTCAGTTTCTAGAGATAAGTTACTTTCTAGCTTGGAAGATCTAGAAGCAACGTTAATTTTTTATGAGGCTCCATCTAGGATCCTTGATAGTTTAAAACAAATACAAATTAGTTTGGGTGATAGGGAAGTTGCTGTTGTAAAGGAAATTACCAAAATTTTTCAAACTGTAATTCGTAAAAAAGTCAGTGAATTAATTAATTCATTTGATGAGGTGAATATTCGTGGTGAATTTGTGGTTCTAGTTAGCCCTAAACATCCTGATGAGAAAGTTGATGTTGAGAAGGTTAAACTTACGATTCAGGAGATGAAAAAAAATAATAAGACTACTAAGGATATAGCTGAGATTCTTGTAAAAAAATATAATAAGAAACTCACAAAAAATGATATTTATAAAATGTGTTAGAGAACACATGTCTGAAAAAACTTTTGTAATAACCTCGTTCTCCAAAAGCACCGTCACCCCGCATTGCGATGCACTAGTGCGTGATGACGAGTCTTTTTGACGAGTCGGCAAAATTCAATCCACATTTGTCGGTAGTATGGTTAAAGAATTCTTTTTGATAGGCTTTTATATATCTCAATAGCATCGTCGGATTTAAAAATTGTTTCTATATCAAATTTTTGATTGGTCTTTAGGTCCCATAATTTACATGATTCTGGTGTTATTTCATCAGCGAGCATTAATATAAAATCTTCACCATTGAATACTCTGCCAAATTCAAGCCTACATTCAACTAAACGAAAACCTAGGCCAGCAAAAAATCCACACAGAAAGTCATTGACTCTTCTTGCAGATCGTTTCATTTCTTTTACTTCAAAAGGCATCATCCAATTAAAGCCAACAATTTGTGTTTCATTAATAGATGGGTATTTTGTTTCAGGATTTTTGACTTTGAATTCAAGCATTGGTTCGTCAAATAAATATCCTTCCTGGACACCAAATTTAGTAACATAATCACCAACGGCAACATTACTAACACGAACTTGCAGAGGGATTATATCTAAAATCTGAACTTCTTGTTCTCTCATGTTAGATTTTTCAATAAAATGATTCTCAATTCCAACTAGATCCAGTTTTTCCATTAAGAAACTAGAAATAGAATTGTTTATAACGCCTTTACCTGATATGGTTTTTACTTCATCATTATATTTTAAATCATCTTTAAAGAACATTGTGACAGTACTTTCTTCTTCCTCAGTTTGGAAAATGATTTTACTACTACCTTCGTATAGTTTTTGTCTATTCTGTCTTAGTTGAGTGATGCGTGCCATAAATTTCCTTTGCCCTATCTTCAAAAGCTTTAACCATTGTTTTAGAGGCTTTTTCAAATAATGATCCAATTAAAGAATTGATTATCTCAGATTCAAACATAAAATCTATTTCAAACTGGATTCTAGTTTTATTTTCTTCATATTTATCAAAACACCATTTAGTTTCTAGATACTTAAATGGGCCAGATATTTGTTTTACATTTACAAAATATTGATCATCTTTTACTCCATAAGTAACTGAAGATCTGTATTTTTTTGAAATAAAGCCAAAAGAAACAGATAGGTCAGTTATTATTTCTTTCTCTTTTCTTTCTATTATTTTACAAGATTCGCAATGTGGTACAAATTCGGGGTATTTTTCAACATCAAGTACAAGTTGATATAATTGTTTTTGCGTATAATTTAAAATCCTAGATTCTTTAAAATTAGGCATTTAATAAGAAATCCTCTCTCGCTTGCCTTAATTTTATAAAATCATCACCAGCATGATATGAAGATCTAGTAAGTGGGCTCGCTGAAACCATCAAAAATCCCTTCGCATATGCCATTCTAGAGAGGAAATCAAATTCTTCTGGAGTTACATATCTGTCAATTTTTGCATGAGTTTTGGTTGGCTGTAAATATTGTCCTACTGTTAGAAAATCGACATCTGCAGCTCTTAAATCTTCCATAACTTGTACAACTTCTTCTTTAGTCTCACCAAGTCCAACCATCATTCCTGATTTTGTGAAGATTGTAGGATCAAGCTGTTTAACCCTATCAAGTAAGTTTATAGAATGATAATAGCGCGCTCCTGGCCTTATTTTTTTGTACAAGGAAGGGACAGTCTCAACATTATGATTATATACATCGGGCTTTGCCTTTACAACGATCTCAAGAGCTCCATCTTTTTTTAAAAAATCAGGAGTTAGGACTTCGATAGTTGTTGATGGCGAGCCATTTCTTATTCGAGTTATACATTCAGCGAAATGTGACGCGCCGCCGTCTTCGAGGTCATCTCTATCAACCGATGTTATTACAACATGTTTAAGTTTTAACCGAGATACTGCTTCAGCTAGCCTTTCAGGTTCATGAGGATCTAGTAGATCAGGTTTACCAGTTTTAATATTACAAAATCTGCAAGCTCTTGTGCAAACAGAACCAAGAATCATAACAGTTGCATGGCTCTTTGCCCAGCATTCGCCGATATTAGGGCATGCAGCCTCTTGGCAAACAGTATTTAATTTCAATTCAGTTATGAGGTCACGTGTTTCAATATATTCTTTAGAGACAGGAGCCTTGACCCTGATCCAATCTGGTCTAGTTTTTATTTTTTCTATATTATACTCGAGGCTCATTAGTTTCTAAATTCATCTATGTTGCTCAGGAACCAATTTGGTCCTGTATGGTTTGCATTTCTGCTAAAAGTCCATTCTTCTGTAGGAATTTTATCTGCTTCAACCATAACTTTAATCAAGATACTATTTCCAAAAAATGTGACATCTGAAATTTTGATTCTAGGTAATTTGCTAATATCGGCATTTTTATAAAAATCAGCTTTTTCAAGAACAAGGTCTATGTATCTCTTATCTACGAGTTCATCAAGCATATCCATATCAACAGTAATTACTGAATTTATAATTATTTGCCATGCTTTAGCAGCATTTTTTACAAAAATTGACACTGAAAATTTTGGAACTTTATCAGCGATTATTTCAAGATTCTTTATTAATTCTGTATCATTTCCATTAATGAGTAAGGATTTGTCTATTTCTTCTCTGGCGCTTTTTACAATAACAAGTTTGGGTCCTACATTCCAATCTGTACCAGATGTTGTTACATCCTTTAGATTAGTCGGTTCGCCAAAATTGGATTTTCTAGCTCTTGGGTCTACATCATCTGTTGTTCCTAGAAGGGTGATGAGCTTATTTATAATAAAAAAAGCTATAATAGCGAAAAAAATTAACTCTAAAATTTGTGGCGACATGATGGTCTCAATATTTTCTTGTAGCTAGTATAAATGAAATAATTCTAATTTCCAATTTAAATTGGGATTTTAGTGTTATTTAGAAATAGAGCTTACTATACCGCTTCTTGCTGCGTAGAGTCGAGCTATTGGGATTCGGTATGGTGAGCAAGAAATATAATCAACATTACTATTATGGAAGAAATCTATAGATTCTGGATCGCCTGCATGTTCTCCGCAAATACCAACTGATAGTTTTTTATTAACTTGTTTCCCTCTTTCAATCGCCATTGTAATAAAGTTTCCAACACCTTCAACATCTAATGAAGTAAAAGGATCAAATTTGAATATATCTAGGGATTTATATTCTGGCATGAAGCTCGCAACATCATCACGAGAAATTCCATATACAGTTTGAGTTAAATCATTCGTACCAAAGCTAAAATACTCAACATGTTTGGCAATATTGCCGGCAATCATACAAGCTCTTGGGAGCTCTATCATTGTGCCGATTTTATAATTAATCTTGTGGCCTTCCTGAGCCATAATTTTCTCAGCTGTTGTTACGATTAGATCTTTCAAAAATATAAGTTCTGCTTCTGTCGCAATTAATGGAACCATAATTTCAATATTTGGTTCTGTCCCTGATTTTTTGATAAAAATAGCTGCGCTAATAATTGCATTTACTTGCATTTCATAAATATCTGGATGAGTAATTCCAAGCCTGCACCCCCTATGGCCTATCATGGGATTGCTCTCTTTTAGTCTTTCTAATTGATGCTGTATAATTTCAATATCAATATCCATTTCTTCAGCAAGAGATTTTATTTCATTATGGCTACTTGGAAGAAATTCATGAAGTGGAGGATCTATGAGCCTTATATTTATAGGCTTGTTTCCCATAGGTCTTAGTATAGAAATAAAATCTTCTTTATGTAGTGGGAGAATTGCGTCGAGAACTTTTTGGCGTTCTTCAAGAGAAGTTCGCAAAATCATTTGTCTTACTAGGCTAATTTTGTTTTTTTCAAAAAACATATGTTCAGTTCTGCAAAGCCCTATACCCTCAGCGCCGAATTTAATAGATGTAGTTACATCTTGTTCTGTTTCTGCATTTGATCTTATTTTTAGGGTTCTAACTTCATCAGCCCATTCTAAGATAGTATCAAATTCTTCTATTGTATCAGCTTGTTCGAGCTCTACTGAACCTATGTAGATTTCGCCAGTTCCTCCATCCATGCTGATATCGTCATATTCATTAATAATAATATTTCCAATTTTCGCTCTTCTTTTTTCTGTGTCAATTTCAATTTCGGAAGTTCCGCAAATACAAGGTTTCCCCATACCTCTTGCTACTACAGCTGCATGTGAAGTTAGCCCACCTCTTGCTGTTATTATACCTTTAGATAAGGAAATGCCTTTTATATCTTCTGGGCATGTATCGTGGCGGAGCAAAATTACATTTGAGGATTTTGCAAGAATCTCAGCAGCTTCTGAGCAGAAAACAACCTTACCATTTGCAGCTCCAGGCGAGGCTGCAAGTCCATTCGCCACAGGTTTTAATTTTGAATTTTTGGATACTGTAGGATGAAGTAGCTGATTAATATGATTAGAATTAATCATCATTATCGCTTCATTTTTAGATATAAGTTTTTCACAAGCCAAATCATGAGCTATTTTTATTGCTGATTTCGCTGCTCTTTTTCCAGACCGAGTTTGCAAAATATATAGTTTGCCAGATTCAATTGTAAACTCAATATCCTGCATATCCTTGTATTTATTTTCCAAATTTTTGCAGTGAGTCTTTAGCTCTTGATAAATTGCTGGCATTTCGAATTCTAAAGAATTAGGTGAATCACTCAGTGGCAGAGGAGTTTTCTTACCAGCAACTATATCCTCGCCTTGAGCTTTAATAATATATTCGCCGTAAATCTCATTCTCTCCATTTACTGGATTCCTAGTAAATACAACTCCAGTTCCTGAATTATCATTATAATTTCCAAACACCATTGATTGTACGGTAACAGCAGTTCCTATTTTGTCACAAATATGATGGAGTTTTCTATAGATTTGAGCCCTTTGGCTATTCCAAGAATTTATAACAGCCTCAATAGCAAGCTCTAATTGCTCATACGGATCCTCAGGTAATATTTGATCATTATCTGCAATTACATTTTTGTACATTGTGATGAGATTTTTTGTATCCCCCAAGGATAATTTTGCGCTATAATCTAGATTTTTTGTTTGTAAAAATTCATTCTTTGCCTTTTCTAAAACATAATGGTTGATACCAAGAACAACCTCTGAAAACATTAGAATAAATCTTACGTAGCAATCATATGCAAATTCATAGTCACCTGTGATCTTGCCCAGAGATTCTGCTACTTTGTCATTAATGCCAAGATTTAGAATAGTATCCATCATGCCAGGCATTGACACTTCTGATCCTGATCTAACAGAGATCAGCAAAGGATTTTCTGCTCCGCCAAATTTTTTTCCTGTTTTTTCTTCTAGGAATTTTATATTTGTGTGTGTTTCCTTGAGTAGTGAAGCTGGCAATGTTTTGTTATTTTTAAAATAATGCTGGCATACTTCAGTAGTAATTGTAAAGCCAGGTGGAATTGGAAGAGATAATTTAGACATTTCAGCAAGATGGAATCCTTTTGTTCCAAGTAATTTTTTCATGTTAGAATTTTTAAGATCAATTTCTTCTGTAAAATTATGTATGTAGCTTACGTTCACTCTAACTCTCTCTTGTGCTTGCAAATGTTATTATTTTTTCTAAATAATTCAAAATTAAATTATTGTTTGAATCTGTGCGTTGAAGACATTCGAGAGCTTTCTCCGAATGAGCCTTTATTAATTCATTTATTTTAGAAGATATATTATGTTTTTGAAGCATCTTAATAGTTATTTTGAGGTCTTCCTCTGTTTTAGTATTTTTTGACAAGAAATATGATTTTAGAATTTTCAATTCTTCAGAATTTGCATGTTCTTTTAATAGAATTATTGGTAGTGTGATTTTACTTTCATAGAAATCGTCGCCAATATTTTTCCCAATTTTATTTGACTGCGAAAAATAATCGAGCATATCATCTCTGATTTGAAATATTATTCCAACATTCCTTCCAAAATTATACATGGAATCGATGTTTTTCTGCGAGGCTCCACTAATAATACCGCCAACTTTGCATGCCGCAGCAAATAATTCCGATGTTTTTGATTTTATTATTTCAAAATATCTATCAACCGAAGGAAATTCTTTTGTTTGCGAGCTTGCTAGCTGAGAAATTTCTCCTTTTGCAATTATGGCTGAAGCGTCTGAAAGGCATTTAAGTGCTTGGATAGAATCTGTCGATACCATTAATCTAAATGATTGGCTAAAAATATAATCCCCAACAAGTATAGAGGCTTGATTCCCCCATACAGAATTCGCAGTTGGTTTAAATCTTCTAAGTAAACTTGAATCTACTACATCATCGTGTAATAAAGTTGCTGCATGGATAAATTCTGTAGCTGCAGCAAGCTTAATATGGTTATTGTCTTTATCATAAGAAAAAAGTTTGCTTGAAAGTATGGTAAGTAGTGGTCTAATTCTTTTACCACCATAATTTAGAAGGTATTTTCCTATATCTCCAATTAGATATTCTGATGATTCTAATTGAGATAGAATAATATCGTTTACTTGCTTAAGTTCGTCAGCAAAATCTTCATGAAGTATTTGGATAATATTCTTATCTAATTTTTTTATCATTTTATTAATTTCTTCCAAAGATCCTTTTTAATTTTTTTCCCTGAAGGGATCATTTGAACAAGATCATCAGCTAGATTTTCAAGCTCCGGCGCAACTTTTTTTATATAAGAAGTAGGGTTAGAAGTTTTTGCTGCTCTTGCAAGAATTTGTTCGGTTTTAATGGAGTTATATGTGTTAAATAATGAGCCTATATTTTTATCTCCAATAGAATATTCATTTTTTTCAGTATCTAATGTAACTTTTAACATTAAATCATCGGATTTAGAAGCTGGAAAATCTGAGATTTTTTTTGCAAAATGAAATAGTACATCTTTATCAAGCTCTATCTTCTCTTTTGTGTCGTTAGAATCCATTGTAAGAAAATCATATAGATGATTAATTAGGAGTTTTGCTTTTGAAAGGACAATTCCTGCGTTTAGTATAAAACTAATATTATATAGATTCTTATTTAAATCAATTGAACAAAGACCGCTAGATAATATGCCTTCGCCATCGGCAGATCTTAATATAAAATTAGTATATTTTGTTTTGACCTGATTTTCTGAAGCTTTAAAATCGCCATCAATTTTTAATGTGTATTTCCGAGTATAATCTATTTGAGATAGGTTTTCTGTTGAAATAGGTAGGTATTTTAAATATGAGGAGACTAAATTTATATCAAAAAAACCTTGCTTTAATGTAAAGTCAGATGAAATATTTGTCTTTGTATTTTGTTCAGTCGAGTCTAGTTCAGATTTTAAATCTATATCAATAAGTCCGGAAGTACAATTTTGACATATTAGCTTTATTTTTGCATTCTCGAAAGGCTTGTTAAGGTCAAATTTTAGTGCTTTAGAATCTAGTTTTACAAAAAATGGACAATCTAATTCTATTTTTGAAAAATACCCAAGCAATAATGAATATTTAGGCAGCTCAGAAATCGCTGCTTTAGTAACTAATAATTTTCCACTTATACTATAATATTTCGGTGGTTTTGTTATTATATCTGATAAAGAAGTATAGTAATCATGCTTTACTATAAGGGTTAGCTTATTATCATGCGATTCATATATTTCTTCTTCGCCATTTTTTACTAAGATTCTATCTATATTTACAGTAATAAAATCAATGTAATTTATTAGTTTTATAAAGTTGCTTTTTAATAGGAGAGCAAAGATCTTAAAGCTATACCCTATATCAAAAGATAAGGAAGTTTTGGAATCAATATCAAATTTTGCTCCAGCTAGTGTAGCTGTACTTTTGCCTTCATAGTTAATATCAAAGTTAAATGTGAATGGATTAAAACTAATATATAAAGGCGCTCTATGGGATATTTCCCATTTTTTTTGCTTTTCAACGATATCGGTTACTTTAATACCTATAGACCAAATTCCAAAATATGGTTCAATATTTCCAAATGAAATATTTGTTGATGAAGTTGGTATAGTAATGGAATGAACTTCAGTATTCTGTAAGTATTTATTGCACGCGCGTTCTATAGATATGTAAGTAAAAGTGAAAAAAAGCGATATAATTAAAGCAAGAAATATAAAGCTTCTAATTAGCCAGTTCATTTCGTGCCTTTATTTATTTTTCCGTATTCAACGGAAAGAGCGCAAACATCAATGATCCAAATTGTTATAACAACAATAAAAATTGTTAGTAGAATATATGTCATGCTAGAAAAATCTGCACTTGGCATAAATGTGAATATTGAAGACTGAATAACAGCTCCCAAAGATTTCCCAAATTTCGCGCCAACTACCTCAGCTGCTGCTTTTCCTTTTGTTCTAAGCTCAAGAGAAAGAGGTATATAGGCCATTTCTTTTGTAGCGTCAAATAAAGAATATTTACTAGATTTGCTTAAGATATTTTGCGCGCCGCCTGCGAGGACCGCTGCTAGGAGAGGATTGAACCACAGTATATTGTCACTATCTTTTAGTGTGTCTGAGAATATAACGAAGGTAAAAAATGCAACTCCTGTAATTCCTATGACAGTTGGAGTAAATAAAGCAGCTACTCTCCACCCGAAATATCTAAGTATATTTCCTCCAATAACCATGAATGTTATGCAAGAAATTCCCATCCATATATTGAAGTGACCCATAAATGCAAGATATTGCTGCTGCGAAGGGTGGAGCTCACGAATTTTTGCCTTCCATGGACCTTCGAGTACATTTATAGCTAGTCCATAGCAAATTATTATGATTGTTAGATAGCCGATATATTTTGTGCTAAAGATAAGCTTAATGCTTTCTATAAATGATAATTTTGTGACTGTATCGTCGGTGGATTTATCTTCAAAAACTCTTTTTTTCTTTATAGTGGAGTTTAAATAATACATTATGCATAGCATAATTATCCCAGTAAATACCACTGATAATATAGATAGTTTAAGGCTTACGTCAGCATCGTGAGCATCAGTATGATAGGCTAGATTTATAACTGCAGCTGGAATTCCTGAAATATCAGAAAAATAAACCATAGCATTTCCAGCTATAACAAGCCCGAAATTTCCGATTAGACCAAATAATGGATAGAATCTTTTCGCATCTTCAGTATTTACTAAATGATTTGCGAATTGCCAGAACATTAGATTAATTATAACAACGCTCCAGAGTTCAGAGAATACATACATTAAAGCATAGGTCCACTTCGAACCTATTCTTACAAACCATTTCAAATGCGGATGGAGCATTGTTAAATTATCTACTACTTCTCCACTATAATGGAGGATTTCTTTATTTGGGTATAGCCATAGGCAAAAAAATGTAAAAAAAGCAAGAAAGCACGATGTTATTATATAGAAAACATTATCGAGGCTAAAGATATTACTGAGTTTTAAATATGTTAAGGTGAATATAATAGCAGAAGGTAAAACAAGCCATAATTTGAGAAAACTTATGCTTTCGGCTCCAATATTTGAAACTACAAGACTATCTTTGATTGATCGTAGTGCTGCGAAATTATATAGTGCGCACATCATAATGGCCGCCATAGGTATGAAAAATCTAAGCTCTTTTTTTTCAATTGGCCAAAAATACTTTTTAAAATGATCTGAAAAACCTGAAGACACTTGGTTTTGCCACATATTTCTTAAAAGGAAGTTCTATCTTTTATATGGAGTTTTGTCAATCTTTATGTTTTTTTACCACTTAAATAAAATAAATATCATGATTTTGTGTATGTAAACGAGGATTTTAATTTTTATTTGTTTTAAGTATATTTAGAGTTGGTTAATGGTTTAATTAAAATAACGAGGAATATATGTCAGGAAAACCAGCTAAAAGTCTAGCGTCACAAGCTCAAGAATTGTGGGGCCCAACAAATATAATTTTAAAAAATATTGCAAGAAAGAAACATGCAACAAAAGAGGATATAAGAAATCTTAAGAAAGCTATTGGCCCGGCAATAGATGGTCAAAAGGCTCGGCTGGCTGGTCGTGGTGATGCTGAACTAGACCTAGTAAAAACACATGCGGCAGCAGCTTTAAGAGCAGACATGAGAGAATTGGGTTATAAAGTTGATGGCTTTATGAAAGGTATAAAAGATACATTAGTGAATAAAGAAGATCTAGACTATGTAAGACGTTATTTTAGAGACAATGTTCTTATTGATATAAATCGTATACATGAAAGTGTGAGAAAGGAAGTTGTTCCAACGGGGCTAAATGAAAGTCTGGCATTCGCGTCGACTAAGGCTGTGAGTGGTATAAGAGGGAGAATGAGTAAAGCAGTCGATGCCGCTGGTGGTAAACTTACCACTCCCGCTCCTCGTTCTGCAAGTAGCTCTAGTAGTAGAAGCAGTCGCTCTAGTGAAGCTGCTAGTAGCATAGACTGACAACTCAAAACAACCGCAAAAACTCTTCCATATTTGGTGAATTTGGGTGCTTTAATTCTTTAAAAGCGCCTTCACCGAATATGGAGCCTATGTTTTTACTGAGACAGAATAAACTTACACTTTGCACATAACTTTCTAATTTATGAAATTTAATGGAATTCTGTAGCGCTTTAGCGCAATTCAAAGAAAATAATGTAATTGTCTGAATCTCTTGATTTTTTATTTGATTAACTAGCTTATCAGGAAACCTATCTACGTAATAACTATTATATATTATAGCTTCTTTGTGACGTAAACAAAGATCTTGTGAGATGTGAGTGCCACGTAAGAATAATAGATTATCCGTTTCCGGTACCAATTTTAGTAATTTATCTATATTTTCTTCTAAAGCTAATATTTCAAAACCAGCTTCCTTAAGAATATCTGCTGATGCTGTTCCTACAACATAGGCTTTTAAATTCAATCCTGCATAATATTTCGCAGCTAATTTTGCCGCATATTTGCTTGTGATTATTAGTATATATTCATTTATTGTATCTTTTAGGCTTTGTAATTCATTTATTAATGGTTCGAATGAGATAAGTGGAAATTCGATGATTTCGTAGTTTTTTATTTCTAGAATTTTAGCAAGTTCGCTATTTTCTTCTGTAGATCTTGTGAGCAATATTTTCATTTTCTCTTTGACTTTTTATCAGCAAATGGATTCTCTGATTTCTCAAACGTCATTCTTATAGGAATACCTGGTAATCCGAAAGCCTCCCTCATGCTATTTACAAGGTATTTTTTATATGATTCAGGTATTTCATCTGGGTAATTTGTAAAGAATTTGAATGATGGGGGGCGAATTTTTGTTTGTAGCCCATATTTAATTCTTACTCTTTTACCACTTTTTACAAGAGGAAGCTGATGGTGCTCTAGAGCAAATTCAAGCCATTTATTAATTTTAGAAGTAGAAATTTTCTTATTCCAAACATCATAAGCTTTTATGCAGGCTTCAATAACATTTTTTGTATTATCATTTTTGATGGAGGAAAGATATATAACAGAGACGCCGTTGATGTATGTAAGATCAGTTTCAAGCCTATAATCCATTTCTTTTTTATAAGCTTTTTTATCTTCTATTAAATCCCATTTATTAACAGCTATAACTATAGATCTACCTTCGTCAATAATATAATTTATGATATTAAGATCTTGCTGCTCAATGCCAAGCTCCGCATCCACCATTAGTACAACAGTATTTGCGTATCTTATTGAATATAGAGTATCGCCAACTGAAAGTTTTTCAAGACTATATGTAACTTGCTTTCTTCTTCGTACGCCCGCTGTGTCTACAAGCTTTATGTTTTTTCCTTTATATTCCCATTCAACATCAATAGCATCTCTAGTAATCCCAGCTTCTGGGCCTGTTAATAAACGTTGTTCACCAATTAGAGAGTTTATGAATGTTGATTTGCCAGCGTTTGGCCGGCCGCAAATGGCTATTTGAATTGTGTCTGTTTTGAAAGGATCCTTATATGATTTAGTATCATCATCTTTTAGTCTTTCTAACAACGCGTCGCACAGATCAACCATGCCAAGCCCATGTTCTGCTGAGATTGTGATAGGTTCGCCGAATCCAAGCTTATAATATGATTTATCAACCAGAACATTCTTCTCGCATTTATTAGCAACTAAAATCACATTTTGATGTTGCCTGCGTAACATTCCAGCGAAGAATTCATCTTGAGGAGTAATGCCTGCTGAGCCATCAACAATTAAGCAAACGAGATCAGAGCTTGCAACGGCGGCAAAGGTTTGCCCCATCATTCTTTCTTCAATAGCTGCTTTTTCTGTTTGCTCTAGGCCTGGAGTGTCTATTACTGTAAATTCTACAGGGCCTAGTTTTGCAGATGAATATTTCCTATCGCGCGTTACGCCTGGCATATCATGAACAATGGCTTTTGTCCTTATGCTGAGTCTGTTAAATAAGGTTGATTTTCCAACATTAGGTCTGCCAACCAAGGCTACTGTCTGTTTCATTTATATTTTTCATAATTTGCCACACTATAGCTGCAAAACTATTTTAAGGCAATCAAGGATTCTTTTAGTAAAAATATTGTCATTGCGAGCAAAGCGACGAATTCGTCATCGCGAGGAGGCCAAGAGGCCGACGTGGCGATCCAGTAAAAAGCCGTGTTTTGTACATTTAAGGCTGGATTGTTTTGTCATTTCATTCCTCGCAATGACGCTAGATTATAGATATATGCCATCGTTTCATTACTTGTAGCAATTGGCCATGTCTCATTAAAAAACAAAGATATTAACAAGTATCAATTAATTCTAAATCACAAAAGTAATGATTAATTAATTAATTACATTAAGTCTATTGACAAATCTTCATAAATAATATACTATTAATACAATTAATTATTTTAACGTTTAAAAAACGATATAAATGAGCAGTTTTATGAAAAATAAAAAAATGCTAATAGCAACCACATCTCTTGTAACTCTTATGTCGTCGCTTGAAGCCGAGGCTGGATTTTTTGGAGATAGATTAACAGGATTTGGAGATAGATTAAAAGGGCTTTTTGGTACAAGGACAGCAGGGCAAGAGGCAGCAAATAAACTTCCAGAGAAGAGTGTTAGTCCCTTGGGGCCAAAAAAAGATCAAGTAAAGCAATATACAACAACATGGCTTAAAGTTTCGGCAGCGGAGGATGAAAAAGTTCGTTTAGCGGCGGAGACGGTGGCCCGAGTAGCAGGAAAAAAAGATAGTTTAGCGCAAGCAGAGGCGGTCCCAGTGACAGACAATTTGCCACCACCACATCATTTTACAGAAAAGACACAAATTCTTCGCGGCCCAATAAATGTTGCCGCTAGGCCAACTTTGTTTCAATCACGATCCGACCAAGTACGTAAAGAGATAGCACTATCGTGGCTTGGAGCTGCCAGAAAAAATATACAAATAATAGAACCTTTTGAACATAAGCCGTTTGGAATATATAATACCGCTCGTAAAGATTTAAAATTAGGCTCTTTTGATTATGAGGAAGCTGAACACAAATTGCTTGGAACACAGAGCGCTCCCCGTAAAGATTTAAAATTAAGCTCTGGTGGAGAGGATTTGAGACAATATAACAGTCCAATGGAAATATTTGAGTATATGGAGGAAGAAGAGTGTTTATTTAGTACAATGGATGAAAAAAAACCTGATATTGATCCTAAGACCAAATTCAATGAATTACTAAAAACTTTTGATATTAACAGATATGATCCATCTGTAATTCAGTTTTCTAGTACAAGACCAGACCATACCTCTTTTGGAGATGAAGATGAGGATGAGGATGAGGATGATTCTGAAAGTCATTTTAATAAGGTGCGACGTTTGCAAGCTGTAATTCAGTTTTCTAATACAAGACCAGACCATATCTCTTTTGAAGATGAGGCTGAGGATGATTTTGAAAGTCGTTTTAATAAGGTGCGAGGTTTGCAAGATCTTAATGCTCGTGAAGTGTCAACAGCCCTTAAAGTTAAAGAAAGAGAGTGTAAGTTAATTGTAGAAGATCTTAAATTAGAAAGTGATACTGATCTTGAGTATAGTGATGATGAATTTGATGACACGGAAGTTCCACCGCCAGCACCGGTAGTAGATATGCCAATGACACCACCCCCACCACCGGTAGTAGATATGCCAATGACACCACCCCCACCAGCAAGAGTAGAAAGAGAGGTGGTGGCCCAAGAAAGAGGGAATGCGGCGGTTAAGGCGCAATCAGCGTACCGTATGTACTTAGCGAAGAAGGAAGTGAAGAGAGTGCGAGAGGAAGCAGCGGCGGAAGAGAGAGCGCGTTTAGCCCAAGCAGCGGCGGCGGGAAGGATCCAGGCGGCATATAGAGGACGAGTTCAAGAGAGAGTTCGTCAAGCGGAAGCAGCGGCGGCCCAAGAAGCAGCTCGTTTAGCAGCGGAAGCAGAGGTAGCTCGTTTAGCAGCGGAAGCAGAGGTAGCTCGTTTAGCAGCGGAAGCAGAAGCA
>CAYPDX010000011.1:0-29372 GCA_964409695.1 uncultured Rickettsia sp. | reverse complement strand
CTTTTATCTTAATAACTGAAGCTTCATCTTTTTCTTTCTTTAGAGCCCCAGCTTCAATTTTTAACTGGACAATTCTTCTATCGAGCTCATCTAAGTTTTCTGGTTTACTCCCAACTTCAATTTTGAGCCTACTTGCTGCCTCATCAAGCAAATCTATTGCTTTATCTGGTAAGAATCTATCTGTGATATATCTATTAGACAAGGTGGCAGCCGCAACAATTGCACTATCTGAGATCCTAATACCATGATGAAGTTCGTATTTTTCCTTGATTCCTCTTAGAATAGAAATTGTATCATGTACTGTAGGCTCAGTCACGTATACAGCCTGGAATCTACGAGCAAGTGCCGGATCTTTTTCAATATGTTTCCTATATTCATCAAGTGTAGTAGCTCCAATACAGTGAAGTTCGCCGCGGGCAAGCATTGGTTTTAGAAGATTTGATGCATCCATGGCACCATCTGCTTTTCCAGCTCCTACCAATAGATGCATTTCATCTATAAATAATATAATTTCCCCAGCAGCTTCTTTAATTTCATTCAAAACAGATTTTAGCCTCTCTTCAAACTCGCCTCGATATTTTGCACCTGCAATTAATGCACCCATATCAAGCTCTATAAGCTTACAATTTTCAAGAGCCTCAGGAATATCGCCAGCAATTATTCGCTGCGCCAGACCTTCTATAATAGCTGTTTTACCTACACCTGGCTCTCCTATTAAAACAGGATTATTCTTTGTCCTTCTAGAAAGAACTTGTATAGCTCTTCTGATTTCTTCTTCCCTTCCAATAATTGGATCTAATTTGCCCTTCAAAGCAAGTTCTGTAACATCTCGACTATATTTTTTTAAAGCTTCAAAACTATCTTCAGCAGACTCTGTATCAGCTTTTTTACCCTTTCTAATATGCATGATCGCTGTTGAAAGTTTCTTTGAATCTATTCCATTTGCTTTAAATATTTTTGAAATATTTTCATCATAAGAAGCAGCTTCAAATAATCTTTCAATTGAAACAAAACTATCTCCTGATTGCTTTGCTAGTTCTTCAGCTTTTCCAAGTAATTTTACAGATTCATTACTGAAATAAATTTGAGCTCCGCCAGACACTTTAACCTGAGGGATTTTTGAAATCATCGTATCAACTTCATTCTCAAGCCTATCACTCGATGCCTGACAACTTGTAATTAGAGCTTTTATTATTCCATCCTCTTCATTTATAAGAGCTTTTACGATATGGACCGGCTGAATTTGCTGATGATCATTTTTTGCAGCTATTTTTTGAGCATCTGAAATTATTGTTTTTGATTTATTTGTTAACTTATCAATATTCATTTGAATCTACTATTTGTTTCATATACTAGAGATATAGTTACTGTTAGAATATTTTCAATCACCAGAACCGGTTGCAAGTTTTAGAATTTTTGTTACAATAATAGAAAAACCTATATATAAAATGAGCATACTACCTATAGTTGTAGCGCCTGATCCGAGGCTTAAAACAATATCAGATCCTGTCACAATCTTTGATGACGAACTGAGAAAGCTTGCATCAGATATGATAGAAACAATGTATCATGATAGGGGCGTAGGGCTTGCTGCAATTCAAGTGGGAGTTCAAAAGCAATTGCTGGTTCTCGATTTAGCGGATAATGATGATATGGAAAGAGAAGAAGGCTTCTATCCCATGTGTGTCATTAATCCTAAAATTACTTTGGCATCTGAAGAACATGTTACAGCCAGTGAAGGCTGTCTTTCTGTCCCATCAATTATTGTTGAAGTTCCTAGGTCATCGAGTATTAAAATCTCATACCAAGATCAATATGGGATGAGTAAATCTTTAGAGGCAAGCGGCTGGCTAGCGAGAGTCATTCAACATGAGATGGATCATCTAAATGGAATAACATTACTCAACTACTTAAGCTCATTAAAAAAGGATTTGGCATTAGCTAAACTAAAAAAATTAAGAAAAGAAATCTTGTGAAAATAATATTCATGGGTACACCGGATTTTGCCACTCCGACCCTACAAGAACTTATTAATTCAAAGCACCAGATCGTTGCTGCATTTACTCAAATGCCGAAACCAAAAGGAAGAGGCATGGAAATATCATACTCTCCAGTTCATATGCTTGCAGAAGCAAATAATATTCCAGTATACACACCTAAAACTTTAAAAAATGAAGAATCTTTTCACTTAGTGAGCTCTATAGATGCTGATATTATTATTGTGGTTGCCTATGGCTTTATTATACCTAAGAATATTCTAGACTCTAAAAAATATGGATGTTTAAATCTCCACCCATCAAAACTGCCTCGTTTTAGAGGCGCAGCACCGCTGCAACATACAATAATGAATGAGGACAAGGAATCTAGTATCTGCGTTATGCAAATGGATGAAGGACTTGATACAGGGCCAATTTTGCTTCAGAAGGATTTTGATTTACCAAATCGCCCTACTCTTAAGTGGATTCACGATTATTGTGCTACTGAGGGGGCAAAAATGATTCTTAAAGTTGTTGATAATATAGATTCAATTGAACCTATTATTCAGCCTAACGAAGGCTTCACTTATGCCAAAAAACTTTCCAAAGAAGATGGGTTAATCGATTGGTCGAGAGATGCATATAAAATTGATTCTCAGATTAGAGCGGTCGCAGCCTGGCCTGGTGCATATACAAAATCCTCTATTGGAGATATTAAGATTCTTGATGCACAGCCAATTACAGTAAATCGCAATGAACCACCAGCTACTATAATTGGACCAGGACTTATAATAGTTTGCGGTAATAATGCTCTAGAAATTAATTCGCTCCAATTACAAGGGAAAAAACCAATTTCTGGAAAAGATTTTTTGAATGGCTATAGTGAAATCAAATTTTTTTAAAAAGTAAATATGCCAATATTAAAATTACTAACAAAACCGAACCCAAGACTTAAAATCAAATCAAGGCCCGTTACAGTTTTTGGTAAGAGTTTAAAGAAAACAGTGGATGATATTGTCGAAACAATTCATAAGGAAAATGGTGTTGGTGTCGGTTCTATTCAGGTTGGAATCGCTAAGCAAATTATTGTTGTAGATTTAGGTGATAATGACGACACAGTTAGACAAGAAGGTTTTTACCCACTTGCTCTAATAAACCCAGAGATCATTTATTACTCAGAAGAATTAATAGAAGCTCCTGAAGGATGTCTTTCAGTTCCTGGGGTTCAAATTAGCGTTAAAAGAGCAAAACATATTAAGCTAAAATACCAAGATCTAGACGGAGAACACAAAACTATGGAAGCCAGTAACTGGTTAGCGCGAGTTATTTTACACGAGTTTGATCATATTTGCGGAAGATGTTGCCTTGGGCTTGATTGATATTTGTTAAAACTCCACCGTTATCCTGTATCAAGTGCTGGATAACGAGCTTTTTTGACTAAATAATAAAATGCGTATATACCATTTTCCAGATTAAATTAGACAATTGGTTTTTAAGGCGAAGCTGCGTAAATGTATACTTAATACGTACGCAAAGCTTAGTCCCGATAAAACCTTTTTTCTATTTTAAAAATGTAATTGTTATTAAGCAGCGAGCGCTTTCTTAGCTTGCTCAACAATATGAGCAAACGACTCTGCATTATATACAGCAAGATCTGCTAGCATCTTTCTGTTCACTTCTATACCAGCCTTATCTAGACCATTAATGAATTGTGAATAGATCATACCATGCTCACGAACACCAGCATTAATACGCTGAATCCAAAGACGTCTAAAGTCTCTTTTCTTATTTCTTCTATCACGATGCGCATATGCTAAAGCTTTTTCAACTTTTTCAACTGCAATCCTGAAACAATTCTTTGCCCTTCCTCTATAGCCCTTTGCAAGCTTTAGAATTTTCTTGTGACGATTATGGGAAATTTTTCCCGTTTTTACTCTAGCCATTTAAACCTCCTGAATTAATTAGTGCCATACGGCAAAAAGTACTTAACAATATTCTTTGCATCGCAAGATTGTAATATTGTAGTACCTCTAAGGTTTCTAAGCTGCGCCTTCGTGCGGTTTCGCATAAAGTGTTTCTTCCCGGCTTGAGTTGCTCTAACTTTGCCAGATGCAGTAAGCTTGAAGCGCTTTTTCACTGCTGATTTAGTTTTCATTTTAGGCATTTTGACCCTTCTTTTTGGTATTTGACAAAAGTGTGAATTTACAAGCAGATTAGGCATACCATGGCCACGCTACTTAAAAAGCTATCTATCAGTAATTCCTACTAGAAATCCCCGAATCAAAAACTTTTAGAAGATCATAAAAATATGTTCCTCTAAAGAGATTCACAAACATGAGACTTTTACACGAGTTTAGTAAAAATGTCAAGCTTGTTTAAACCTCTCTATCCCAAATACTTTAAGTATTGGAGCTGAGATAAAAATTGAAGAATAAGTTCCAACAATAATTCCAACAAAAACAAGTATACTAAAGCTTCTAATAGCCTCTCCACCCCATATAATCAAAGCCAGATTTGCTATTAATGTTGTTAAAATTGTAAGCGTTGTTCTCGATAAAGTATCGTTGATACTTAAATCAATTATGTCATCAATATCTTTATTTGTGTACTTTCTTAAGTTTTCTCTCATTCTGTCATAAATTACTACCGAATCATTCACAGAATAACCTATAATGGTTAGTAATGCTGCAATACTACTCAAGCTAAAATCTATCTGAGTTACACTTAAAAAGCCAAGAGCAACTATTATATCATGCACAAGAGCTATAAGCACCCCTAGACCAAATTGCCACTCAAATCTGAACCAGATATATACCATAATAGCAAGGAATGATAATATCAGAGCCTGAGCTCCTGAGCTTATAAGTTGCTTGCCGACTTGAGGTCCTACAAAATCAGTTTTCCTATATTCGATAGTGTCAGAAATATTTTTTGCAATAGAATTTTTTATCTTCTCAACAATTTCAACAACACCTTCCTTAGTGGTTCCAGAACCTACTCTTATTGCAAAATCATTGTTACTTCCAAAACTCTGAATAGAAATTTCTCCTATTTCGAGACGACCAAGAATAGTTCGCATTTTTGCAATGTCTGGAGCCTTGTTAGAACGAGCTTCAATAACTATACCACCTGTAAAATCTATTCCAAAATTAAGCTTGTTTGTAAATAGAAAGATAATACTCATAATTGAAATAATTATTGAAAAAATAAAGCAAAATTTTCGATATTTCATGAATCTAAATTTTGTATTATC
This sequence comes from uncultured Rickettsia sp., assembly GCA_964409695.1. GTDB lineage: Bacteria > Pseudomonadota > Alphaproteobacteria > Rickettsiales > Rickettsiaceae > JABDAD01. The sequence goes on along the minus strand of CAYPDX010000011.1, from coordinate 24,143 downwards.
ACCAATAATTCTTAAGGGAAAAAGTCTCATTAAATCCTCGTTTTCTTTACTTATTTAAACGCCAAAACAATATAGCATTAATTTTAAACCTAATATAGCTGAAAAAGCTACCATAGATGATCTTAGAAAATAATATTTATAAAAAATTCTAATAAGAAATAGTTTTATAAAATAAATTGCAATTATGGAAGTAACTATAGAAGACAAAATAATCATAAGATTATCTGTTAAACTTATGGCTATTGCGGAGCTTTCAAAAAAACTCAATATAAAAAAATATACTAATGTATCTAATTTTTTCCCTTGATCAAAGTGAGGAACAACAGATTTTATATTTTCAGTTCTACTATTGCTAATCTCAAAAAGCTCTAAAAGACTCTTAGATACAAGAAAAATACTAGCAAAAAAATAAAAAAAACTATCAAGATAGATTTGAACACCAAAAATTGTAAATGAAATATTTGTTTTACAAAAGAGTAAAACAACAGCTGTAACGAAGAAAATTTTTAGAATGACTAGAGATATATATAGAATCTTCCTCCTTTTAAACGCATATAACATATGCCTTAAATGAAGGACAACCTCAAGACCAAGCCTTAGCTCCAGAATCAAAATTATACAAAAACATGCAACCAGTCCTAAGTGCATACAAATACTTATCTAATTTAATGGTTAGAAATGATAGAATATCTTGAATAACATAATCTTTTTTTGTAGTTTGTCTAGGTCAATAGAACTGAGTGGTTTGCATTTTGTCCATTATCAAATCCGGCGTCACCGTTGCTTCATATACTTTGCTTTCAAGAATATTTGGTTTGTTCAGAGAGCTTGTAATAGCTAATTTTTTTGGCACCAATATGTTTGCTGATGCTGTAAATACTTCATTTAAATTTCCAAATTTATTTAGACGAATTTTTGGTGAAGGGGCACTTGCAAGCGTTTTTGTACCTATTTACTCTAGTGATCTTATAGAATCTGAAACAAAAGCTACGCGATTTGCTTCTGAAGTTTTTTCTCTTTTAATCATTTCCCTTACAATTCTTACCGCCCTATTCCAATTTTTTATGCCTCAGATAATGGGACTAATTGCTCCTGGATTTAAAGATCCAAAGCAATTTGAACTATCTATCCTATTATGCAGAATAACAATACCTTATATGCTATTTATTTCTGCCGCAGCTTTACTTGGTGGAATGATGAATTCCCATAGACACTTCGCTAGCTTTGCTTTTGTACCAATAATTCTGAATATAGCGATAATCTCATCTTCAATGATAAAGGGAGATGATACTGAAAAAGCCATATATGTAGCAATTGGGATATTGACTGGTGGTATTTTACAATTTATTTTTATGGTTTTTTCTACAAGACAAGTTAAAATACAATATAGCTTCCTTTCACCAAAACACCTATCAGCAGATAGTTACAAATTCCTAAGAAATATGATTCCAGCAACTATTGGAAGCAGCGTTACACAAATTAATTTATTTGTATCTCAGGCGATAGCAAGCTTCGCTCCTGGGGCAATTTCAATTCTATCATATTCTGATCGTATATATCAATTCCCTCTTTCTATCATAGGAATATGTTTTGGAACCGTCCTACTTCCATCTCTTTCATCTCTTCATAAAGCAGGTAAAAAGTATGAAGCTATACAGCTTCAAACAGATGCGATTAAACTCAGTATGTTCCTTTCTCTTGCCTGCAGCGCAGGGATTATAGCTCTTGCTCATCCAATCATGCATATCATATATGAAAGAGGAGAATTCACCTCTTTAGACACAATTAAAACAGCAGAGACTATTGCGATTTTTTCACTTGGCCTACCTGCATTTATTATAGGTAAAGTTATAACGCCTATTTTTTATGCAAAACTTGATACAAAAACCCCACTTAAAATAACGACAGCTTCAATAATATTTAATATAATAGCTAATTTTTTGTTGATTGAAGATTACCAGCATCTTGGAATTTCTATTGGTACAACATTTGCTTCTTGGTTTAACGTAATTTTGCTTATAATTTATTGCAGGAAACAAAAAATTAAAATTCTGTCTGAATCTATTTTCTTCTACCTATTCAAAACTATTATAGCGTCAATTACTATGGGAGTTGCGTTACATATTAGCCTTAAATATTTTGAGCAATTTCTATATTCAGATAATAGCTTGATTAAATTCTCTACGCTCTTGATTATTATTGCTTCAGGGGCGACTCTCTATTTTCTAGTTTCCATTTTATTTGGGATTATTACAAAAAATGATTTTAAGAAATTATTTAAAAGGGAAAAAACCTCGTCATCCTGCACTTGATGCTGGGTCCTGTCTTTTTTTAACAAATAAAACAATTTGTTATTTTTGAAGATAAAAAGTCTGGACCCCGTGTCGTTGCATTATATCTTGAAAAAAGAGCAAGAAAGAGTCAGAGTAGAGTAAGGAGTGATACAGAGTACGGGGTTTGTGTTTTAGGGGGATATATTATTACAAAAGTTTTTGTTTGGTAAAGTGATTATTAGTACTTAGCCTTCATAAAGTATAACCCGCACGCCGGTGCTGTAACCCCAGCTGCTATACGCGATTTTTTATCAATAATTTCTTTGATTTTGAGTGGCGATATTTTACCCAACCCTACATCCACAAGAGTTCCTACAATATTTCTAACCATATGATGTAAAAATGACTGAGCTCTTATACAAAGCTGAATCTCTTCACCATCTTGCCTTATCTCTATATTATTTATAGTCCTAACTGGAGATTTTGCTTGGCAATGAGAAGATCTAAATGATGTAAAATCGTGGTTACCCATGAAATGTACACTTGCTTCTTTCATAGATCCAAAATCAAGTGATTTCCTCACTTGCCAAACTCTATTTTTTTCTATAATTACTGGATTTAATCTATTGATTATTCTGTATAAATAACTTCTTTCTGTAGCGGAAAATCTTGCATGAAAATCAGGAGGTACATATTCACAATTTACTAAAGCAACCCTATGAGGTTTAGAATGGTGATTTATTGCGCAAATTACCTCTTCTAAATCATATTCCTTATCTAAATCAAAATGCGCAACTTGCCCAAGAGCATGCACCCCTGCGTCAGTTCTACCTGATCCATATACACATGTTTTGATTTTTTTAAATTTGTAGATAGATTCTTCTAAGACCTGCTGAACAGAAATACTTGCATCTTGCCTCTGCCAACCACAAAAATCCGTTCCATCATATTCTATAGTTGCTTTATAGCGTTGCATTTTTAATCTAAATGGTCACAATGCTCAACTTCGCCTATAATAGAAGTCCCAGTTGAAGGAAATGAATTAATTTCACGAGGAGCAATAATCTGTGTGAGCGCGTCATACACTGATGGCTCTGGAACTGCTGATAAATTATACCACAAACTCCACGCTTCACCTGTACAGTCTTCTTCACTATTATTTTGATTTATTTGACTGACAAAAGCCTCCCCATTTTTTTTAGTAAAAAAATAAGCAGAAAAATCAAAAGATTGTTGTAAAACTTCTTTTTGCTTGTCATAGAAAGCAATTATTTCAGGTGTAAGTGGCCCCATTTTAGCTTTTCTATCTTCAAAAAAATCATCTAATATTTTTAACATTTCAAATATTGTTACTCGTTAAGATTCTGATTCTTACCATTTACACTCAAAAAGCTGCGGAGCTTCCTTGATCTACTTGGATGTTTAAGCTTACGTAGAGCTTTAGCCTCAATTTGCCTAATCCTCTCACGAGTTACATTAAATTGCTGCCCTACTTCTTCAAGTGTGTGATCAGTATTCATTCCAATACCAAATCTCATTCTAAGCACCCTCTCTTCTCTTGGAGTTAAACTTGCCAAAATACGTGTTGTAACTTCTCTAAGATTCGACTGTATTGCAGCATCAAGAGGCATAACGACGTTTTTATCTTCAATAAAATCTCCTAAGTAGCTTCCGTCTTCATCACCAACTGGATTTTCTAAACTAACTGGCTCTTTAGCAATTTTCATTACTTTGCGAACTTTCTCAAGAGGCATTGAAAGTCTTGCAGCAATTTCAGCTGCAGTTGGTTCATAGCCAAGCTCATTTAGCATCTGCCTTGAAGTACGAATTATTTTGTTGATAGTTTCAATCATATGAACAGGTATACGTATAGTACGAGCCTGATCGGCAATAGACCTAGTAATAGCCTGTCTAATCCACCAAGTTGCATATGTTGAGAATTTATATCCTCTTCTATATTCAAATTTATCAACCGCTTTCATAAGACCAATATTTCCTTCTTGAATTAGATCAAGGAACTGCAAACCGCGATTTGCATATTTTTTAGCAATCGAAATAACAAGGCGAAGATTTGCTTCTATCATTTCTCTTTTTGCTCTGGATTCTTGCCTCTCACCTTTTTGAACGGCATTTACCAATTTTTTAAATTGGATAGCAGGCAAGCCAACTATAGTCTCTATTTCTTCAATAGAAGTGACAAAAGCCTTTACTGCAGCCACTTCATTTTCAAATAAATCAGCCCATTTTGAAGTTTTTTGCTTTGCTAATCTCTCTTTCCAAGATTTATCAATAGTACAATGTAGATAATGTTCGAAGAAACTTTTTCTATCAACTTTGTATTTTTCAGCCAAACGCAAGAAAGCAGATTCTTTATTAACTAGCTCTTTATTGATACTATATAATTTGTGAATTACTTCCTGAACCCTTTTTTCATTGATTCTAATTAGCTTGATTTCTTCAATGAATTCTTCAAAAGCCTTTTGATATTTTTTGTTTTCTTTGATGTTTTCAAGAGGTTTTGTACTATAAAACTCACGTATCATAGAAAGGATTGATTCAGCTTTTGCAGCTGCTGATTCCATTTTTATAATAGTAATTGGAAGCTGTTGTTGTTCCATTTCGGAATAAGTTTCTCGAACAATTTCAACTTGCTCTTCAACTTCTTTTTCTATTGATTCATCTTCATCATCAGATTCTTCAAAATCTTCCTTTTCATCTTCAAACGTTTCTTTTTCTGAAAGATGCGACTCTAAATCAATCAATTCTCTCAGCATCATTCTTTCACTTGAGAGATCATCGCTCCACTTAATAATAAGCTTCATAAGCTGGGGGCTCTCACAAAGCGAAGCAATCATTATTTCTTTGCCTTCTTCAATTCTCTGAGCTATCTCTACTTCGCGCTCTCTAGAAAGAAGAGGAACTCCGCCCATGTCTCTTAAATAAAGCCTGACAGGATCATCTGTGGTTCCAACTAGATCCTCTTCTTCAGCTGCTTCAAATTCCGAATCAGGAATAGTTGAAGTGAGTTTGATGTCATCATCTATACTAATATCTAGTTTAATATCATCGTCACTATCATCTTCGATAATATCAATTCCAGCATCTGAAAAAGAAGCTATAGCTTTTTCAAGATCATCAACACTGAGGCTAGAATTCGCCGGCATTGCTTTGTTTATCTGCTCATACGAAACTGCTCCCTTCTTCTTGGAAGAAGTAACCAATTTCTTTATAGAGACGTCGTTTTCTTCTTTTTCTATATCACTAGTCATTTTATACATTATTAATTGTGAGGAATCTGTTAAAATTGTCTATTTTGTCTTTTGTATTTTTTATCTCTGAAAAATAATATTCAAGTCTTGTTTCTAAATTTTCATTTTCAGAATGCATAACATCAGAAAGCTCACTAACTAAATGTATCAAATGTCTTTTTGTTAGCAAAAATTCTAAAATTTCTAAATTCGTAATACTGTCTAACGAGCCAGATATCGAATTTTTATACATGATTGATACTATGTTAAGCTGCTCTAAAAAGCTAGTTTTTTTTATTTTATCAGTAAGTTCTATATCACTAATATGGTGATTAGTTTCAAGAATTTCAAGGACACACTCAATGAAATTAGATAGTTTTTCATTTGTTGCAGAAATATCTCGCAATACTAAGCAAGATTTCTCAATATCAAATGAGTTAAAACATGAAATTATATAACCTATTATTACAAACTCTATATTCTCAATTTCTGTGTAAGATGAAGGCTGGGTAACTTGAATTTTATACTGGTTTGCCCGAGCTTTATCTCCAGTATTTCTATTGTTAAAAAGCGCCCAACATTGGTTTTTAAAATATTGCCAAATGTTTTTATATAATAATTTATCTTGAATTCTAGAAGCTATTTCAAGCAAACTCCTTTCAAGCTCCGCCTTTTCTTCTGGGGTAGAAAATGTCTTTTTGTAAGTAAAATTATAAAAAATATATTCAGAAAGGCTCATCCTAGAATTTAATATTTTTGCGAATTCATCTCTTCCATATTTTTTTACAACATCGTCAGGATCTAAACTTTCAGGGAGCAATGCAAAACTTAATTTATGATTAGAGCTAATCATAGGAATTGCTGTATCTAGAGCTTTTTTACTTGCTCTAATCCCAGCTGAATCACCATCTAAACAAATTATTATTTCATCTGAAATTTTCCATAATTTATGTAAGTGAGAATTTGTTATAGCAGTTCCAAGCGAAGCCACAGATTCTAAGAATCCAGCCTGATGTAAAGCTATAACGTCAAAATAACCTTCAACAACTATGGCTCTAGCAGATTTATACGCAGCGCCTGTTGCAATATCTTCTCCATACAAGGATTCTCCTTTTTTAAAAATCAATGTCTCGGGAGAATTTAGATATTTAGGCATCTCATCCCCTATTGATCTTCCCCCAAAAGCTATTACTTTTCCAAAATTAGAGAGGATTGGGATTGTAATTCTATCTCTAAAAATTTCATAATATTTCCCATCTTGGTTTCTTCCAAGCAACCCACAAGCCTCTAATTCTTCTAATCGAACATTTTTTTTATTAAAAAAATCTATCAAGCTACCTTTATTACCTGTAAAACCAATTTGATATTTTTTTATTGTATCTAATGTCAAGCCGCGCTTTAACAAAATATCTATTATTTTTTTATTTAAATTTGAAACAAAAAAACTATTAGCTTGAGTTAGTAAATTTAGAATTCTATCCGTAACTTTTTGTTCTTCTTCCTGTTCTTTTGTGAATTTAGGAAGTTCAACACTATATTTATCAGCAAGCTTATATGCTGCATCTCTATAACTAAGACCATAACGTTCTGATTCGAATTTTATAACATCTCCATGGGCTCCACATCCGAAACAATGATAGAATCTTTTCTGGTCATTAACCGTAAAAGACGGAGTTTTCTCCGAATGAAATGGACATAATCCAGAAAATTCTGCGCCTTTTTTCTTTAAAGATACAATATTCCTTATAAGGTCAGATACATTTATAGATGCCCTGACTTTCTCATAAAAATTTGTAAGTATAGAGGACATATATTATATTAAACTCAGGAAGAAACATACAGCAAGAGGTATTGTAAAATTATCGTCTAAACCATATTTTTTTGAATAAAGCTCAGCATAAGTTGCACCTAAAGAAGCAAAAAGTAATCCATAGAATGTAAAACTATTAAGAAAAATAGTGTGATAAACTATGCCTAGAATGAATGTTAAAACAAAAAATGTTAAACTTCCTTCAAAAGTTTTGCCTTTAATTATCTCCGTATTACCTATTGCCGTGCCAACTATCGCAGCTGCTGAATCACATAAGCAAAGTACTACCCAAGAGAAAATTACAATAATTTTAGAAAATAATATACAACTAACAGCCATCCCCAGGAACATCCAACTAGAACCGCCTAATTTTTTCGTCTCAAGCTCATCCTTTCTCATAATATTTTTAAGAAAAAACAATGTCCAACGTTGAATAAATGAATTACTGTGCCTATATGTATCTACATAAACAACGAAAAGTGCTACTAAAGAGATTATCGCAACCGCATATGACTTTGGAATAAAATAATATATTATAGGGCATAGCAATGCCATAATGTGAAACGATTTGCGGCTTTTCTCGAAATTCAAATTAACCATAGAAATTGACTTTTTTTATGTTTACGACTATATTACAAAACAAGATTTTAACAAGAATATATTGATGAGTAAATTTCCAATTACAACACATGGCTTTGAAAGACTTAAAACTGAAATTAAACATTTAAAAAGCGTTGAGAGGCCTCAAATTATTAGCGATATTGCAAGAGCTAGAGAATTTGGTGATCTATCAGAGAATGCCGAATACCATGCTGCACGTGAAAAGCAAAGCTTTACAGAAGGTAGAATATTAGACCTAGAAGACAAAGCAGCTAGAGCAGAAGTAATAGATCAACTAAAATTATCTGGTAATACGGTTAAGTTTGGAGCAACAGTTCATCTAATTGACGATGAAACTGAAGAAGAACACACATATCATATAGTTGGTGAATATGAAGCTAATATGAACAAGAAGCTTATATCAATAACTTCACCACTAGCAAGAGCAATGATAGGCAAACAATCTGGAGATATTATTGAAGTAATAACTCCAAAAAGCACTAAATCATTCGAGATTCTTAAAGTAAGCTATACAAGTTTTGAGATTTAACAATGGAACAAACTGAGATAGAAGAAAAAAACTTACCCTCTATATCTAAAGACAATGGTCTCCATAGATATCTTAAGGAGATCAATAGTTTCCCTTCTCTTTCTCAGGAAGAAGAATACATGCTTGCTAAAAACTATTTAGAGAATCATGACATAAATGCAGCTCAAAAATTAGTAACAAGTCATTTAAAATTAGTTGCAAAAATTGCACTTTCATACAAAAACTACGGACTCCAATCTACAGAACTAATCTCTGAAGGTAATTTGGGCCTTATGCATGCTGTAAAAAAATTCAATCCTGATTTAGGAAATAGACTTTCAACATATGCAATGTGGTGGATTAAAGCTTCTATTCAAGAATATATTTTAAAATCTTGGTCCTTAGTAAAGATTGGCACAACAGCGGCTCAGAAAAAATTATTTTTTAGCCTTGGAAAAATAAAGAATAAAATTAGAAATTCTAAATCCAGAGATATTAATGATGATGATTACAAAGAGATAGCAGCCTCACTTGGGGTAACACGGTCTGAAGTAGTAGAAATGGATAGGAGATTATCTCACTCAGATGTATCACTCAACGTCCCCTCTGGAGCAGATGAATCGAACGCTGAATTAATGGAATTCATACCTGAAACAAGACCTTCACAAGAAATCATACTAGCTTTCAAAGAGGAAGGCCAGATGAGAAGAGAGCTTTTACTAGGAGCACTTAAAGAACTTAACGAGAGGGAGCTCTTTATTATTCAAGAAAGAAGGTTAAAAGAAGTACCAGCAACTCTTGATGAATTAAGCCAAAAACTTCTAGTATCAAAAGAAAGAGTAAGGCAAATAGAGAATAGAGCTTTCGAAAAAATTCAACAATCTGTCATGACTCGCGTTCAAGCTTGAGTCAACCATGCTACAAATTACTCCAACTTCGTTGCTGCAGCGCTCATTAAGCATACTCTCAAAATACCGCTACCCATTGCTACGACGCGAGGTCCACCCCTTTTTCTTAAAAGACAAATTGATTATTTGTTAAGAAAAAGAGTGGATGCAATATTAAGTGCAGGATGACGAGTCCTTTTGACGAACAAATAACGCAAAGACAACACCAAGCTCTCAAATTGAGATTTATAGATGCGATTCAAGAGTAGAAAGAGCACAGCTTATTCTTCATAAGTGAGCATCTTTCGATCTCGCAGAAATATCCTCTAAAAACTCAATTTCAGAGCTTGGAAGCTAGAAATCGACTTTTACTTCTAAGATTTCCCCTGACTGCATAGTTCCTAGTATATATTTGTAATACGAAACACGTATTAATCTATTGATTTCCATGCCAATATGCTCAAATAATCTTCTGATTTCTCTGTTTTTTCCTTCATAAATAGTTATCTCAAACCAATGATTAGAAATATTAGATTTTGTAAGCTTTATTTTACATGGCCTATATTGCACACCATCTATTTCCGGACCACTTGCTATAAGTTTTAAAGATTCTTCATTAAATTTTCCGTAAGCTTTCACTTTATATGTCCTTGAATAATTATTAGATGGAAGCTCAAGCTTTCTAGCTAACTCGCCACTATTTGTAAGTAGCAGCAGCCCCTCACTTTCAATATCAAGCCTACCTACCGAAATAATATGAGGAATTTTAATTGGAAGATTATCGAAAACTGTCGGTCTTCCCTGCGGATCTTTATGGGTTGTTACGAAACCTCTTGGTTTATAGTAAATCCATAATCTTGGCTTAGAGATTGTTAAAATTACATTATCTATTTCAATAACATCCGATTCTTCAACAAATGTTACGATTTCTGATACGGCAACACCATTTACCTTCACCCTACCTTCTTGAATAATCTTTTCTGCATCTCTCCTTGATGAATATCCACGAGAACTTATAGATTTAGCCAATCTTTCCATTACAAACTTTTATTTTGATTTTTGATAATTTATAGCTGCAGTTACAAAATTTGTGAATATTGCAGAATCTATTTCTTTACTAGCCTCAATTTCTGGGTGCCACTCTATCCCAATAACAAAATCATGTTTTGTGGATTCAATAGCTTCTATTACCCCATCCTCTACACAAATTGCTGACGCAACAAGATTTTTGCCAAAATCTTTCACAGACTGCCTATGATATGAATTTACAGGAAATTCTGATTTTTCTCCAACTAACTTTTGAAGCAAGCTATTACTAGCTAATTTAATTTTATGATGAGGATTTGTTTTTGGAATTCTTTGTTTATGGTTAATAGAATGAGGAATTTGTTCCTTGATGTTTTGATACAATGTTCCCCCAAGAGACACATTTAATAACTGCATACCATGACAAATGGCTAATATAGGCAAATTTCTATTTAAAGATTCCATTATCAATAGTTTTTCATTTTTACATCTCTCAAGGCATGGTATTGTATCATATAAAATCTCCTCATTGTACATTGAAGGAGGAACATCCATATCCCCACCAGGAATAAGTAAACCATCTATTATATCTAAAATATTATCAAGATTAGTGTTATATGATTCAAATGGAAGAAAAATTGGGACCCCGCCGTAGTCAATTATTACTTTTGAATAATGCTGTCTAAGAGCGTACCAAGGAAAATCCGAATATTTAGCCGGATCTAAATCATTTATATAATCGAGAGTTATACCAATAATAGGTTTTTTCATAGTGGTTTCCTAGAGAAGTTAAATAATGAAGTAAAACAGATTCTTAGCTATGGATTTAGTAGTATCACACCAAGTTTGAGTTTCTAGATGCGATTCAAGAGTCAAAAGAGCGCAGCTTATTCTTCATAAGTGAGCATCTTTCGATCTCGCAGTAATCCCTTCTAGAAACTCAATTTCAGAGCTTGGAAGCTAAGAATCTGTTTTACCATGGCAATGCTTGTACTTTTTGCCTGATAAGCAAGGACAATTCTCATTTCTAGAAATTTTTCCCCAAGTTGATGGATCATTTTTATCCCTTAAACTTTCTGGAACATGTGCCCTTACTTGCTTTAGACTTGTCTCTATACTCGCACCATCACTATTAAATTTTGCAAAAGCTGGATCTTCTCGTGTTTCAAAAGTTTTTTGCTTAGAACGTTGCTGTTTAGAAAACCTATCTATATCTGTTTGTTGAACATCTATCTGGAATTGGAATGAGTTCAAAACAACTTGCTCTGTAAAACTATCTAACATTTGATCGAATAAGTGGAAAGCCTCTCTTTTATATTCATTAAGAGGATCTTTTTGTCCGTAGGCTCTGAGTGAAATACCTTGTCTCAAGTGATCTAGAGTATGTAAATGATCTTTCCAAACTTGATCTAAAGTTGTTAAAAATATATATCTTAGAGCGTGGTTAAAGATTTTATTAGTGTATTTTTCTTGCTTATCTAAAATAAATTTTTGACATTGCTCGTCTATATCTAAAATTATTTCCTCAGGACTTGCATCTAATGTTTTGTATTTTTTTACATCAGATTCAATAGCAAATACTCTATTAATTTCAAAATCTAATTTTTCTAAGTCCCAACTTTCTCTGAATGATTCAGGTGGTATAAATTTTACAACAACTCTGCCTATAAGCTGATTGGCAAGGTCCATAATTGTTGGTGTTAAATCTTTTGCTACCATTATATCATTTCTCTGTTCATAAATCACCTTTCTTTGGTCATTCATAACATCATCAAATTTCAAAAGATTTTTTCTTATATCATAGTTATAAGATTCAACTTTTTGCTGTGCTTTCTCAAGAGATCTACTTATCATTGGATGATAGATTGCTTCACCATCTTTAAGCCCAAGACCCCTTAGCATTCCAGAAATTCTGTCGGAAGCAAAAATTCTCATCAAATCATCTTCTAAAGACAAGAAGAATTTTGTTTCTCCTGGATCACCTTGCCTTCCGCTCCTTCCTCTTAGCTGATTATCTATTCTTCTACTTTCATGTCTTTCAGTTCCGATTACGTATAGTCCGCCAGCTTCAACAACTTTTTCCTTTTCATCTGAAATTACTTTTTTTATTTCAGTAATTCTTCTGGCTCTTTCTTCATCGGATAAATTAGAATCAAGTAATTCTACGAGCATTTCAGGATTACCGCCTAACTGAATATCAGTTCCCCTTCCTGCCATATTTGTTGCTATTGTAACAGCTTTATACCTTCCTGCCTGCGCTATTACATGAGCTTCTCTTTCATGGTTCTTAGCATTTAGAATATTATGAGGGACTTTCTGTTTATTTAATACTTCAGAAATTTCTTCTGATTTTTCTATACTTATAGTTCCAACAAGAACTGGCTGGCCTTTCTCGTAACAAGAAGTAATTAATTTTACTATCGCATCATATTTTTCTGCTCTTGATCCATAAATCTCGTCATCATAGTCATTTCTTTGAGATTTATGGTGAGTTGGGACAGAAATAACTTCAAGATTATATATATCTTTAAGCTCACCTGCCTCTGTCATAGCAGTACCAGTCATACCTGAGAGCTTCTTATATAATCTAAAATAATTTTGGAAAGTTATTGACGCAAGTGTTTGATTTTCATTTTGAATCTTAACATTTTCTTTCGCTTCTAATGCTTGATGAAGACCTTCGGAATATCTCCTTCCGTCCATAACTCTACCAGTAAATTCATCAATAATCATTACTTTGTCGTCTTTAACAATATAATCAACATCTTTAGAAAATAGGTGCTGAGCTCTTAGAGCTTGATTTATATAATGTACCAAACGCATATTTTCGAAATCAAATAAACCTGTGTCTGGAGCAATTAAAGTTAGGTTTAAAAGCATTTCCTCGGCTCTATTAATACCTTCTTCGGTAAGATTTATTGTTTTGGTTTTCTCATCTTTTTCAAAAGAATCATTAGCTAGTCTACGAACTACCTTATCTATAAGATTATACAGATCAGAATTATCATCAACCGGCCCTGAAATAATAAGAGGAGTTCTTGCCTCATCTATAAGGATGGAATCGACTTCATCGATAATTGCGTAATTGAATGCACGCTGCACTTTCATATCATTACTAAGCTTCATATTATCTCTTAGATAATCAAAACCGAGCTCATTATTGGTCGCATAAGTAATATCTGCTTGGTAGGCTTCTTTCCTTTCCTGGTCTGAAATTCCACTAACAATACAACCCACACTAAGCCCAAGGAACCTAAAGACTTTCCCCATCCACTCAGCATCTCTACTTGCTAAATAATCATTTGTTGTAACTACGTGAACTCCCTTTCCTTCAAGAGCATTAAGGTAAGCAGCAAGAGTTGAAACTAAAGTTTTACCCTCACCCGTTCTCATTTCCGTTATATCACCTCTATGAAGTATTAAACCACCTATAATTTGAACATCATAATGACGCTGACCCAAAGACCTTTTAGCGGCCTCTCTAACTACAGCAAATGCTTCATAACATATGTCATCTAAAGTTTTGCCAGCGCTTAGTAATTCTTTAAATTCAACGGTTTTTGCGGCGAGTTCAGAGTCCGATAATATTTCCACGCTTTCACTTAACGCATTTATCTGAGCTACTTCACTTTGTAATTTCTTAATTATTCTATCATTGGCCGTGCCAAATATTCTAGTAAACAATCTCAACATTTTATTTTTATATGATTTTTAAACAACAAACATAACATATTTAAAACAGGCACTTTAAGCAACATATTATTAGCTTGACGAACTCAGGATTTACTTCTAAAAAATATAAGTTACAGTGTTATTGCTTTTTAAATTCAATGTTATTTTGAATTTACTTCCTTGAAAAAAAAGGTATAAAAGCAAAACTACAAGCTAAACAGACACATCTAAATAAGGATTAACATGAAAAATTTATTGAAAATTGCCTTACTAACAACAAGTTTAATTTCTACAATGGCTTATGCTGCAGATAATATAAAAACTGAGTCATCAGTAACTAAGGAAGCTACAGTAAAATTGACAGACTCTTCTGTTGTAGCCGAATATAACGGTAATAAAGTTACTGTAAAAGATATTATGAAGGATCTAAAAGAAATCTTTGATAACCAACCGACTATGAAAGGTAAAGGTTTTCAAGATTTAGATAAATCTATGCAAGAGAATGTTGTTAAAGGTTATGTTCATTCTAAATTAGTTGAGAAAGAAATAGCTGCTAGTAAAATTGAAGATTCAGAAGAATTTAAAACTAAACTTTCTCAAGCAAAAACACAAATCGCACAACAATTATTTGTTGAAAATAAAATCAAAAGTAAAGTCACAGATGCATTAATTGCCGCTGAATATGAAAAAATGAAAAAAGAACTCGCTGGAAAAGAAGAAGTTAAAGCAAGCCATATTTTAGTAGAAAAAGAAGAAATCGCAAAAGAAGTTAAATCAAAATTAAATAAAGGCGCTAAATTTGCTGATCTTGCAAAAGAATATTCTTCTGACGAAGGAAGCAAAGCTAATGGCGGTGAACTTGGTTATTTTACAAAAGGACAGTTAGTTCCTGAATTTGAAAACAAAGCATTTTCAATGGCTAAAGGACAAATTTCAGATCCTGTAAAATCGCAATTTGGATGGCACGTCATCAAGGTTGAAGATAAAAGACCTATGAAGGTTCCAACTCTAGAAGAAGCAAAACCTACTATTCAAGGAAAGCTAAGCAGAGAAGTTTTTGAAGAATATATGAAGGAACTTGATAAGAAATCTAATCTAAAAATAATGCTATAAGCAAACACATAATGGGGCCCAAGTGGCCCCTAATTCAAATGAATGATATATACCAGAAAAAATACAGAAATATTTGGCAGAGCTTTTTTACTTGCCTGCTCTAATTCTATAGTCCAATATTTCAACTACGCAATATTTAGCCTCTCAGCACTTCAACTTTCAAATAATTTTATGCCTGGCATTCAGGACAAACATAAATTACTAAACTTCTTTGCAATTGTTATTCTCACGGTACTTGCAAGGCCGCTTGGTTCTATTTTTCTTGGAAATATCGGTGATAAATTAGGAAGAAGACTAGCTGTAACAATTTCAGGACTAATAAGTAGTATAGGTGTTTTGCTAGTAACAATTATACCGAGTTATGAGTCTATAGGAATTCTAGCATCTTCATTATTAATTTTTTCTAGAATGATTTTTCTGTCAGGATTATCAGGAGAAATCGACGGAGTAAGATTATATATTTCAGAAAATATCTCTCAGAAAAAACAAAATTTAGGAAATGGATTAGTTACATTTTCTACACAAATAGGAGCGCTAATGGCGGCACTTCTTCTATACAAACTATCTTCATACAAAGATGGGTGGAGAATTTGCTTCATTACGGGAGGATTTGTAGGAATTGCTCTTACATTTGCTAGAAATTATCTTCCAGAAACAATTGAATATACAAAATCAAAGGAAAATCCTGAATATTTGAATATAAATTTTATGCAACTTATATATGGACAGGCCCCATTATTACTAAAAACCATATTAATTGCAGGCTCTATAGGTACAATGTACCAATTTTTTATAATATTTCTTCCTATATATTTAAAGTTAGATCTTTCTATTTCTTTAACTCATTATATTCCAGTATTTATAGCTTCATATGGTATTTTTGGAATCATATGGGGAAATTTAGCTGATAAGATTGGTGGGTATTCTTTGATAAAATTAATAATTATAATGATAATTTGTGTTCTTACAGCATTGTTTTATACAATAAAATATCAATTCTTAGATTTTATCCCATATTTAATTATTCTAGCGTCATCTATTATTTCAGGCTTTTCCGTCCCGTCTCAAATGATATTAAAACAAAATATTAATGTTGGAATTAGATATAGAATATTCAGCACAGGACATTCACTAGGTAGCCTATTATTATCAACTCCCACATGCTTCATATGTACAAAAATAGCAATGGAATATGACTCCATTGCATATGCGGCTTTCTATCCTTTATCCACAATAATAATCGGATTTTTTGCACTTAAATCTGTTAATAGTAGAAAAATTTAGAACATGTTGTATTGAGAACAGAACGGAGCAAAATTACGTTCTAGCAAAACCTTGTCCCGTAGATCTTGGTTTTTGTACGCATTTCTTGTATAAGTTCATTAACTTATTTCAAATCAACCTGGGAAATTCTTTTGATAATAGTTCTTCTTTGGCATTTTTACCTGCAAAATTAACCGCTAATTTACGCAACATTAATAGTAAAAGAAACAACAAATTTTAACTTAGACGTGTATTTAAATCGAATAATGATAGTTTGATATAATTTTATGACCTAAAAACTCACCCAAATTACTTGTGACTAGGGATAATTTAGAGCAAATCAGACTTGTGTAATAAGACTACAAACTCCTCAGCTTCGGCAATAGTATTAAGAGTTTGTGCTTTGAATTCAGGATATGATCTTTTAAATAAACTTGATAAAACTTTGCCTGATCCTACCTCATACGCAGAGTCGTAACTCGAAGCTATAATTTCCATAGTTTCACGCCAGCGAACTGTTCCTGAAATTTGCTCTATCAATCTTTCTTTTAAAAATTCTGGATCTTCCGAAAGTTCTAAACTTACATTATCAATCACTGGGATAGATAATCTATTAAATTTTACCTTTGACATAGCTTCTTTCATTCTCTCTGAAGCATCTTTCATTAAACTACAATGAAATGGTGCACTAACTTTGAGCTTTATAGCCTTTACTCCCGTTCCTCCAAACATGGACATAGCGAAATCTACTGCAGCTACATTACCGCTTATTACAACTTGATCTTTGCTATTATCATTTGCTAGTTCACAGATTCCATATGAATTTGCTTCCTTTAAAGCAAATTGAAGATCTTCTCTCCTTGCACCAATAATTGCAGCCATGGCACCCTCTCCTTCTCTGCAAGCATTTTGCATAAATGCCCCTCTTAACCTCAGCAACCTAGCACAATCTCTTATACTAAGGCCTCCTGCTGCACATATTGCGCTATATTCTCCTAGAGAATGACCAGCAACTATTGTAGACATGTCGATAATTTTCTTACCAGACAAATATTCTATAGTTCTGAGAATAGCAAGTGACACAGCCATTAGAGCTGGCTGAGTATTTGATGTTAGTGTAAGTTCTTCATCAGTTCCTTCAAAAATCAGAGAGGAAAGTTTTTCAGAAAGAGCATCATCTACTTCATCAAATACCTCTTTTGCGACAGAAAAATTTTCATAAAAAACTTTACCCATTCCAACTAGTTGAGATCCTTGACCAGGAAAAATAAATGCTCTATTCATATCTAATAAATTTTTTGATTTACGATGTGTAGTATGAGAATTTTGAAGAATCTGTCAATAATTCTGACAATTATGTATAGTTTTAGCGCCTTAGCGAATGTAGCGGAGATAGCAGATTTTTATAATAAAGGAGACCTAAAAAAATCTCTAAGCCTCTCTAATCATTATAAATATAAAGATATACATCATTTTTTAAAGACTCAATTTTTTCAGGACAAGGCAAATAGTAGTTTTGAAGATATAACTAATTTTCTATACCAGAACCCGAACTGGCCACAATATAATACTCTCGCTACAAATGCGGAGAAACTTATATCAAATAATACCTCTAAAACCCACATAATAAAATGGTTTACGCATAATATACCTAAAACTCCTCAAGGCTATTATCACTATTACAAAGCCGCAGAAACAAAAATTAAAGACAAAGAAAAACTAGCTCCAATTATAAAATCAGCTTGGATATTTTCCACCCACAATCCTAAAAAATCCGAAGAATTTTTGGCTAAGAATATAAAAATTCTTACGGAAGAAGACCATGCGCAGAAAATTTCAGAACTACTATGGGATGATAAAGTTTTTGAAGCACAAAAATTCATGTTCTTAGTAAATAAGGAATATAAGAAAGTATTTAACGCTTGGATATCTATAATTGAAAAAAAAACCTTAAAACCAGAGCATCTATTTCATAAGGTGAAAGGTAGTTACAAATATAATTCTGGTCTCCTATATGCTTACCTCAATCTTCACAGAAAAACAGCACCAAATGAAGAGCTAATAAGGCTATATAAGCACGCTCCTGACGATGAGAAACACGCATGCAAATGGTGGAAATTAAAGAATTATTTTGTTAGGGAACTTCTCGAACAAAAAAACTATAAAGCGGCTTATCAAATTGTAAGTAAACATTCGTTGTCAGAAAGAGCTGATATTCTAGACGCTGAATCTCTTGCTGGATGGATTGCTCTTAGACATCTAAATAAACCTGCTGATGCTATAAAGCACTTTGAAACAATCTACGCAACAGCGAAAAATGCTGTGTCTATCGCTAGAGGAGCATACTGGATTGGCAGAAGCTACAAACAACTTGGCAAAAAAGATATAGCCAAAAAATGGTTTAAAACAGCAAGCGCGTATGGATTCACTTTTTATGGAGCTTTAGCTCAACATGAACTTGGCTTTAAAGATTTAAATATAAGGCTCACACATACAATAACTTCAGAAGATAAATCTAACCTTAAGAGCAATAGTTATGCACGAATAGCTGAATTATTATCTTATACAAATAAATACGAACTATTAAAAATCTATGCAAAAGAAGCTTTTTCTATAGCTAAAACTGATGGAGAGGTTGTTCTAATTTATAATAAAATTGCTCCACAATTAGATTTACATTGGAGAACGGAGATAGCAAAACTAGCTCAGCAAGCAGGGACAATAATAAACAACGAAACATTCCCTACTCCATATAAAATTCATAAAGGAGCTTCGGACAAATCTCTTGTTTATGCTATATTAAGGCAAGAATCTGTTTTTGATCAATATGCCATAAGCAACGCTAATGCATATGGTTTGATGCAGCTAATTCCTCAAACAGCAAAGCAAATGTCTAAAGAATTAGGAATTAAATTTGATCAGAAACGATTAACATCAAATACAGAATATAATATTCGTCTTGGAACAAAGCATATTGATGATTTGGTAACTGAATATAATGGCTCATATATTATGGCAATAGCTAATTATAACGCAGGGCCCGTTGTCAAAAAATGGAAAAATCTCTATGGCGACCCAAAAGATATGAAACTTTATGATGTAGTAGATTGGATTGAATCAATACCCTATTATGAAACTAGAACTTACGTCCAAAGAGTAATAGAAAATATTCAAATATATAGACAAATTTTAACTGGTGACAAAAAATCTAGGATCACACAGGATTTATTGAGAAAACTATGATATAATTTCAGTTTACAGAATGAATAAATTTTCCTATCATACGGTTCCTCAGATTAAATCAGACAGTGATTATGCATTTTAGAAAAATATTTTTGATATCATCTATCTTAGCCCTAGCAGCATCTGCAGCTTTTGCCTCAGATTATCCAAGAACGCGTGAAGAGAGAGTTTATGATGAAATGGGTTCTCTTGCAGGTGAAGATGGTCTAACATTCAGACCAGGCCATATGAAGAGAGAAGATACAAAAGCAAAAGGCGAGAACTGGAAAAAAATAAATAAATATTTATGGGAAGCAACTGAGAAAGTTTTAAGCTTTATGCCAATTGTAAACCTAGACGCTTCAAACGGCATAATTTTGACAGATTGGTACAGTACAACAAAAGAACCTGCCTATAGTTTTAAAATCCAAGTAACTATTTCTCAAAATGTTATCAACGCTGAAGCAATAGAAGTGAGGGTTTACGAGAGAAGATTAAAAAATGGTCAGTGGTACAACGAGCCAGTCTCTTCAACTTTAGCACATAAGTTTGAAGACCAGATTATAAGAGAAGCAAGAGAATTATACATTCAATCACAGTCTAAATAATTATATGAGAAATTTTTCTAAAATAGATGCTAAATGGCAGAAAATTTGGCACGAAGGAAAGCATTTTAATAGCGAAGTAGATAATAATAAGCAAAAATATTATGTACTTGAAATGTTCCCATATCCTTCAGGCAAAATACATGTAGGCCATTTAAGAAATTATTCGATGGGTGACGTTATAGCTCGTTTCTATAGAGCTAATAATTACAATGTTCTATACCCAATGGGATGGGATGCTTTTGGCCTTCCAGCTGAAAATGCAGCTATACAGCATAAGATCCACCCTCTAGATTGGACGCTTTCAAATATAGAATCAATGAGAGAGCAGATTAAGTCTGTTGGAATATCCTACGATTGGAGAAGGGAAATAGCTACATGCCTGCCTGAATATTACAAGCATGAGCAAGCTTTCTTCCTTAAACTACTCAAAAAAAAACTAGCTTACCAAAAAGAATCAGTGGTTAACTGGGACCCTGTAGATAATACTGTCTTAGCTAATGAACAAGTTATTGAAGGCAGAGGCTGGAGAAGCGGAGCTTTAGTTGAGAAAAAGAATTTAAAACAGTGGTTTTTGAAAATCACAAACTATGCTGAAGAATTATTGAATGACATTAAAACTCTTGATGGGTGGCCTGAAAGCGTCAAAACCATGCAAGAAAACTGGATAGGTAAATCAGTTGGCGCAAATGTTCATTTTAAAATCAAAAATTCAGACCAAGAAATCGTCATTTACACCACTTGCCCTGATACATTATTTGGTGCTAGCTTTGTAGCTATTTGCTATGATCATCCAATTATTTCTCAAATTGAAAAAACTGATGAAGTAAATAATTTTATCGATAATTGTAAACATATGAGCACGGCTGCTGCTGATATCGAAAAAGCTGAAAAACAAGGTGTAAGAACAAATTTAACTGTACAACATCCGTTTGACCCTACAATTGAACTCCCTGTCTATCTGGCTAACTTCGTACTAAAAGAATATGGTACTGGTGCGATCTTTGGATGTCCTGCGCATGATCAAAGAGACCATGAATTTGCAACAAAATACAATCTTCCAATTAAGCAGGTTATTGAGCCCGAGAATAAAGAAATAGATGTAATCGTAGAAGCCTATACTGCTGGAATTGGGAAAATTATTAATTCTGAATTTTTAAATGGATTAGAAGTTAAAGAAGCAAAATTAGTATCCATTAAAAAACTCGAAGAATTAAAACTAGGAAATGCCTGCACAAATTTCAGGCTCAAAGATTGGGGAATCTCACGCCAAAGATATTGGGGATGTCCAATTCCTATTATCTATTGCGATGAGTGTGGAGTAGTTCCTGTTAAAGAAGAAAATTTACCGGTAGAACTTCCATATGACGTTGATTTTACAGGTATTGGAAATCCTTTAGATAAACATCCAACTTGGAAAAATACAAGCTGCCCAACCTGCTCTAAGCCGGCTAGACGCGAGACCGATACATTTGATACATTCTTTGAATCTTCTTGGTATTTTGCAAGATTTTGTAATAATAACCATGATACTATGATAGATAAAGTTGCTGCCGATTACTGGCTTCCTGTTGATCAATATATTGGAGGGATTGAACATGCGATTCTCCATCTCCTATATTCAAGATTTTTTACAAAAACTATGAATGACGAAGGAATTCTTAGTGTCAGAGAGCCATTCAAAAATCTACTTACCCAGGGCATGGTACTCCATGCAACTTTTAAAGATTCAGAAGGAAACTGGCTCTATCCAGATGAAGTGATAAAAACAGATAATGGATTAGTTCATAAAACTACAGGACTCAAGGTCACTGAAGGTAAGATAGAAAAAATGAGCAAATCTAAAAAGAATGTTATTGATCTAGATAGTATAATTAAAACAACTGGAGCTGATAATGTACGTATGTTTGTACTTTCAGATAGTCCTCCAGAAAAAGAGCTTGATTGGTCAGAAAGCGGTATCGATGGATGCGGTAAATTCTTGGTAAGATTATTTACCACTGCAGAAAAAATTAAATCTAATAAATTCAAGGGCGCTGAGAATCAGAAATTATTATCCTTCACTCATCAAACCATCAAAACTGTAACTAGCGATATTAAAAATTTTCATTTTAATAAAGCTATAGCTCGAATAAGAGAACTATATAATGCCATGTCTGAGGAATTATCGAAAGAGTCCAAAGCTCCTTCTATAGCCTTTGCTTTTGATTCTATAATTAGACTTTTTAACCCATTTGCACCGCATATTACTGAAGAAATTTGGGAGCAGCTTGGAAATAGTAAACTCTTAGCTGAAAATTCATGGCCAAGTTATGATGAATCTTTAGCAAAGTCTAAAGAAGTTGTTATTGCAGTTCAAATCAATGGTAAACTTAGAGGAACTGTTACTTTGGAATCTGGAGCCCCTAAAGAAAAAGTAGAGAAATTAGCTCTAGAAAATCCCGAAATTAGAAAATATCTAGATGGAATTACAATAAAAAAGCTTATCGTGGTTCCGGATAAGATTATAAATTTTGTTATATAATGGTTTTGCAAAATGCGCGTACTTAAGTTTATTATATGTACCTTGCTTATTCTAAACTTACCAGCATGCGCAAATAGATCTGTCGTAGATGAAAACCTTGCTACTAAATTAGCAAGTATCTCCATAAATTTTCATGAGGAATCTATAAGTTCATATGAATTTCAAAACCATCTTCGAAATATTTTAGATACAAGTCCACAGAATATAAAATATAGATTAGAGATACAGATTGACAGATCCCATGATCCATTAATAATTCAAAAAGACTCAGAAGTACTACGCGCTAACGTTCAGTTCAGTTTGTCGTATAAATTATATAAATTAGACGATAACTCAATGATATATTCAGGAAAGCTAAGGCAGATAGGTTCCTATAATACATTATTTTCACCTTTTTCTACTAACGTTGAGCTTGAAACAACAAATATAAATCTAGCAAAATCATGCGCAGAAGAGCTAAGACGCAGGTTAATTTTATTCTTCAAACGTGCCGAATCATTGGTTACAAATTAACAACCCCAGAAATTCTGTTTGACTTTTTTCTCCATTAATGTATATTAATGATATAATTAATAAGATTAAGAATATGAAAATTAAGTTTTTTCTACCTTCACCTTCAATTGGATTGCCAGGTTATCATCCCGCGTCAGATATCAAAAACGCACTTTCAGCTATTGCTACTCGCTTTAACAACAGACTATCGGCTAGTGAAACAGATATGGAAATAAATTTTGGTGACTCTGCTTTAGAAATCGATCTTCCAAATTTAGTAAAAATATTTGCTAACTCTACATCAGATGAAAAAACTATAATGCACGAATTACTTAATAACTTATTCTTAAAAGGCAGTATACAACTTCAAAAGTCTCAAGGAATTCTTGCTACAACACCAGAATTGTGCATGGCTATACCAACTCTATTACAATTTCTTTATCCTGAAAGTCGTTCCATGGATGCAGGAACCAAATCAAAATATTTAGGTGATATATTCATTCAATTTAATAAGATACCTCCTATTCTTGTCGTGTGCGCTACGATAACGACTCCAGCCGTTGCTATGGACACCATTCTCTCCATAAAAGGTTTCTTTAAAGATAGCTTTAACATAAATTCTCCTGACGCAACAGGTATGACTCCCTTACATTGGGCAAGTTTTCACTCTCTTGATATAGTGAAATTTCTACTTGAAAATGGAGCTAACCCAAAGATTCCTGATAATAGTAGATCTTTACCAGCTCATTATGCCGCAAGAGAAGGTAAATTAGATATTTTTAAACATTTTGTAGAGGAAGCAGAATTTGGTATAAATCTTGGTATAGCTGATGGAAGAACTGCAGCATATTTTGCTGCAGTTCTTCCATCAGCTATACC
>CAYPDX010000010.1:0-29707 GCA_964409695.1 uncultured Rickettsia sp. | reverse complement strand
CGCTGATACATGTTAAATAAAACGGCAGCAAAAAGCGCAGCCTCTTCGCCTCCAGTGCCAGCTCTAACTTCAATTATTGCATTTTTTTTATCAGCTTCATCTACTGGAAGAAGTGCAAGTTTAACATCTTTTTCTAGTTTTGAAACTTTGTTCTCAACATCTGAAATTTCTTCTTCAGCCATAGATTTGAGCTCAAGATTTTCTTCAGTCGCTACCATTTCTTTTAAGTTAGCAAGTTCCTGCATTGCAGATTGATATAGGTTTATTTTTTCTACAATAGGTTCAAGATCTGAATATTCTTTTGAAAGTTTGACAAATTCATCGCCTGAAATACCATCAGCTAATCTATCTGAGATTTCTTGCTGTTTAACGATAATTTTTTTCAAATTTTCTAAAAAAGACATATGGTTTGTTTTTGGTTGGTTAACCATCATCCCGCATCAAGTGCGGGGTGACGGTATATATTTTTACTACTTCCTTCTGAGGAATGCAGGCACATCATATATATCCGGTGCCTCTTCTATAGGCACAACCCTATCACCTTTTGGTACAAGATGACTTTTAGTATTTGAAGATGAATGATTTTTTAGCGAGTTCATTACTTTACTAAAAATAGACACTCTTGGTTTTTCAACCTCCCTTTCATGTTTTTCAGGAATTATCGGAGAAATTATTCTTGGCTCATCTTCACTTATCGCCATTTCTAATTGAACCTGGCTATTTACTGCCTGTGATGGTTGCTGAGAATCTGTAGTTTCACCTTTATATTCTTCTTCTAACGAGATCTCTTCTTGAATTGTTTCTGGAGTTTCTTCTTGGACTATGGTGGAAACATAAGGTTTGTAAGTTTTTGGCCCTTCTGCATCAATTCCTGTTGCTACTACTGAAACTCTAATAATACCATCTAGATCCTTGTTAAAAGTGGAGCCGAAAATAATATTTGCATGAGTATCGTCGCCTATTTCTTCTCTTATTCTATTGGCTGCTGCATCAACTTCAAACAATGTCATGTCCATGCCGCCTGTTATATTTATCAGTACGCCTCTAGCTCCACGAATTGATCTATGGTCAAGTAATGGGTTTGAAATAGCTGCCTCTGCAGCGCGTATTGCTCTATCTTCATCACCTGAAGCCTCGCCTGTGCCCATCATGGCCTTGCCCATTTCGCTCATAACGGCTCTAATGTCAGCAAAATCAAGATTAATGAGACCTGGCATAATCATCAAATCAGTAATCCCACGTACACCTGCATGGAGAACATCATCAGCCATTTTGAACGCATCAGCAAATGTTGTTCTTTCATTTGCGATATGAAATAGATTTTGGTTTGGAATAACTATTAGAGTATCTACATTTTTTTGGAGCTCTTCGAGACCATGCTCTGCAAGCTTCATTCTATATTGTCCTTCAAAATGAAATGGTTTTGTCACAACGGCAACTGTAAGTATTCCTAGCTCTCTTGCAATTTTTGCAATAACAGGAGCAGCGCCAGTTCCCGTGCCACCGCCCATTCCAGCTGTGATAAATACCATGTTGCTTCCGTGCAATAATTCCTTTATTTGATCTTCAGATTCAATAGCAGCAGCCATACCAACATCTGGAGAAGCTCCAGCACCGAGGCCACGAGTTGTTGATACTCCTAGCTGAATTTTATTACCAGCAAGCGCGTGTTCAAGTGCTTGCGCGTCTGTATTTGCTACAACAAAATTTGCGCCCTGCAAATTTGCTTTTATCATATTATTAACAGCATTTCCACCGGCTCCACCGACGCCAATAACTGTGATTGTAGGTTTTAATATTATTTCATCAGGTAATTTTAGGCTTAGTGACATGTTTTCTTACCAAATTGTATTTTTAGTGATTATCCTATCCGAGTTAGTATAGTAAGTGCTAATAAAAATTTCCAGTTATAAATTCAATTTTAAATGAGGTCTAATTTTCTAATTATTTCTCATCAAAATCCTTCTATTTTACTACAAAATTCGCATTTAACTAAAATTTTTCCGTCAACCATTAATGTTCCGCGTTCGTTCATTGGAATAGCTTCAATTGCTTTTTCCATTTTTTCTCTATTACATCTGCATTGAAACTTAATTTTGATTTCTTCGTATGTTAGAACTTCATCAGCATGGAATAGATTATGCAGAAGTATCTCTGCCGGAGTTTCAGCCAATTCTTTCTCTGAAACCGTGTTTATAAAATGTTCGAATCTTTCCCAATCTTCTTCAATTTCGTGCTTTGTTCCTGGCATTTTCCTTAAGATAATCCCTTGGCATCGAGTTATTTGATTATTTTCTGTTTTTGTTGAAATTCTAACTAAAGACTTGATCTGTTCTGATTTTTCAAGATATTTTTCAAATGATTTTGTAAGGTTGCCTGCGGATAAATCAATAATACCTTGGTATTTTTCATTTCCAGACTCTACTGTCACAAGTAATTTACTTTTACCAACAAGTTCAGAAAAACCAGCATTTCTTATATTTTTATTATCTTTATCGAAGCCTGCATGACCTCTGATGTCTCCTCCATAACTATATTCAGCGACGAGAAATTTAATGGGTGCATCATCACTTTGAATTTGGCATGTAATTAATCCATCATTTTTAAGGCTAGAGCCTAGTAAGCAGCTCATAGCAAGAAGTTCGGATAGTAAATTGGAGACATTAATTGGATATTCATGCTGTTGCAGAATTTGAGTAATCGAATCTTCTAAATTTACAATTCTACCATTTGCAGAACCGCTTGATATCATGAATGGGATGATGAAATCGCTGTGGGTCATACTTTATCGCCATGTATTCTTTCTAAATTAGCACCGCAATTTTGTAGTTTTTTCTCTAGATTTTCATATCCTCTATCAAGATGATATACTCTGCGGACCTTAGTTTCGCCCTTAGCTGAAAGCCCTGCTATAATAAGTGATACAGATGCTCGTAAGTCACTTGCCATCACTTCTGCGCCATTTAATTCATCAGTACCTCTAACTATTGCTGTATGCCCTTCTATTGCAATATTTGCTCCCATCCTACAAAGCTCCGGTACATGCATAAATCTATTTTCGAAAATATTTTCGGCTATTACTGACGTATCATCACCTTGAGTCATTAATGTCATATATTGAGCTTGTAGATCAGTTGCAAATCCTGGATAAGCTTCTGTTTTCATATCGACTGATTTTATTTTATCTGATTTAGCTATTATTGAGCCATCTTTATTTATTTTGATATTCATACCTGTTTGGGTAAGCTGCAAAACTGTATTTTCTATGATATTATAATCGATACCATCGAGTGTAATTTCACCACCTACAAGTCCGATAGCGCATAAAAATGTACCTGCTTCAATACGATCACCAATTAAAGTATGAGTAGTACCGTGCAATTCTATGCAACCTTCTATTGTTAGTTTCTGTGTGCCAATTCCTGAAATTTTTGAGCCCATCCCATTTAGCATATTGCATAAATCGATAATCTCTGGTTCAGAAGCGCAGTTTGAAAGTACCGTTTGACCGTCAGCAAGTGATGCTGCAAGAATTCCGTTTATTGTTGCGCCGACTGATATTTTTGCAAAATTAAAATGTGTGCCCTTAAGCCTATTTTCTGATTTTGCAATAATATAGCCTTTCTTCATTTTGACTGTAGCGCCTAATGCTTTTATAACTTCAATATGTTGATCTACCATTCGCGCGCCAATAGCGCAGCCTCCTGGCATAGAGACTTCAGCATACCCAAATCTTGCAAGAAGTGGGCCTAGGACCCAAATAGAAGCACGCATTTTTTTTACAATATCGTAAGGAGCAACTTTGCTCGTGATATTTTCTGCGCAAATTTCTAATTCATTATTAGAAGTCCAATCGCATGAAGCGCCGTGATTATTCAACAATTCTTGCATTGTTTTAATATCAACTAATCTTGGAACATTTTTTAGGATTATTTTATCTGCGGTGAGTAAGGAAGCTGCCATTATTGGAAGAGCGGCATTTTTTGCGCCGCTTACCTTAATATTTCCATATAACTTGTTCCCACCATTTACTATTATACTATCCATAGGAACTCGCTTATATAGAATACTGAATATTTACAATTATCTGCGGCATTTTGCCGATTTCTGACTTGAGAGTTCTCCTAATTAGTGAACGGACAGTTTGCTCAATTTCATCAGTTTTCATCCTGATTACCTTAGATTCCATGCCATTTGAAAGTAGCATCATTAATTCAGTGATAATATCATTAATAATATCAGAGTCATCAGCTGGGTTTAAACATCCCGGATAATCAATTATTGGTTTAGTAACTAGGCCGCCTTTTTTATCAAATACTAAGCTAGCTACAACAATACCGGCTTCTCTCATTTTTCTTCTAAATTTGAAAATAGAAGAATCTTCAGGTAGTAGGCTACAACCATCAACAGCAAGATATCCTGTCTTCACTTTGCCTATTAGTTTTGTTTCTACGCTATTAATTTTAAGAACGGAACCATTCTCAACTTCAACAGCATTTGGAACGCCGCATTTACGTGCAAATTTAGCATGTTCATGAATATGAGCTGCTTCTCCGTGCACTGGAACTACAGTCTTTGGACGTACAAGTTTATACATTGTTTTAAGTTCATCAAGTCCAGGATGTCCTGAAACGTGTACAAAATGATCTCTCTCAGTTATAACTTCAACACCAGTTTTAATAAGCTGATTGAACATACGGAAAATTTTCTTATCATTTCCTGGGATGATTTTAGAGGAAAATATTACAGTATCTCCCCTCGATAATTTTAAATGATTATGAGTTCCACCAGCCATTTTAGCGATTGCTGCAAGAGGCTCGCCTTGGCAACCCGTCGCTATTATCATAATCTCTTCTCTTTTGAATCTACCTACATCGCGTTCGTCGAATAGATTCGCTGCATCTAGTAAATAACCACTTTCTTGAGCTGCTGCGAGCATTCTATGCATACTTCTGCCTGTGAGTACAATTTTTCTTCCAGCTTTTTGACCAGCGTGAATTAATGTGTCAAGACGAGCAATATTTGATGCAAAAGTTGTACAAACAGCGAGTTTGGGACAGCCTGTTATAATATCCACTAAGCTTTTACGCAGTTCTCCTTCAGATCCAGAAGATCCTGGATTAAATACATTAGTTGAGTCACATACAAGAGCATCAACGCCTTCATCACCACATTTTTTAAGTAAATCCTTGCTTGAAACAGGGCCTACTACTGGATCATCATCAAATTTCCAATCACCTGTATGAAGTACTTTACCGCCGCCGCATCTTATCATCAGAGCTTGCATTTCGGGTGCAGAGTGAGTTACACCAATCATCTCAATAGAGAATGGTCCTAGGCTAAATTTAGAGCCTGGCTTTACTTCTTTTATCTCAACATTTTTTTGAAGATTATTTTCAGTTAGCCTGATTTTCAAGAAATTTTTTGTAAAATTCGTTGCATAAATTGGAGTGTTTAATTCTTTTGCAAAATATTGTATAGCTCCTAAATGATCTTCATGAGCATGTGTTAAAACTATGCCAACTAAGTCTTTTTTGCGCTGTATAATAAAATCCATATCTGCAACAACCATATCCACACCAGGTAGAAAATCATCCGCAAATCCGCTCCCGCAATCTACCATCAACCATTTTCCTTCATAGTGATATAGATTTACATTTATTCCAATTTCATTCGATCCACCAAGTGGTAGGAATAATAATTCATTATGTAGTTCTTTAAAATTTATTGTCATTAATACTATTATATTTTTATTTGTTTAAATTGTTTCACTGCGGGTGGCCGCGCTTCTTTATCGGGCATATAATACGCTATTTTACACATATAATCTATAGGAAAGATTAAGCATCAAGGTCAGAAATTAACCGCCCAGAAGCGATTTATCATGGAACTTGTGGCTTCACCTATGTAGTATACTGCAGGCGCTCGCCAATCAAATCGCATCTGCGCAATTTAATTTGGGATCTTTATATAATTTACGTACTATCTCTAAATAATCATTCGGCGCAAGGTTTTCAGCTCTCAAATTAATATCAAGAGTTTCCATAATAGAAGAAGGAACTACTTGTTTTAGCGATGATCTAAGCATTTTTCTTCTCATATTGAAGCTTGCCGCAGTGATTTGTTCCAGTTTTTCTATCTCTTTTCTAGATGGTCTATTTTTCATAGGTTTTAGTGAAATTATACTAGACCAGATTTTGGGTTTTGGATAAAATGCATCAGGGCTAACATCAAATAATATTGAAGTATTGGTTAGAAGCTGGCTGATAACGCTTAATCTACCATAGATTTTATTACCATGAATTGAGGAAATTCTCTCAGCAACTTCTTTTTGCACCATAACATTGATAATTTCAATATTTTCTAACTCTTTATACCAATTTAGAATAAGAGTAGTTGCTATGTTATATGGTAAGTTTGCAAGGATTTTGACTTTTGTATTTGGATCTAGATTTTGCAGTTTTAAAATTTCTTTAACAGAGATTTGAAGAGCATCACACTCCATAATTTCTAGATTTGTATATATAGTTTTTATCTCTTCTAAGAGAGATATACATCTTTGATCTTTTTCGAGAACAATCAATTTTTGAGGATTATTTTCTAGGATTGCACGGGTAAGGCCAGCAGTACCTGGGCCAATTTCAATTACTATATCATTTTCTTGAATCTTAGCTGTGCGTGCAATTTTCTGACAAAGACTAAAATCAAATAGGAAATTTTGTCCAAGAGATTTAAGAGGATTTATCCCATGTTGCTTTGCATGTTGAGCTATGGTTGGGAGCTGGGATATCATTCAATATATTTAATATAAGCCTTCTTACGTATAGTTTCCATATGCTTAATCATCTTGAAACTTAGTTTTTTATTGCCGATATAATTCATGAAATTATCAATTTCTTGCATTGAAGCATCATGTACAGTTCTCGAACAAACATGGTACATATGTAATTTCCCATCTAAATCTACAATAGCACTATAATCGCCAGATTTCAATTCAGCCAATAATTCTCTCTGATTTTTTGGAAATTCAGTGAATTTCTTCTCTATAGTATTTATTTCAAAATCTTTAGAATTTGGTTTTTTTGTACAATAATTTTTAGATTTTCTTGCTTTATTTAACAGATCATATGATTTATCATTGTTTGAATTTGTAATAAATTCAATTACTTTAATCATTTGATCTTTACCAGCTAATCTTATGGCTACACCAGCAACTTCACTGTCAGAAACAGATATGCCTCTCATTAATATTTCATTATTTAGTCTTGATTTAATTAAGTCTCCTCTCATTTTTTTTACAAAAGAAGCATATACTCCTTTGTCATGAGAGAAATGATGTTTGAAAAAACCTTTGCCAAGCTTTTTTCCTTCTTCAACATTTATAATAAAAGCGTCTATATCTTTATCTGATACTTTCATGGAATTTGTTTTAGCTTCTTTCTCTAAAAGAATTTCATCTACTAATGATTGGGTTGCTGCACGCTTGAACATTATTTGCTGTTCATGCGTTAAGTTTTTGATTCCTTGAATTATGATAAATAGATTCTTACGATCAAATATTTCCTTCTCTGTGATTACAGAATCATTAACTATAACAGCTACTTTATCCTGGTTTGCAGAAGCATGAGCTGCACCAAATACCAATAACAAAATCAATATGAGACGTGACATTTTCTTTTCTTCTTATTAAAAACAACAAAGACACATATACCATGACGTGGATTTTTTAACAAGAGGCAAGTTGAAATGAAAAGTTATTGTGAAGAATCAGTTTTACGTAACTTAAGCATGACAGCTTCTACTTCCGAAGCATGGACCACGCCATAATCAAAGAAAAATCTTAGTTCTGGAGAAAATTTTAGATTTACAGTCTCTGTGATTTGTTTCCTTATTGCATATTTAGATGCTTCTAAAGCTTCTAGTAATTGATTTGAAGCTTCGTCATTATTACCAAATGGCAGGAAATAGCAGCTTGCTAATTTTAAGTCTGGTGAGACTTTGACATTTGTAATTGTTAGCCTGTTGTCTATTAATCTTTTATCCAGCTGCTTGCCTCTTTGAAGCACATTAATGAGTTCGTGCTTTATTAGGTTTGCAACTTTTAGCTGTCTATTTGATTGATCTTTTTTTTGCATATATATAACTGATTTAATCAGATGAGTCGTATAAGTTGGTTTATAGCTATAGCTTATAATGTTTGTTTTTCTTCTACTAGTTCGAATACTTCAACAGCATCTCCAACTTTAATATCTTCGTAATTTTCGAAGGCTATACCACATTCGTAATTTTCTCTTACTTCTTTTACATCTTCTTTGAAGCGTTTTAAAGTTTTCAGCTTACCTTCATGAATTACAATATTATCTCTAAGAAGTCGCATTCCTGCGCCTCTTTTAATTATACCTTTTGTAACATATGAGCCAGCAACTTTACCGACCTTCGTAATATTAAATACTTCTCTGACTGAAACGCTACCAAGATAGATTTCTCTAATAATTGGAGAGAGCATACCGCTCATTATAGCTTTTACATCATCAATCAGATTATAAATAATAGAGTAATATCTAACATCTACAGATTCTCTATCTGCTTGTAACGCGGCTTGGCTTGAAGCTCTTACGTTAAATCCAAAAATTAATGCATTGGAAGCATTGGCAAGAGCGACATCTGATTCAGTTATACCGCCTACTGCTGTGTGAAGAATTCTCACTCTTACTTCTGGATGATCCAATTTTGTTAAGCTACTTGCAATTGCTTCAATTGAGCCCTGTACGTCTCCCTTAATAATAATAGGAAGTTCTTTTACGCCGCCTTCACCAGTAGCTTTTAAGAATAATTCTTCTAGACTACTTTTCTTAACATGGGCTGCTTTTTTGTCTATAGCAAGTCTTGATCTATATTCAGTAATATCTCTTGCTTGTTTTTCTGTTTGAACAGCTGCAAAAGTCTCGCCTGCAAGCGGTGCCTTGTCTAAGCCCCAAATTTCGACTGGCATTGATGGCGAACATTCTGCAACATCACGGCCTTTGTCATCGAGCATTCTTTTGATTTTACCAAATCCTGTACCGGCTACTACTAAATCACCAACTCTTAGAGTTCCTCTTTGAACTAGTAATGTTGCAATAACGCCTTTACCTTTATCGATTTTTGATTCAACCACAGCACCTGATGCAGGTGCATCTGGATTAGCTTTTAGTTCAGCCATTTCTGCTACAAGCAAAATAGCTTCTTCTAACTTATCAAGATTTGTTCTTTTTAAAGCTGATACTGGGACAACTATAATATCACCACCTAGATCTTCTGGAACAAGTTCATGCTGCAAGAGTTCATTTTTAACTCTTGATATATCAGCGCCAGGCTTATCTATTTTGTTAACTGCTACAATAATTGGAACATTCGCTGCTTTTGCGTGGTTTATTGCTTCAATAGTCTGCGCCATGATACCATCATCAGCTGCTACCACTAATACTACAATGTCTGTAACTTTAGCTCCTCTGCTTCTCATTTCTGTAAAAGCTTCGTGACCTGGAGTATCTAAAAATGTAATACTATGTCCTGAAGACATTGTTACCCTGTAGGCGCCTATATGCTGCGTAATTCCACCAGCTTCTGAAGCAGCAACATCAGTAGATTTTAGAGCGTCAAGTAGTGATGTTTTACCATGGTCAACGTGACCCATAACTGTTACAACAGGAGCTCTGGATTTTAGGGATTCTTCAATATCTGGCTCTGTTTGAAGAATATTTTCAATATCTGATTCTTGCGTTCTTTTAAATGTATGACCCATTGTGGATACAACAAGTTCTGCTGTGTCTGCGTCAATGGTTTGAGTTGCATTGACGATCATACCAAGCTTCATTAATTCCTTGATAACATCTGCAACACGCTCCGTCATTCTACTCGCAAGATCACTAACTGTAATAATTTCTGGTATAGTAACTTCGCGATAGATTTTTTCTTGTTTTACTTCTTCGTGTTTTCTCCTTTCCTTTTCTCTAGCTCTTTTTATTGAAGCAAGACTACGAGTTTTATGAATATCACCACCGTCGTTATCGAGCATATGGATTATATCATTTTTACGAAGTTTTTTAGGCTCTTCCCATTTTGGTTTTGCTGGGTCTTTTACTTCGTCAACCCCAGATTTTTTCTTATCTGAGCTATCATCTTCCTCTATATGGTGAGGTTTTTGATGTTCGCGTGCTTTTGCGTTTTCTAAATCTATAGAAGGGATTTCTAATATTGCATCTTTATCTTCCGAGGCTTGAATAACACTTGTTCTTAATGTTTCAAGAGCTTTCTGTCTTTGTTCGTTTTCAATTTCTCTATCTTTAGCTCCGGCTGCTGCTTTTTTTAGTATATTAAGCCTTGAGCTTACCTCATCATCATGAGTTTCAGGAGGGGTTATTGAAAAAGAACTATGTCTTGACATTAAGCTGGGTTTTGCAACTCCTCTTTTAACTTCGACAGTTACCAAACCACTACGTGCAGGAAGTATAGATTTTCCTAAACCTATAGATTCTAGTGGCTTGCCTAAAGTAAGCTTAGAAGTAGATAAAGTCAGTTTCTTTGGCTTATCTTTTTGTTCTATTGTATCTGTCATTTATACTCTATAATTATATAGTTCTTACAAGATTTAATATTCTTGCAATAAAATCCCTTTTTATCAAGAGAAATGGTATTATTCTTCTGCTGATTTTGACTTAGCAAGTTCAATAACAGCCTCAATTTCATGGTCTCTTACTTGTAACTCTGGTAGAATTTCTCTAAATTCTTTTACGCTTAGTTCTGCTAGATCTTCAAGTCTTTTAATACCATTTTCTGCGAGAGTAATTATTTGCTCAAGAGGAAGTCCTAGCATATCAAGAAGCTCTTGATCAACACCTAGGGCTTCAAGTTTTTCAAGTAATTCATTATTTTTTGCTTCAATAAAATTTACAGCTCTTGCTATTATATTTTCAGCTAGATTTTCATCAAATCCTTCAATGTTTGCAAGGGTTGCAACGTCACTTTGGCTTAATTGTTCAAGTGAAACATAACCTTCAGAAACAAGCAATTGCGCAACCATCTCGTCTACGTCAAGATTTGTTACAAATATATCTGTAACAGTTTTGAATTCGTCTAATCTTCTTTTTGATTCTTGTTCATCTGTCATTACTTCAATATGCCAACCTGTCAGCATAGAGGCTAATCTTACATTCTGCCCTCTTCTACCTATTGCAATACTAAATTGATCCGTAGGAACAACTACTTCAACAGATTTTCTATCTTCATGCATAACAACTTTAGAAATTTCAGCAGGTGTCATTGCGCTTACAATATATTGCGCTGGATCTCTATTCCAGAGTATAACATCAATTTTTTCACCACCAAGCTCATTTGTAACTGCCTTAATTCTATTGCCGCGAACACCAATACATGATCCAACTGCATCAATTGTAGGATCGGACGCAAATACTGCAACCTTAGCTTTGGAACCAGGATCTCTGGCCACTGACATTACTTCAATTAACCCATCATAAACTTCTGGTACTTCAAGTTCTAAAAGTTTAGCAAGAAACATATCATCAGACCTGGAAAGGAAAATCTGCGGTCCTTTTGTTTGGTTGCTAACATCCTTCACATAAGCGCGGATTCTATCATTTGTCTTAAACATTTCTGTTTTGATTTGTTGGTCTCTTGGAATAACTGCTTCTGTTCTACCAAGATCAACAATAATATTGCCAAATTCGACTCTCTTAACAATACCGCCAAGAATTTCACCAATTCTTCCTTTGAAATCTTCGTATTGTTTTTCTCTTTCTGCTTCTTTTACTTTTTGAACAATAACTTGTTTTGCAGACTGAGCAGCAACTCTGCCAAGATCAATTGGAGGAAGTAAATCATAGACTTCTTCATCAATTTTAATATCAGGCTCTCTTTCCCTAGCATCCTCTAATGATATTTGTGTGAATAGATCCTCTGGGTTTTCTACAACAGTTAGAACTCTGAATAATTTGATTTCACCATTTTTATGGCTAATTTCAGCTCTAATATTATGGTCATGTCCATATTTTCTTCTTCCAGCAACTGAAATAGCGTTTTCCATCGCTTTAATTACAACATCCTTAGTTATACCCTTTTCACGGGCAACCGCCTCTGCTATTTGAAGAATTTCTGCATTTCCAACATTAACCATGTTAAAACCTCTGTTTTATATTTTATTATTAATCTTCGGACTCTGTAATCCGTGACACTTTTGCCGATTCTTTAGCTTCGGACTTGCTTTTTGCTAAAACTTCTCTAAACATTTCATCTGTAAATATTAATCTTGCGGATTTGATATTGGAATATTCGAAGCTCAGCGGCTCTTTTTCAGTTTTTATAGCAAGATCGATAATTTCTCCATCTCGTCCCAATATAGTAGCGTCAAATCTTTTTTTTCCGTTAAAAGCATGTTGTAGCTTTATTGATACTAAACGATCTTTAAACCTATCAAAGTCAGTAAGTTTTACAAGCGGCCTTTCCACGCCAGCAGATCCAACTTCAAGAAAATATTTATCTGAAATAATATCTTCAACATCCAAAATAGCAGAAAAATTATTGCTAGCAGTTCTACAATCGGCGATAGTAACAGGATTTCCATCAATTCTATCAATAGCAATATCAAGAACTTTTCTAGTGCTGCCTTGTAAAACTACCTTCACAACCTCGTAACCAAGGCCATTTGCAACTGGTTCTATTAAATCAAATATTTTTTGTTCGGTTGATGATAACATCATGAAAATTGCTCTATATAAGTAAAAAAGGCGGGCAAAGCCCACCTCCCAATTCCGATAATCCACATTATAGTATATTCTATCTATATATGTCAAAGGTTTTGTACAAAGGGCTGAAATTAACCGAGTAGAATCGATTTACCTTCTTAACTCACATTGTACATAATTTGAATTGTTTTTGCGCTGCTTAAAGTGATTTAAATGCAAAAATGCTTGTTACCCCGCGCTTGATGCGGGGTATACTCTTCTTACTAGTGTTAGCAAAAAAAAAAGTGGATCCCGCATCAAGTGCGCGATGACGTATGGTGTTTTTATTACTTAGAGTAGAACTCGACTATTAGATGTACTTCCGGATCAAACGGATAAGGAACATCAGAAGTTGTTGGCGCTCTTAATAATTTTCCAGAAATTTTGTCATTTTCAAATGAGAAATAATCAGGAACTCTACGTTCGCCTCTTGCTAAAGATTCTGCAATAACAGGAAGTTGTTTTGAAGATTCTTTTAACTCAACTTCATCGCCAATTTTTACTTTGTAACTTGGGATATTAACTTTCTTGCCATTTACAAGTACGTGGCCATGAGAAACTAATTGGCGCGCTGCAAATATAGAAGCAGCAACAGTCATACGATAGATTACAGTATCAAGTCTTGATTCGAGTAAAGCGATGAAATTTTCACCGGTATTTCCTTTCATTCTAGCTGCTTCTGTGAAGATATTTCTGAACTGGCGTTCATTAATTCTACCATAGTGAGATTTCAGACGTTGTTTTGCACGTAAGTGCAAACCATAGTCCGAAATTTTTGTCATTGTGTTTGTACCATGTTGACCAGGCTTGTAATTCTTCTTAGCGAATGGATCCTTCCCGTCGCCCCAAATACTTACACCTAAACGTCTACTTGCTTTATATTTTGCTTTAACAATTTTAGTCACTGTTATTATCTCTTCTTAAAAACTAAATGATGGAGAAGTATATGAATTAGCTATCAAAAAGTCAATCGAAATTTATTCATATAATAATTAGCTAAAATATCGGGATTTTGAACCTAATTATTTGTTGAAGAATTGGTGTCTATATACGTCTTCTAAGTTCTCTTCGCTAACAGATATATCCTGTATTTCGATACCAGCAGAACATATGTCTTGTAAAATTTTATTTAATGGTACTTCTTTCTTGTTATATCTGACTTTAATTTTATTTTCTGACTCTACGGAGATTTTATATTCTCCAAGTAACTTTTGGATATTCTCTATTTTGTAGTTAGAAATAATAGTAAGTTCTTTCATCGAAATACTAGATAGTAGATTCTCTTTACTATCGCAAGCAATAATCTGTCCATGATTAATAAACGCAATCCTATCGCATAATGTTTCGGCTTCTTCGAGATAATGGGTTGTAAGGATGATAGTAGTGCCGCTGTTTTTCAATTTTACAACATATTCCCATAATTGATCTCTAAGCTCTATATCTACACCTGCTGTAGGTTCGTCTAATATTAACAGCTTTGGGGAATGTACCATAGCTTTTGCTACTAAAAACCTTCTTTTCATCCCGCCAGAAAGTTGTCTCGGTGTTGCATTAGCCTTCTCCTCAAGTCCTAAAGCCACAAGTATTTCATCGGTTTTACGATCTTCTGGTCTTATGCCATAATAACCGGCATAAAACTCCATAGCTTCTCTTACTGGGAAAAATGTATCAAGTGCGACTTCTTGCGGCACGACGCCAATTTTGGTTTTTGCAAGTTGTGGATTAACATCAATATCAACTCCCATAATTAATACTTTGCCGGAAGATTTATTCACTGTTCCCGCAAGAATATTTATTAGAGTAGATTTTCCGGCTCCATTTGGTCCAAGAAGTCCAAAAATTGATCCTTCTTCAACATTCAAATTACAATCAATCAGTGCTTTTTTGGCATTTTGAGAGTAGGTTTTGTTTAGATTCTCAATTGAAAGGGCGAACATAGATTTACTTATTTTGAAGAATTTGTTCTAACTCACCATTCTGATATAATTCTTTAACAATATCGCATCCACCAATAAACTCTTCTTTTACATAGAGTTGAGGAATCGTAGGCCAATCAGAATATAATTTAATAGCTTCGCGAAGATCCTCGTTTTCTAGTATATTTACACCTAAAAAATCAACATTTAATTTTTGCAATATTGCAACTACAGTCGCAGAAAATCCGCACATTGGCATATCTGAAGTGCCTTTCATAAAAAGAACTACGTGGTGGTTTTTAATTGTTTCTTCTATGAAGTTATTAATGTCTTTATTTGTCATTCTATTTCCCTGATTTTTCTACCATAATATGGCATATCTATAATAGATTTCAACAAGGAAAATAAAAATCTCTAGTACTCGTTAATGATGTGGGTCGTATTTAGTGGATGAAGTTATAATATTTATATTAATTGCTTGACAATCTATTAATATATTTATATAATATGGACACTTAAATTAACATACAATAACTTATAAAGGTAAATATTTATGTCACGAGGAAAAACAGAAACAGAAGTTGGAATCGATTGTGGAGCAGGTGCTCCGCCTGTTGATGAGGTAGATGCTGTTATAGAACAATTGCCAGAATATAAATTAACAATTACTCTTTATACTAAAGGACAAGATTATAAGTTTGCTATTTCTGAGTTTCTCAATAATCTAATAACAGACGAGATTTATAGTAAAGATGAATTAACTGAAAGCATTAGTAGATTTGATACTATGCATATAGTAATTGGTAGAAAAATGGAAGAGGAGGCACTTCGAATTATTGATGATATCGCCACTAATATGGGTTATAATAATTTCAATGTTACCTATGAAAGAGATTTGGAAAAAGCAATTTCTCAAGCTGCCTTTATAGTTGGACACGTTGATATTTCAGATTTATCAACAATTGATGAGGATGAGCACAAATTTTGTGAACGAAAAAAAGCAGCTTATGAAGCTAACCCTACGGATGCAAATGCAGAAAAATCATATAAAATGGCGAAAGCAGTAGGAGCATATAAAATTCTTAAGGCAAGAATCCTAACAGATTTGAAAGGCCCAGCAAATAAATTTTTAAATAAGATGAAAATGCTTGTTAAATACGAAGGAAATGAGGAAGCTGCAGAAGAAGCACGTATAGCAGAAGAAGCACGTATAGCAGAAGAAGCACGTATAGCAGAAGAAGTGCGAATAGCAGAAGAAGCGGCAACAATAGCAAAACAAGCAATATATGATAGAATTAGAGAAGGAGGAATTACTGATATTATTAAGATCCAGCCGGATTTTGAAAGTGAATTTGTAGAAGCGATTTTAGAAGCGGCCTCGAAAGAATTTTCTGAAGCTCTTCCTGTTAGATCTCAAGTCGAAGATGCATTATATTTGTTAGTTAATTCTTGGGGCTTTGATGAAGATGAGCTAAAAGATACTTTGTATCGATTATTATTAGAAAAACTTATGATGCTTGAGGATGCTGAGGAGCGAGATGAAGAGGCTGGAGCTGACGATGTTCCAGCACCACCGTTCGGTGCTGTTGATGATGATTACAATCCTTGCGCAGATCCTTTTGCGGGTAATGTAAATGCCGCCATACCTTTAGCTGAGAATGCGCCTCATAGGGGGGAATACGGCGAGGGTAGATATGATCTCAATGAATATCATTTGCGAATAGAAATGTTTGATAGGGTTATAGCTGGACCTAATTCTCGTCTTATTAATTCTAAAATTTATATGTCTAAATTTTTAAAGAGTTTTTACAATTATGCGACAGAACAAGGGATAGAAGGCCTTACTGACTCTACGAGCTTCTCCCGAGCTATAGAAGTATTATTTGACTTAGTTAACGAAAGGAATATTCCAGAAGATACGCTTAGAGCTGTTTGTAGTAATATTTTAGAAACTATTAAAGCTGATGTAGATTTGAAAGAAATTTTGCGTCAAGAAAAGAGTGAAGAACACTTCAAAGTTAGTATCGTTGGTGCGTTAAAAGGTCTAGAAATAGACGTTATGGAAAAAATGAATAACACTATTGAAAGGTTGTGTCATAAAGCTAGAGAAAAGCTTAAGGAACTTTTATATAGTCAAATCCCAGAAGACGAAAGAAAAGGAATTAGTGAATTAGTAGAAGAGGCAAGAGAAGCAAGGCTTCATAAGATTATTGAGGATTTATATCTTAAAGAAACAAGAGCTACACTATCTTACGATGAGATTCTTATTTCTTTATCAACTGATTTTGATAAAGAAATAAGAAAATTAAAGTTAGATTTTGAAGATGAATTTGTAAAAATAATTATTCTAAATACTGGCATAGATCCTGCTAACTGGGACATATATAAAATTAGTGAGATAATAACTGATGATATAACTATAGAAGGAGCCGAAACTGTAGAAGGGTTACTAGATTTAGTTAGAAAAACGACTTCTTCTGTTTTGGAAAAGTTGCTGAAACCATTTTTAACTTTGGAGCAAAAGATGGATCGTTGTAGCCTTGTTGAACTTCAAACGCATACATTCAGTGAGGAAGATCTTGCATCTTTAAATGCGAGTGTGGCTGAAGAAGTTGAAAGAATGTTGTCTAATTATCTAAATCTTGAATTTCAACCTTTAAGCGACGCAGAAATATTCGCTTTCTTAGAAAAGCCTGTAGCTGAGGTTGCTCCGGAAGATGCAGAATTTGGTGCTGTAGGTGATGAAGCTGTTGATCATTATCATGCTTATGGAGACCATCCAGTTAGGGGTGATGCCGCTAATCAATATGATGCAGACCTTTCGGTGATGGGTGATTTTCATCCTGATGCATAAGATTATCACGATTAGTGGTAAAATAACTTTTGTAATAACCGAATTCTCCAAAAACACCGTCACCCCGCACTTGATGCGGGGTCCAATCTTTTTCTTTGTTAATTGGTAATTATTTTGTTTGCTTAGAAAAAAAGAGTGGATCGCGCATCAAGTGCGCGATGACGAATCTTTTTATCGGGGCCGAAAAATGCGATCAACATTTTTATCTAGCGTGTGTATATTACTTAACCCCAGGGGCCGATGTGGATTCAGCATTTTCAATTTCTTTAATTACTGAGCCTTCGGGTTTTTTTGTAGAGAGATTTGCAAGAACTACTGAGTTAGCCATGAATATAATAGCTAGAACTATAGTCGTTCTTGAAAGAAAATTTGCTGCTGTTTTAGCGCTTACTACTCCAGAAGTTCCGCCACCGCTTAAGCCGCTTAAACTATCCGCTCCAGTTTTTTGAAGTAAAATAACTATAACCAGAAGTAAACAAACAACAATCTGTACTATTAATAAAATATCAAGCATATGCTTTTACAATTTTCATAAATTCAACAAAATCAAGTGATGCGCCGCCAACAAGTACTCCATCTAATAATTCTATTTTAGAGAGTAAGGGAGCATTATCACTATTTACTGACCCACCATACACTATAGTAATATTCTTGGCAACTTTTGAAATATATTGTTTAATTTCAGAAATTATGTCACTAATTTCATGAGTAGTAGGTGTCACGCCGGTTCCTATAGCCCATAGAGGTTCATAAGCAATAATAATGGATTTTGAAGAATTCGGAACGCAATTATCAATCTGATTTAGCAAAAATCCCACCCTATCTTTTGTCGCTATATCTGAATTTTCGCCAATGCAAATTATAGGTATAATATCATTATTCAAAATATTAGTGGCCATTTTCATAACTATTTCATCATTCTCATGAAAATATTTTCTTCTTTCGCTATGTCCACAAATTACATAATCAATATTTATTGATCTAAGCATTCTTGCGCTTAATTCACCAGTATAAGCTCCAAAATCCTTACTGATAGAAGTAATATTCTGGGCTGAAAAATTAATATCGGGAAATTTATTTACTAAATATGCAAGATAAGGGCTAGGCGCAGCAAAGATCACATTGTCATCGGTTAATAGATCTGTGAACTTCTTACAATATTCTTCAGCCTGCGAAAGTGTAAAATTCATTTTCCAATTTGCTATTATAATTTTCTGTTCTTTTGAATACATAAAAAATATTGTTGCTAAGTTAGGGCCATCATACTATTTTTGACAACGAATTCAAATATTTGATAGATATGCTAAATAATTTAAGAAAAGCAGCCGATAATATAATTTTTAGAATATTGCTTGGTGTCATTGTCTTCGCATTTGCATTTTGGGGCATTGGAGATGTTATACGTGGTAATAATGATGTTGATTTAGTAAAATTCAAAGAAATTCAACCTATAAAACTTAGTGAATTCTATAATATAAAGAAAAAGCTTGTACAGCAAATTCAAAGAAATTCACAGGAAGAGATAACAGAAGATCTG
Organism: uncultured Rickettsia sp.; assembly: GCA_964409695.1. Classification (GTDB taxonomy): domain Bacteria; phylum Pseudomonadota; class Alphaproteobacteria; order Rickettsiales; family Rickettsiaceae; genus JABDAD01. The sequence goes on along the minus strand of CAYPDX010000010.1, from coordinate 10,621 downwards.
CTAAAGCAAATGAATATTAATAACCAAGTGATTTCAAAGCTGATTTCAAAAAGGCTTACAGAAGCTTGGATTGAAATGGAAAAAATAATGATAAGCGATAAGTTAATCGCTGATTTCATAAGAACATTCCCTGAATTTCATGATGAGCAAAAGCATTTTAGTGCAAAAATTTTCAAAAATTATATTGCTGGTGGAAGAATTTCAGAGGATGAATTTTACCAAAATATCAAACATGAGATTGCACAATCATTTTTAAATCAATCTATTGTGACAACAGTTCATATTCCAAAATTAATGCAAGATATTATGATAGATTACCTATCTCAAGTTAAAACTATTGATTTAATAAAAGTGACTTTATCAAGCCAAGGAAACCTTGAGCCTATAAAACCATCCGATGAAGATTTAGTAAGTTTTTATGAAGAAAACAAAGAAAATTTTAGATTATCAGAAGAAAGGAAGATTAATTACATTATTATAGACAAGAATAAACATAAAAATTCCGGTAAAGTCTCAGAGCAAGATTTATTAAAATCTATGGAAGATAGTGTAGCAGGAGGAGATAGTCTTTCTGAAATTGCTTCTCAATATAAAACATCACTAAAATCAATTGAAGGGAATCAGGAGATATTAGGGAAAGATAGTATTTTTGCTAATTTTTCTACTCAAATTTTTGAAATGCAAGAAAATGAATTATCATATCCAGCAGAGCTGCAAGATGCGAAAGCATACGTTATTTTTGAAATAGCATCAGTAAAAGAAGGCGCTATTCCTGATCTCAAATCTATAAAAACAGAGGTTGCTAAATTATTCATCAAAAAAGCATATACAATTGCGAATATGGATAAGCTTAAAGAATTTGAGTCTAATCTTGGAAATAGTGATTTTACTATATTAGCCAAAAAATTTGGTTACAATATTACTAAAGAAACTATCCAAAGATCTGCAAAAAATTCATCTATTCCTGAAGAAGTGATAGAGCAAATCTTAACGATAAAGCAAGGTGATAAATCTTCTGTGATGATAGTAGAAGATACGGCTTATATAGGTAAAGTTGTAAAATCTACATCAGATAAAAAACATGCAGAAGCAATACGTAAAACAGATTTAAAAGAAATAGATAATAATTTTAAAACAGGTTATTTAGATGCTATTTTTAATTATATCTATACAAAAAATAATCCAGAAGTAAGGATGGAGCTACTTGGTGATGAGTATTAGTAAAATTTATGGTGAATTGGATAAATACTGAATGCCTAACTGATTATGAAATAATTGTCCAAGAAATGGAGCTTTTAGCTCAAAAACTTATTGAGAAGAAAGAAAGTGATACAATTATTTTAACGGAACATTCTGATGTTGTAACATTCGGCTCAAGCGCAAAACCAAGCGATTTGCTCTTTCAAACAAATATTCCTGTTATTGAAACAGGAAGGGGCGGAAAATATACTTATCACGGCCCGGGGCAAAGGATTATATATCCTGTACTAGATCTTAGAATTGCACCATGGAATCAAGATTTAAAAAAATACGTAGTTTTTTTGCATGATTGGATTATTGCTACGCTTGCTAAAATCGGAGTTGAATCTTTCTGTCATAATGATCACATAGGAATATGGGTGAATAAAAATGGCCAAAAAGCAAAAATCGCAGCAATTGGCATTAGAGCAAGAAAATGGGTTGCTTTTCATGGGGCTGCTGTGAATATTTCTACTGATCTTAGTAAATTTCAATCTTTCATACCTTGCGGTATTAGTAATTTAGGAGTAACATCCCTTTCTGATATTGGAATAAATATTAGTTTAGAAGAATTTGACGAAATTCTAAAAAAAGAATATTATTCTATGCTAAATTCACGAAAATAATACCAAGTTTCTAAATTAAATTACAGCAAAGGATTGGTTCTATGAAAGATATTGGTGTAATCGTTCAAACAACGACAAACAATAAACAAGTTGCCATTAATATTTCGGCACGTTTACTTGATGCTAAAAAAGCTGCTTGTATTCAAATTGGAGATGTAGAAAGTCATTATTGGTGGAATGGAAAAATAGCGTCGGATAAGGAATTTAGAATTAGCATTAAAACTGTCAAATCTTTAACGCATGATGTATTTAATATTATAAAATCTTTGCATAATTACTCTTTGCCAGAGATTATTTTGATAAACATTGATGAGACTACAACTGACTATCTTGGGTGGATAATCAAAGAAACAAAGCAACCAACTCCTAATTAAGAATTTAGATGACTCAAGAACTTTCTATACCACGAATTACGCAAGCTAATGTAGAAGCGGAACAATTGCTTATTGGTAGTATTATAGCTAATAATGAAGTTCTCAACCAAGTAGGAGATTTTTTAAAATCAGAGCATTTTTACGAACCAATACATCAAAAAATCTATAGTGGAGTTACTACTCTCTTAGAAAAGGGCCTCAGTGCATCTTTACTTTCTTTGAGCTCTATTCTTTCTAAAGATGAAGCTTTCATTGCTCTCGGTGGGAAGGAGTATCTTGCTAGAATAGTTACACGTTCTATCGCTGTAGTTAACAATCTAGATCATGCTAAAATAATATATGATTTAGCTTTAAAACGTAGCCTAATACAGATCGGCGAAGATATAGTAAATGAAACATATGATGCTACAATAAAACATAGCGCAGCTGAACTTATGGAAGGCGCCGAGGTTAAAATATTTAATCTAGCTACAGATGGTTTTAATGAAAAAGGTTTTGAGAAAGTCGGTAATTCTATTTCCGAATCTCTGACTAGCATTAATAGAGCTATGAAATCCAAGGAAAATACAACTGGTGTTACAACTGGTTATACAGATTTAGATCATAAATTATTTGGATTCCAAAATTCTGATCTTATAATTTTAGCCGCAAGACCTTCCATGGGTAAAACGGCACTTGCTCTAAATCTTGCAATTAATGCATGTAATAGTCTGCATGTTAAAAATAAAGACGAGGCAAATCCAATATCAGTTGGTTTTTTCTCGCTAGAAATGTCTGCAGAACAATTATCAACACGTCTAATAGCCATGCATTCTAATGTTGATTCTACGGCAATTAGATCAGGAAAAATTACGGAGAGCGAGTATAATTCATTAAGAAAACATGCGGAGAAACTTTCTGAGCTACCTTTCTTCATCGATGATAGCGGTGCTCTAACAATTTCTGCTATAAGAACTCGGGCAAGGAGGCTTAAAAGAAAACATAATCTTGGTATTTTATTTATCGATTATTTACAGCTTATTTCCGGGAATAACAAAAGAGAGAATAGAACTCTTGAAGTTTCTGAAATTACTATGGGTCTTAAATCTTTAGCGAAGGAATTAAATATTCCTATCATAGCTTTATCCCAGCTTTCACGAGCTGTTGAGAGCAGAGAGGACAAAAGACCTATGCTTTCAGATTTAAGAGAGTCAGGTGCAATTGAGCAAGATGCAGACATTGTAATGTTTATTTATAGAGAAGAATATTACCTTACTAGAAAGCAACCTGTGGCAGGCACTAAGGATTATGCGGAATGGCAAGATCAGCTTAACAAAGCCCATAATCTTGCAGAAATAATAATTGCTAAACACCGTAATGGACCGATAGGTAATGCAACATTATTCTATGATGGCAACCATTCTAAATTTGGGAATTTAGAGAAGACTAATCCGAATTATTATAGAAATTAAAGTAATGGAGACATTGAATGAAACCAGTTATTTTTGGAATAAAAGGAACGAAGTTATCTCAAGAAGAAATTGACCTTTTCAAAGAGCATAAGCCTGCAGGATTTATTATTTTCACAAGAAATATTGAATCAAAGCAACAGCTTGCAGTTCTTGTTTCTTCTCTTAAAGCTCTATTTCGAAGAAAAGATACTTTAATTCTTATAGATCAAGAAGGTGGGAGGGTCCAAAGGCTTAAGGAACCACATACTAAAAATTACCCAGCGCCAAAGAGATTTTCTGACCGTATAGAGAAAGAAGGGAAGGGCGTAATTGGTGATGAGCTTTTTGAAAGTAATTATGAAATGGCTTCTGAACTTGCAGAACTTGGAATAAATGTAAACTGTACACCAGTTGCTGATTTATATTATCCTTTTGCTAATAATGTTATTGGTGATAGAAGTTTTGGAAGTGATATAGAGATAGTAGAGTCATTCTGCAGAATTGTAGTTGCAGCCCATAGAGATGCCGGGGTCAGAGCAGTGGTCAAGCATATACCAGGGCATGGTAGAGCTCTAAAAGATAGTCATCTTGAGCTTCCTTATGTAGATGCAAGCTTGAAAGAATTAGAAGCAACAGATTTTGCAGTATTTAGAGAGCTTGGTACTTACTCTGATTACGCTATGACTGCGCATGTAGTCTATAATTGTCTTGATCCTGAAAATCCTGTTACATTATCAAAGAAAGCTATTGAATATATAAGGAAGAAAATCTGCTTTAAAGGGAAAATTATTACAGATTGTATAACAATGAAAGCTTTGCCGGGAACTTATGCAGAGAAAACTATTAAAGCATTAGAAGCTGGTTGTGATTATGTGCTTCATTGTAGCGGAGATATAGATGAGATGAGAGAAATAGTGAGTGCTTTGTAATATAAACAGATTTTATTTCACAAATTCAATATTATCGCTATAATCCGCGGTAGAAGACATTTGTATAATTTTGCTGGATTTGACATAAATTATGAACCAACGCAAATTCGTTTTTTTCTCGGCTATCACTGGTAATATCTTAGAGTATTATGATTTTACAGTATATATAGTTTTCACAAACATTATAGCGAAGACATTTTTTCCTGTCGGTTCAGAGCTTGCTCAGACTCTTATGAGCCTTGCTGTTTTTGCATGTGGTTTTATAACTCGTCCTATCGGTGGAATATTTTTTGGTTATCTCGGCGACAGATACGGTAGAAGAATTGCCCTAATATGCTCAATGATAGGGATGACGATTCCAACATTCGCTATGGGGTTGATCCCGAGTTATGCAGAAATAGGAGTATACGCTCCAATCTTTTTGGTTATGTTTAGATTGATGCAAGGGCTTTGTATAAGCGGAGAGGGCGCGGGAGCTGCTATTTTTATTCTTGAGCATAAAGTAAGTGTAGGCCCAGGATTTATTACTGGATTAGTCCATGGTTCCAATATTGCTGGTTCATTGATCGCTGGTTTTATTGGCATTGCAATAGGTAAATTTTTCCCAGATGTTGATTACGCTTGGAGATTTGCATTTATTCTTGGCGGATTTATGGGGCTTATAGGGTTTTACCTAAGGCTCAGAGTTTCTGAAACACCAATTTTCACGGCACTTGCTGAGAAAAAACGAACATTTAAGATCCCATTTTTTCATGTAATAAAGTATGCTTTTCCATCAATGGTATTAACATTTTGTGTTGCTGCTGTAACAAGTAGTATTGTTTATATGGTAAAAACCTATGTACTGATTCTTTATAGTAATGTAATGCATTATGAGGAGTCGGTAGCCTTATGGTATTTAACATATACAAATTTAATTATGATGATAACAATGCCGCTTTCAGGAATGCTAGTGGATAAGATAGGAAAAGTTACGGTGATGCGCGGCGCTGTTATCTCTGTTGTAGTCTTAGCTCTCCCAGTTTTAATGTTTATGTCCTCAGTTGAAGTATATAAGCAGATAATATCACTCACTGTTCTTGGTATTATAGCTGGTACAATGTCTGGCTCAGCTTATCTTTTTGTGATTTCTTTATTTAAACCTGAAGAGAGATTCTCTGGAGTGGCTTTTAGCTATAATTTTGGGATTGCTGTATTTGGTGGTCCATCTGCAATTATTTCAAGAGCGCTTATAGAATATACTGGCATATATTTTTCACCAGCCTTTTATATCATGGGCACAGCAACCTTATTCCTATGTGTTATGTTTCTGATGAGAAAGTTGATTAGAACCATCGCATAATACAGATTCTCTAACTAATTGCGAGCGTGGCGAGATTGCTCGTACGCTACGCCATATTGTTACATCACTCTTGTTCTGAGGTTGAAAGTGCTTACATCCTATTCATCATGTTGAGAATTCATATCTTCACCTGTAAGCCCAAGTGCAACCGCATCATTTATCAATATATCATTTGAAACTGTAGTATTATATGATAGCACAGCACAAGTATCAGTATTTATAACTTCTGTTTCATATTGGGTATTTAGAAAATTCATAAATTCTTCAACAACCGGAGCTCTTGTAATATTAGATGTTGGGAGTTTTATTCTTCCTGTTATATATTCAACAATTACAGACCTATCTTCAGGAGTTAAGGAATTAGATGTATCATATCTATTGATATAATCTATAAATAGATCGTAAGTTTTTTCAGGCTCAGGAAATAAAGTCAATAATATTTTAAGTTCCAGATCAGTCGGCACTTTATTAATAACTTCTGGTGGTTTTATCAATTTTGTATGGTCTGAAACGTCTTCTGCTACAACAACTGATAATGATATATCCTCATCCATTGGAGCGCTAGCAGAAAGATGAACCATGGCTACGAACTCTGTCTGTATTGCAACTTCTGAAATTACAAGCGTAGGTACTAAGCCTCTAGATTCCTTGACAGTAGCGGCAGCTGGTACCGGGGCGACTTCTTCTGCTGGAGCTCCAGCGGCACCATTAACTCTCTCATCCAATCTTGCAAGTTCTTTAGCTGTATCGCTAACAGCTTTGCGAACTGCACCATCCATGGCTCCTAAAACACCGTGTTTCTCAACTCCGCCAATTACTTTGTCTAGTTGTTCACCAGCTCTTTCTAATCCCTTGCTTGTATCATCTCCAGCTTTGAGAACAGCTCCGGTGAAAGCTCCACCAATACCGTGTTTTTTTATTCCACCAATAGCTTTTTTAAACATGGCGACTCCCCTATAATAATTTATTTATTCAAGTGTAATATTACAACTTATTCATTATATTTACAAGCAAAATAACAACTTATGGTTTATTAGTGGGCAGAAAAATTTTTGTAATAACCACATTCCTCAAAAACATTGTCACCCCGCACAACGATGCGGGGGTTCAGACTTTTTCTTTTTAAGTAGAAAATCGGTTATTTTATAAAAAAGAAGACTAAATCCCGTATCAAGTGCTGGATAACGAGGTTTTTTGACGAATCAGCAACATGCAATCAGTAACTCAAAAATTACATCGAAAGGATTTCATGTTCTTTAGCCTTGGTGGTCTTATCTACATTTTCTATTTCTTTGTCGGTAAGTTTTTGAATTTCATCACCTATAGTATGTAAATCGTCCTCAGAGATAAGTTTCGCTTTTTCAAGTTTCTTCAACTCTTCCATTCCATCTCTTCTAACATTTCTGATGGAAATTTTTGTACTCTCTCCATATTTTCCAGCAAGCTTTGCCATTTCCTTTCTTCTTTCTTCGCTTAAAGCTGGCACTGGCAGCCTAATCATTTGACCATCAGTCGCTGGATTAAGCCCAAGGTTAGCCTCTACAATTGCTTTTTCAGTAGCTTTAACCATTGCCTTATCCCAGACTTGAACCATTATAGTTCTAGCATCTGGCGTCGAAACAGTTCCAACTTGTGAAAGCGGCATTCTTGAGCCATAAGCTTCAACCTGTACTGGATCAAGTAAATTCACTGATGCTCTTCCTGTTCTTAGACCTTTTAATTCATGATCTAGAACTTTTAGAGCTCCATCCATTCTATGTTTTAGTTCATCTATGAATTGTTTTTTATCCATTTTATTCTCCTTCTATTTTTGTATAATTACCCTCGGCTTTGATAACTCTTGCAAAATTTCCAGGTTCTTTTATAGAAAAAACCTTGATTGGAAGTTTATTCTCACGAGCGAGCGCAATAGCAGCCATATCCATAACATTAAGATTATCTCTTAAAATATCAGAATAAGTAATATTTTCAAATTTTATTGCTGCTGGATTTTTCATCGGATCATCAGAATATACTCCGTCAACTTGCGTACCTTTCATTAAAAGGTCACAATCCATCTCGATCGCCCTTAAGACGGCAGCACTATCGGTTGTAAAAAATGGATTACCAGTTCCAGCTGCAAAAATTACAACCCTATCTTTTTCCATATGCCTTGCTGCTTTACGCCTAATATATGGCTCGCAAATACTCATCATTGGGATCGCAGAAAGAACGCGCGTATAGATGCCAGCTCCTTCCATAATATTTTGAAGGCCAAGTGCATTAATAACAGTTGCAAGCATACCCATATAATCAGCAGCTGCTCTTTCCATTCCTTCTGTTGAAGCTTGAACACCCCTAAAAATATTACCCCCTCCAACCACAACACAAACTTGTACCCCAAGATCTATCACTTCCTTTATGTCAGAAGCTATTCTTCGAAGCGTGCCAACATCTTGACCATAGCCTTTGTCGCCCATCAATGCTTCACCTGATAGTTTTAGAAGTACTCTTTTATACTTAATTTGTGTCATTATATTACATATTTGAGGTTTTCGTTTCTATATATGATTTGAGCTGTCATAATTGTCAAGGTTTCATATTTATGAATATAGTTCTAAGGCAATAAGGTAACCTTAGCAAGGGCCAGAAATATAAGAAACCCGCAACTATCAGTTAGAGCCGTTAGAATAACTCCAGAAGAAGGCGCTGGATCCATTTTTAGTTTATTAATTATAAGCGGAATTGATGAACCAAGCACACCACCTATCAAGAAATTAATTACAACAGCAAGTGCAAAAACTTTAGCAAGTGGAAGGTCGTTAAACAAAGCCATAACGACAAGCGCTCCAAGGAACGCAAACGCAATACCATTTATTCCGCAAGAGAGAAGCTCCTTCAGAACAATTTTTATACTATTGATTTTGGCAATATCTTTATTTGTTATAGCCATAATTGTTATAGTCATTGTTTGAGTACCAGCGTTCCCCCCCATAGAAGCTACTATTGGCATGAGAGAGGCAAGAGCAACAATTTTTGCAATTGTTGGCCCGAAGTGATTAATAACAATGGCTGTTAAACATGCTGTAATTAAGTTGATAAATAACCACGGAAATCTCTGTTTAGCAGCTATAAGGAATGTTTCATAAAGATCAGCGCCGGACACACCACCAAAATGCAACATTGCATCTTCAGCTTGTTCTTCGATAATGTAAATCATATTATCAATTGAAACAGTACCAACAAGTTTTCCAACTTTGTTAATAACAGGAACAACAGTAAGTGCATAATGTTTGAATATATATGATAAATCATCAAGATTAGTATTAGTGTCACTTACTCGTAAATCATCATCCATCACATCTTTTATAGCTACGCTTCTTTCGTACTTTAAAAGAGTTGAAAGAGTAATTGTTCCAACGGGTTTATTTTTAGTATCTACAACAACAGATGCATGAAAACTATCGGGTGTATTATTATTTTTTCTAATAGAATCTATGGCTTGCCCTACCGTCCAATGTCCGTAAAATGTTACGAACTTTTTTGCCATTACTCTTCCGACTGTATTTTCAGGATAATTGAAACCTTCCAAAATATGTAGGCGCATCTCTTTTGGTAAGAGCTCTATTACCTCATTTTTTATTATCTCATCTATATCTGTGAAGAAATCAATTGCATCTTCTGAAGTAAGCTCAGAGACAAGATAGGCAAGCCTAGCAATCCCGTATACTTCAACTATTAAATCTTTAGATTTTTGGCTAAGAAGTATGAGGGTTTCGGGGTTAAAATCATTTTCTATTAAAGAAAAAATTGTAGTACAAGTTTCAGATGAAAAATTATCTACAAGATCTGCAAGGTCAGCAGGGTGCAGGTCTAAAATTTGAATTTTAGCTTCCTCTAATTTATTGTCAGACAGGAGCTTCTTGATTGTATCAAATTGAGATGCAATAGATTCTTGAGATGATAGTTCAGTTAAATTTGGTTCTGTGTCAAACATAATAAACCTCATACTAAACTGAAGTTGGTGCGGCCGAGAAGAGTTGAACTTCCACCCCTTGCAGGACAGCGACCTCAACGCTGCGCGTCTACCATTCCGCCACGGCCGCATTTCGGGCTGAGCATAGCAAAAAGATAATTGATTATCAAGTTATAATTTTTAGTGAATAACTTCATTCAAAATGATTACTTTTCGAGAGTTATTAGCTATAACATTATGTAACATTACAATGAACATAATAGTAACTCATAATGCTTAACATTCTTGAAAAATTAGTTTCAGCGCGATCTATAAGCCCGAAACAAGACGGATCTTTAGACTGTTTAAAAGAAACCTTGGAATTAGCTGGCTTCACATGTTATTTGAAAGAATTCGGAGAAGGCTTAGAGACAACAACAAACCTATATGCTGAATTTGGCAGCCAAGGTAAAAATCTTTGCTTTGCTGGCCACGTTGACGTCGTACCATCTGGCGAAGAGAGTCTATGGGAATTTTCTCCATTTAAAATGACTCAAAAGGGTGATGAAATCTATGGTAGAGGAATTGTAGATATGAAAGGGGCCGTTGCATGTATGGTACAAGCTTCTATTGATCATGCAAAATCTTCTGACAAAGGTAAGGTAAGTTTGCTATTAACTTCTGACGAAGAAGCAAGTGGTAAATTCGGCACAAAAATGATGCTTGAATGGATGAAGGAGCAAAATA
>CAYPDX010000009.1:3971-30820 GCA_964409695.1 uncultured Rickettsia sp. | reverse complement strand
GGTAAGATCCCAGATGTGTTAAAGGATTTCGAAATCTATTCATTAGATGTTGGATCTTTAGTAGCTGGCACGAGATTCAGAGGAGATTTTGAAGAAAGAGTGAAGAACTTACTGTCAGAAGTTAAATCTAGGCCTAATGTAATTTTATTTATTGATGAGATACACACCATAGTGGGAGCTGGTTCAACTACCACAGCTTCACTTGATGCTAGTAATCTATTAAAACCAGCTTTAGCCAGAGGCGAGATTAGATGTATCGGTTCAACAACTTTTAAAGAGTTTACCCAAAATTTTTCTAAAGATACAGCTTTAGTTCGTAGATTTCAAAAAATAGTTGTTGAAGAACCATCCTCAGAAGTGGCTTTAAAAATTCTAAAAGGTGTGAGAGCGTATTATGAAAAGCACCATAATGTACATTATACAGATGATGCCTTAGAAAGCGCTGTAAGCCTGTCTGACAGATATATACATGGTAGGTATTTACCAGATAAGGCCATAGATTTGATAGATGAAGCTGGCGCACATAAAAAGCTTGTGGCAAAAGAAACTGGAAAACACCAAATTTCATCGCGTGATATTGAAGCGGTTTTAGCTAAAACTTTAAATATTCCAGCAGTAACTCTAGCTTCAGATGACGTGAGTAATCTTAAAAAACTTGAACATAATTTAAAAAGAGTGATTTTTGGTCAAGATGTAGCTGTGGAAGAACTTTGTGCTGGCGTAAAATTAGCTAAGGCGGGGCTTAGAGATTATGAAAAGCCAGTTGGTTGCTATTTATTTGTTGGGCCCACAGGGACTGGAAAAACTGAATTAGCAAAACAGCTTGCAGTATTCTGTGGTATGGCGGTTTCAAGATTCGATATGTCGGAATATATGGAACCACATAGTGTTTCAAGGCTTATTGGATCCCCTCCAGGTTATGCTGGTTATGATAAGGGTGGGCTTCTTACAGATGCGGTTGACAAAGCTCCTTATTCAGTTGTTTTATTTGATGAGATAGAGAAGGCGCATCATGAAATATTCAATGTTTTGCTTCAAATTATGGACTATGGGAAGCTTACAGACAATGTGGGTAAAATTGTAGATTTTAGTCATACAATAGTGATTATGACAGCGAACTCTGGGGCAGAAGAATATAAAAAACAGAAAATAGGCTTTAGAGCTTCTGACGTTTTTGGAAAAGAAGAGGCAATGAAAGTAGTGGAAGATACTTTTAGTCCTGAATTTAGAGATAGATTAGATAAGATAGTAGTATTTAATCCTTTAGATAATGATGTTATAAGCTTGATTATAGATAAATCTATAAAGGAGCTTGGTGAGCAACTTGCTGATAAAAAAGTTAGGATAGAAGTTGATAATAAAGCGAAAAATCTTTTAATTGAGAATTGTTTTGGAGTTGGCAAGCATGGTGGGGCTAGGATGCTTGAAAAAACAGTAGATAATGAAGTAAAACGTATGATTGCTGAAGAAATATTATTCGGGAAGCTTAAAAGAGGCGGAACTGTACTTGTTACGGCAGATGATGAAGGTCTAGCTTTTGAATTTAATTCTAAGGCTCTTTGCGTTGCTTAATTTTCTTATTTTCATTTTATTGTTTCAGTAACTATCATGAATAGAGAATGGTATCACACCTATTACACCTCTTTTGCCAAACAAGCCTTTTATTAATGGTATACTTCCCATTATTTTATTTAATCCATAAAGAGATGGTACTACCTTTCCTCCTATATCTATTTTTCTAGTATTTGTATTTATTGTTCCGTAGGTAACGAAATCAAAATATGGACCTTTGGCACTCATGCTTGAAATTTTTATATTACCTGCTTGTACGCTAAACCTTCCCTTCAAACTATCAAAATGTATATCTCTGCCAACTATCGCGCCGAGCAATCCTCTTATAGAAATGAACGAGATTATTTTTGTCAGGAATTTATTTTGTGTTGTATCAAAATCTCTTAACTCAAATTTTCCATTAGAGACATAATCTATCTTTTTCTTATCTGAGATTGGTGCCTCAATATCAGCTTTAAGTGTGCCTTTTTTTAATTTTGCAGTTAATCCAAGGCTTGCTATTAATTTGCCAGCACTATCTGTTTCTATATGCCAGTATGCTTTTGGCATTATATTGTGATATTCTATTGTAACTTTTTTATCACCTATATCGGCGTTAATTAAGGCTACTGGGCATTTTGAGTTATTGCATTCTGCTACAATGTTGGCATTTTTTAAAGTGACATTATTTTTCATCGCAACAGTATCTAAATGTATATCTAACTTTACTGTGTCTGTTTTTGAATTATCATCTTTAAAGAACTTGGTAAAATCAGTTTCTGAAAGATCGATTAATCCACCTGATACTTTTGCAATTAATTTTTTGTTTCCAGAAATAATTTCGGCTTTAAAATCATTGTTTAGATATTTCACTTCGCTAAAAGTTAGTTTGCTAATAAGATCATCAATATTGATTATTCCAGCGATTTTTAAACCATCTTCACCCGATAATTTTAACTCAAGTCTCTGTTTTTTTCCTTCTTTTATCTCTCCCGTTAAATTAAAATTCGCCTTTTTGCCAGCTGGTTTATCTAATGATATGCTTGGTATTGTAAAGTGCAAATTTACTAAATTTGCGTTTGCTTTTAGCGTAGCCACGTTTTTTTTTGCTGTAAATTCGTAATTAAGTTCAGACGAGCCATTGATAAATTTTATAGCATCAGATTCTTCCTGTGATGGAGTAAGGTTAATCTTTCCAAGCAATTTATGAGAAACTTCTTCTGACTCATTTAGATTTACAAGTAGATTTATACTACTCGTAAATCCGTTTGTAGTTCCTTTTCCAATGATTGTTACATGTTCACCGTCAAAATTACCGTTTAGAACGTAGTTGCTTAAATTAACCTTGTCGTTTAGAAGATTTCCAGAAACTTTTGTGATATTTGATTTAATATCATATTTATTAGGAATTTCTCTACCTACTGGTATTACTATGATGATTTTGCTTTCAGCGGAGCCTTTAAGTTTTGTGAGATCTATATTAGAGTCTGCCATTTTTTTAATAGCTTTCGGATTTATAAACTGTATTAAGTCAGAGACAGAGCCTTTTGTATTTGCATCAACTGCAATATCTAAATTATCAGCTAAATAGTCAAAACTGACAGTTCCTTTTGTTACTACATTGCCTGCTACTTTTGTACCGAGTAGATCTATTATTATATTTTTCCCTTTAACATTGAGGGATAGAGTGTCTGATTTAATCATTGGCATATAGTCGCTATATTTATAAATCAGTCCAGACAAAATAAATTTTGCGTCTATGTATTCATCTAAGAATTTAGTTGATATTTCTTTTTCGTTCTTATCTTCTATTAGTTTAATAAATTCATGTGGGATATTTATATTCAATTTTGCAGAGTCAATTCTCCCGCCTAAAACGCTAGACTCAAGGAACTCATACACTGGATGAGTCTTGAATAAAAAACCTTTATAAAGACCGAGATCAATGAGTTTAATATCAGAGGATATTTGTATATTTTTTAATTTGCTATCTTCGAGATCTATATCAACATCACTTGATAATGACCCATCTCCAATTTGAAGAATAGTGTTTATTAGAGCTATTTTATCCCTTGAAATTTCTATAGAAGAATCAAGGGATAATTTGCTGATATCAGCATCAGCAATTTTTATTTTTCCACTCTCAAAATGAGGGGATATTAGTATTTTATGATCTTTATATTTATATGTGCCAGCTGCAGATGCTCTTAGTTCTATACCAGAACTAAGAGTTAGTTTTGGGGCTGTTATTTGAAAATCTGTTTTAAGTTTGCGTAATAGATTAGATAAATTATATTCCATAGATATTTCTGGAATAATAACTTGAGTGCCAAATAAATTAATATCCGTATTTTTGATTTTAATTTTTTGAGAGGTTAGGAATACATCGCAATTTTTAATTTGAATATTATTATCATTAATTGATTGCATAATAATAATTTTAGCGATTGAGTTATGAATATATGGGATAGATGCAAGTAAGCAAAATACTACTACCCCGCCAATCCCAATGAGTAATGTTTTTAAAATTGATTTTAGCGAGTCACTCATCAATAGCTTAATAGTATAATTATAAAATTTAGCGAGAGTATGTAGCGAATTTACGAATAAGTCTAGCATTTTGGATGTTTACTTTTATTTTATTTTAGGTAATTTGGTGGCATGTAAATTTTAGATAAAAGAAGAGATGAAGATAGGTATTATTGGGACTGGTTATGTAGGGCTTGTTAGCGGAGTGATGTTTACAACAGAATCTCATGATGTTTTATGTATAGATTCAGATGTTGCTAAGATAGAGAAGTTAAGAGAAGGTCAATGTATTATCTATGAGGATGAGTTAGATACTTATTTAAAATCAGCTATTTCAGATGGGAGAATAAATTTCTCCGATAATTATTCTCATCTAAAATTTTGCGAAGCTATTTTTATTTGTGTTGGAACTCCATCAAATGCTGATGGTAGCGCTAATTTATCTTTTGTTTATGAGGCGGCAGAAAATGCTGCTAGAAATATTGATGAGAATGTACTTATCGTTATTAAGTCTACAGTTCCACCAGGTACTTGCAATGAGCTATCAACCTATTTAAATAACAAAGGCTATAAGCATAAGGTAGCATCTAATCCAGAGTTTCTGCGAGAAGGGTCCGCTGTGTTTGATTATAATAATCCAGATAGAATTGTAATTGGGGCTTCAGATGAAAGTTCTTTTGAGATTTTAGAGAGAATTTATGAGAATAAAATACGTAAAAATATTCCTATTGTTAAAGCTGAGACTACAACGTCTGAGTTGATAAAATATACTTCAAATAGTTTTCTTGCTATCAAACTTTCTTTCATAAATGAAATGGCGAATCTTTGCGAGAAAATAGGTGC
This sequence comes from uncultured Rickettsia sp., assembly GCA_964409695.1. Lineage (GTDB taxonomy): Bacteria > Pseudomonadota > Alphaproteobacteria > Rickettsiales > Rickettsiaceae > JABDAD01. The sequence continues at coordinate 25,897 of CAYPDX010000009.1, read as the reverse complement.
TGATATTTCCAAGCTTTCAGAAGGTGTGGGGCTTGATAAAAGAATAGGAAGTCTGTTTCTTAAAGCTGGCCCTGGTTATGGTGGATCATGTTTTCCAAAAGATACGTCTGCTTTGTCGGTTCTTGCTCGTCAAAAAGATTGTGCCAGCCAAATATTAGATGCAGCTATCGAGTCTAATTTGTCTAGGTTTGCTCTTATGAGTGATAAGATAATAGAGGCAACTTCCGAAGGAAAAAACATTAGTATACTTGGTGTTGCATTTAAAGCCGGAACTGATGATGTTAGAGAAAGTCCATCTGTTGAAATAATAAAATTATTGATTGATAGTGGATATAATATCTCAGTATATGACCCTGTGGCGCTTGAGAATTTTATGCAGTATAATTTTAGGAATGTAACCTGCGCTTCTTCCATAATAGATTGTTGTAGAGGTGCAGATTCCGTAGTAATTTTAACTGAGTGGGAAGAATTTAGTGAAGTTGATTGGGCGAAAATTGGCGAAGTAATGAATAGAAAAGTACTTATAGATTTCAGAAAAGTAACTGATGAACAGTTGGTTGTTAAAGCTGGTTTTAAGTATTATACGGTTGGTAAATGATTAGAAATTTTGTTCACTTAAGAGTTTCGAGCGCATATTCATTACTTGCAAGTACAATAAAAATTCCAAAGCTTGTTGCTCTTGCTAAAAAAAATAATATGTCAGCAGTTGCGATAACTGATAAGGCGAATCTTTTCGGATCTCTTGAGTTCTCCATTGAAGCATCAAAAAATAAAATTCAACCAATTCATGGGCTGATAATTAATCTCAAATATGCGGGTGATGACGAAAACCCAGAGTTTGCTGAAATTTTAATTATTGCACAGAATGAAGCTGGATATAAAAATTTACTGAAACTCGGGAGCTTCCCTTATTTGCAAAATAATAGGAAGTTTTGTGAACATATTCGCTGGCAAGACTTAGAAAATTGTTCTGAGGGTTTGATAATTTTATCAGGGTATGTTGATGGTCCTATTGGAAGAGAGATAAGTAAAAATAATATTGGATCTGCGACTGAACTTTCCAAGAAGTTCCTGTCTATATTTGGTGATAGATTTTATTTTGAAATTTTTAGGCACTCAGAACAGGCAGAAATTGCTGTAGAAGCTCAATATTTGAAACTTGCTTGTGATCTGGATATTGCAGTAGTAGCTACAAATAAAGTCCTGTTCGAAGATGGAAAAATGCATGATGCACATGATGTGCTTCTTTGCATAGCCGCTGGAGTTACAAAAGATAATCCAAATAGAAAATTTGCAAGTAACCAGGCCTATTTTAAATCTACCGACGAAATGATAGAGCTTTTTAGCGATATACCCTCAGCCATTGAAAATGCTGCTTATATAGCAGAGAGATGCAGTGTAAGGGCCGAAGAACATGAGCCAATGTTACCAAGCTTTTCCAGCGGTGTTACTGAAGAAGAATATTTACGTCAGCTCGCAACAGATGGGTTAAACGCAAGATTAGCCATTAAATTTAATATAGAAAATATATCAGATAAAAAAGAGGAAATTACCAAGGAATATTTCGAAAGGCTTGAATATGAGCTAAGTATTGTCTTGAAAATGAAATTTGCCGGTTATTTTTTAATAGTTTCAGATTTTATTAAATGGAGCAAGGCAAATGCTATAAATGTTGGGCCTGGGCGCGGGTCTGGAGCGGGTTCTATTATTGCCTGGAGTCTTCTTATTACGGATTTAGATCCGATTAGATTTGGATTACTTTTTGAAAGATTCTTAAACCCCGAAAGAATCTCAATGCCTGACTTTGATATTGATTTTTGTCAAGAAAGACGAGAAGAGGTTATTAATTATGTAAGGCAGAAATACGGAGATGAGAGGGTAGCTCAGATTATTACTTTCGGAAAACTTCAGGCAAAAGCTGTAATTAAAGATGTTTCAAGGGTTCTTGGACTTCGTTATGAAATTGCTGAATATTTAACAGAGCTTGTACCATTTAATGCTGTGAATCCAGTTACTTTGGAGCAGGCATTATCTGATGTTGCTGAGTTAAAACAGGCCTATTCAGGGAAGGGCTTGTATAATTTTAATGCTGATAATGAGTTGATTAAGCAAGTCCTTGATACTTCTTTAGTGTTAGAAGGGCTAAATAGGCATTGTTCTGTTCATGCTGCTGGTATTGTAATTTCAGGTTCTAAATTACTTGAAATGGTCCCATTATATAAAGACCAAGCTGGTGATATGTCTATCATCCAATATTCAATGAAATATGCTGAATCAGCCGGGCTTGTTAAGTTTGATTTTTTGGGTTTGCAAACACTTACCGTTATTTCAAAATGCCTTGAGTTGATAAAAAATTCTGGTGTTGATATAGATCTTCCAACAATGAAGTTTGATGATCTAAAAACTTATGAGATGCTTTCAAAAGGAACTTCTGTTGGAGTATTCCAGTTTGAAAGTGTTGGTATGAAAGATACCTTGAGAAAATTAAAGCCCGATTGTATTGAAGATTTAATGGCTCTTGGTGCTTTATATAGGCCTGGTCCTATGGATAATATACCAGCATATATAGCCTGTAAGCACGGAAGGCAAAAACCAGATTATCTACATCCTATGCTTCAGCCTTTGTTAGTAGAAACTCATGGGGTGATAGTATATCAAGAGCAAGTTCTAGAAATAGCAAAAGTTCTCGCTGGGTATTCTCTTGGAGCTGCTGATTTACTTAGAAGGGCAATGGGGAAAAAAATCAAAGCCGAAATGGCATCTCAGGAAAAATTATTTACAATTGGTGCTGAGAAAAACGGTATTTCAAAAATTCAAGCGAAGGATATTTTTGCTTCGGTTGCAAAATTCGCTGGCTATGGTTTTAACAGAGCTCACGCTGCAAGCTATGCAGTTATTTCATACCAAACTGCTTATTTAAAAGCAAATTATCCAGTTGAATTTCTTGTTGCTTGTTTGAATCTTGATATTGGTGATCAGGATAAAATAAATGTATTTAAAGAAGAAGCTGGAAAACTTGGAATAGAAATTATATCCCCTGACGTGAATAAATCATACGGCTTGTTTGCTATAACGGAAGAAGATGGCGTAAAGAAAATTATCTATGGTCTTGGGGCAATTAAAAATGTAACAATAGCTTTCGGGGATGAAGTAGCAAGAAACAGAGAAAAGTTCGGGGAATTTAAAACTGTAACAGATTTTGTAGAAAGATTATCTGGTAAACTTCTTACAAAAAGAAGCTTAGAGAGCGCAATAAAAGCTGGTTGTTTTGATTCTGTCGTTTCTAATCGCAGGTCCTTACTAGAAGCAGTCCAGAAGTTACTCGCTCATTCTACACGCTTTATGCAAGATAAATCAACTCAGCAATTTAGTTTATTTGGCAATGTCAAAAAAACAGATGATATTATAGGTGTTTATGAGGATTATGATTTAGTAACAAAAGCTAATTTAGAGCTTGAAGTTCTAGGTTTGTTTTTGTCATATCATCCTCTAACTGAGTATGCTGAGGCTTTTTCTGAATGTGACATTAAATCTGTAAAGTATGTGTTTGAAGCACTTCCGAACGGGAGTAGTCTAGTAAAAATAGCAGGAGTTATCCTACGGAAAGATGCACGAATGTCAGCTAGAGGAAGGTTTATAACTTTGTTACTTTCTGATCCGACTGGAAATATAGAAGTTACTATTTTTAGTGAAAATATTTTAAAAGATTATGCACATTTAATTGCTCCTAAAACAAGTGTAATTATTGAATGTGAGGCATTCAGAGATGAAGGTAGTATTAGGCTAACCGTTTCAAAGCTCATAGATTGCAAAGAGTATTTTAATAATATTCCATCAAGCTTAAAGCTCAAAGTTGCAAATTATGAAAAATTAGAGGCCATTGTTGGCGTTTTAGAAGCTTCTCAGAAATTTGATCAAAAAGAAACAAACGTTGAAATAATTCTGAATGTTAATAATTTTGATGCTAAAATTTTGTTTAAATCTCGCCATAAATTATCAAAAAATGAATTATTCAATATTGAAAATGAACTTGCCAAACAATAGAAATAATCGTAGAAATATGTTTAAAAATAGGAATGTAATATGCATGTAATCAACTTAGAAAAAATCAAAATATCAAATGATTTACCATTTGTTTTGATAGCTGGGCCATGTCAAATGGAAACAAGAGATCATGCTATGTTTATGGCAGAAAATCTGATAAAAATAACTAGTGAACTTAAAATTCCACTAGTTTATAAATCATCTTTTGATAAAGCGAATAGAACATCCGCTTCAAGCGCTCGTGGTATTGGTTTAGAGGCTTCTCTTAGGGTTTTTGAGGAAGTAAAAAAAACTTTTGGTTGCGATGTTATTACAGATGTTCATAAAGAAGATCAGTGCGCGCAAGTTGCAGAGGTGGCAGATATTCTTCAAATCCCTGCATTCCTATGTAGACAAACAGACTTGTTAGAGGCTGCGGCAAAAACAGGTAGGGCTGTACAAGTTAAAAAAGGACAATTTCTGGCTCCATGGGATATGAAAAATGTTGCGGCCAAGTTAACCTCATTTGGTGCAAAAGATATAATGCTTTGCGATAGAGGAACTAGCTTTGGGTATAATACTTTAATCTCGGATATGCGCGGTCTTCCAATTATGGCTGAAACAGGATTTCCAGTAGTTTTTGATGCAACTCATTCTGTCCAGCAACCAAGCAGATTAGGTGGTAAAAGTGGTGGCGAAAGAAGGTTCGTTGAAACTTTAGCAAGGGCTGCTTTAACTACAAGGATAGCTGGTATTTTTGCTGAGGTTCATCAAGATCCTGATAATGCTCCAAGCGATGGGCCATGTATGCTTAAATTAGAAGATCTGAAAGGAATTTTGCAGAGGCTTAAAGCCATAGATGATCTTATCAAAGGATTTTAATAATGAGGAACCAATGACAAGACTTGCAATAGTAACTGGTGGTACGAGAGGAATAGGTGCAGCAATCTCTATAGCGCTGAAAGGTGCTGGGTATAAAGTTATTGCAAGCTATAATGTTAATGATGATACAGCCCAAGCATTCCATAATGAAACAGGAATCTATGTAAAAAAATGGGACGTAGGTAATTATGATAAATGTATAAGTTCAGTACAAGAAATTGAGAAAGAATTTGGAGCAAATGTAGAAGTTCTTGTAAATAATGCCGGGATTACAAGAGATTCTATGATGCAAAAAATGAAAGCTGAAGATTGGAATATTGTAATTGATACAAATCTTACTTCTTGTTTTAATATGTGTCACGCAGTGATAAATCAAATGAGAGAAAATGGATTTGGTAGAATAATAAATATTAGCTCAATAAATGCGCTAGCTGGGCAGATAGGTCAAACAAATTATTCGGCGGCAAAAGCAGGAATAATAGGATTTAGTAAAGCTTTAGCAAGGGAAACAGCAAGTAAAAATATAACGGTGAATGTAGTAGCCCCAGGTTATATAGCGACAGAAATGGTAGCAAAAGTTTCGCCAGAAGTGCTAGATAAAATAATAGCTCAAATTCCAGTGAAAAGATTAGGCGAGCCAAAAGAAATAGCAAGAGCTGTAATTTTTCTATCATCCGATGATGCGGGATTTATTACGGGGGAGACTATCTCCATAAACGGCGGTCACCACATGTAAAACTTATTTCTAGCTGTGGTTTCGTCGTCAAAACTTCGTCTGCGATGCTCACGCATAAAGGATGCGCTGCGCTTCTCAACTTTGTTTTTCCTATAAATCCCTAGCTATAAATAAGTTTTACTGTCTTTTAACGTTCTGTGCTTTCGTCGTCAAAACTTCTCTCGATATCTATTCTCCATCTCTGTTATATGCGTCTTTAATGCTACAGATTAATTAGTTGAAAGGCAGATTATATATATTTTCTTGTAACTTCTGTGGCTTCTACATACTCTTGGTTAATTATAAAATTTTGGTAAATTATGACTGAGTCATTAGAAGAGCAAGCAAAAAGAAATGCTCAATTACAAAGAGATCTTGAGAGAGCCAAAACAAGAAAAACTAATGAAATGTATGATAGAGTAAAGAGCTTAACTGGTAGCAAGCCTATTGCAGAGATGACAACCGAGGAGTTAGTTAAGCATAATAGAGAGGGGATGGCTATTATCAAAGCAAGGGAAGCTGCTGCAAAGGCGGCTCGTATAAAAGCATCAAATGCTAGCATGCACAAGGCTCCCTCTGCGATGCAGGTGAAAGCTATTCAAAAACTTCGTGAGACGAAGAGGGCTGAGCATGAGGCTAAACTTAATCAGACTGCTGAATACAGAAAAAAGCTAGGTGAGTCTGTCAAAACGGCTGAAGAAGTTGCTAAACCAGCTCAGTCAAAGGAATCTCCTATAAAAGCATCAAAGTCTGTTGAGCACAAGAAGCCTACTGCGACGCAGAAGAAAGCTTATAAAAATATGGTAAATAATCACAAAAAACCTAGAAAAGGCTTTCTTGTAGCTGTTTCTATGGCCGTTGGTAATGTCTTGGCCGCAGGCCGTGATAAAATCGTTAATTATTGCAAAAAGAAATTTGATGAATATAAAAAAAACAAGCCAGCAAGAGATTTAAAAAAAGCTAAAGAAGAAACAAAAAAGATAGTGGCAGAAAATGTTAAGTTGAGGAAAGAAGTGAAAAAGCTGCAAAAAACTGTTGGAAAGGCTGATCGAACTTCTGGCAAAAATTCGGTAACACCCTATCCTACGCCTCAAGTTAAAGGTAAAGGTGTGTCTAAAAGCGAGCACACGCATTAATTACGTTATGTGTGAATTTTTTATCAAAATGAATTTGGTGATATATCCATAAATAGCAAATTATTTCAAATATCATTCAAAGCAAAGCAATATAACCACAATGTAAATGTAATTACAGTAATAGAGAAGTTGGCTTCAATTATTAGTTTGATTAGATGCTGGTTTTTCATTTAATATGTATCATGCAGCAGGTCTTAAGGTTAATATGCTCATGGCTGCAGCACTCATCTGCTAGTTTATAGTATTTGTGCTTAGTTTAGTGTTTTTAGTATGAGGTTAAAATGGAAAATGATCCGCTGTTTGTAGGTTTAACAAGACCTACTTTGCTCATGGGAGTAAACATGAAATTTGCAATGATAAACGTCATGTTATGTATGATGTTATACGTAATGTTTACGAATTTAAAATTTATTTTCTTGCTAATTTTTATCCATATTATTGGGTATATTTTTTCTTTTAGAGAGCCTAGGTTTATGGAGTTATATATAATTAAATTAAGCGAATGTAACCAATGTCAAACTAAGGGTTACTATGGTGCCAATTCGTATGAGGCTTAGAAGTAAATAATGAAAATCTTTAAAACTAAAGCATCAAAAGAAGGGTATGCACTAAAAGAGATGCAAGCATCGCATTTTATACCTTATCTTTGCCACTGGGATAAAAACACTATTCTTACGAAAAGTAATGAGCTTCTGCAAGTAATAAAAATATCTGGTTTCTCTTTTGAAACTGCAGATGATGAAGATTTGGATATACGTAAAAATATGCGTAATTTGTTATTCAAAAATCTTGCCTCTGGTAATATAACTCTCTTTTTTCATACAATAAGAAAAAAAAAGCCTCTGGATTTCACAAATTCTGATTACTCATTTGATCCGACTGTCAAAATACCAGGTGATTTTGTAACCTATCTAAGTAATGAATGGAAAAAGAAATATGCAACGATGGAGTCATATTTTAACGAGCTATATATTAGTATTATATATAAGTTTGATACTGCCGGTATGGCTATGCTTGAACATATGATTCGTAAATTAAAACAGGGTTCTGATAAAAGGGAATGGGAGTCGGACATGAGAGAGATGTGTGAAAACATCGGAGAAATGTCCTCTCGTGTTATAAATACTTTTAGAGATTACGATGCAAACCAACTCTCCGTAATTGAAACAGATGGAAGAGTTCGCTGCGAAATTATAGAATTTTTGGCGTCATTAGTAAATTGTGGACAATCAGTCCCAATGCTTGCTCCAAAAGGCAATATTGATCAGTATATTGCAACTCATAGATTATTTTTTGGGTCTAGGTCTATTGAAGCAAGAGGACCAAGAGGAAGTAGATACGCAGGTTTGGTTAGTATTGGTGAGTATGGTCCTTTTACAAATGCTGGAGTTTTTGATGCTTTTCTCGAATTACCATTTGAATTTGTAATTTCCCAGAGTTTTAGTTTTGCAAATAGAACTGTCGCTCTAGGGGCGATGCAGCTGCAACAAAATAGGATGATTCAAGCAGGTGATAAAGCAGTATCGCAAATAGATGAAATAAACCAAGCCCTTGATATGGCGATGAGCGGAGAGATTGGTTTTGGTGAACATCACATGACAATGTTATGTATTGCTGATGGTGTGAAGGAGTTAGAAAATATCCTTTCTATTGCCGCTGTGGAGCTAGCAAATTGCGGAATGCAAGCCGTTAGAGAAAAAGTGAATTTGGAGCCATCATACTGGGGGCAGTTGCCTGGTAATAGTAAATTTTTGGTTAGAAAAGCCACGATTAATACTTTAAATCTTGCTGGTTTTGCATCTATGCATAACTATCCTCTCGGAAAGATATCAGGGAATCATTGGGGTGAATTTGTAACTGTACTTGAGACAACGTCTGGAACTCCATATTTCTTTAATTTTCATGTTAGAGATGTAGGCCATTCATTAATCATAGGTCCTACTGGTGCTGGTAAAACTGTATTAATGAATTTTTTATGCGCTCAAGCACAAAAATATAAATGTAGAATGTATTTCTTTGATAAAGATAGAGGTGCTGAAATATTTATAAGAGCCCTTGGTGGTGTATATACTGTTATTAATCCAGGTCAACAGTGTAACTTTAATCCATTACAGATGGCTGATACTGGTGAAAATAGAACATTTTTACTTGAATGGTTGAAAATTCTTGTAACAGGAAATGGCGAGTCTTTGTCAGCAGAAGATATTAAGTTAATTACCCAAGCAATTGATGGTAATTTTAAACTTGATCAAAAAGATAGGAAACTCTCAAATATTGTTCCATTTTTAGGTATGGATGGTCCTGGAACTTTAGCTGGGAGAATAGCAATGTGGAATGGGAAAGGCTCTCATGCGAAGATTTTTGATAACGATGTAGATAACATTGATCTAACTAAGGCCAGGGTATTTGGATTTGAAATGGCGGAATTATTAAAAGATCCTACAACTCTTTCCCCAGTATTACTTTATGTATTCCATAGGATAAATCTATCATTAGACGGAAGCCCTACTATGATAGTTCTTGATGAAGCTTGGGCTCTTATTGATAATCCAGTATTTGCTCCTAAAATTAAAGATTGGCTGAAGGTTCTTAGAAAGCTAAATACTTTTGTAATTTTTGCGACTCAAAGTGTTGAAGATGCTGTTAAAAGCAGGATTAGTGATACATTGATTCAGCAGACGGCAACGCAGATATTTCTGCCAAATTTAAAGGCAACAGATGTTTATAGAACCGGTTTTATGCTGAGTCAGAGAGAATTTGAAATAATAAAAACTACAGACCCATCAACTAGGTATTTTGTTGTAAAACAAGGTATTAGTTCTGTGGTAGCTAGGGTAAATCTATCTGGAATGACTAATATTATAAATGTTTTATCTGGGAGGACGGAAACAGTTCTATTACTTAATCGTTTGAGAGCAGAGCATGGGGATGATCCAGAGAAATGGCTGCCTCACTTTTATGAAGAAGCTAGCAGGTTGAAGTAAAGCAATGCTAAATAAAGCTTCGTTTTTATGCAAAAAATTAAAGTTTTACATTTGCATTGTAATATTAAGCTGTCTTACATTAAACCAGGCAAAGGCAGATGATAGTTCCGATGTAAATATAGCTCGGTATTTAAGCTGCGAAAGTGGTTTTGGAGCTGATGCGTTGGAGTATGGTTTGCCATATTCCTGTATAGATCAGCCTGTTTTTAACATGTTCTTTACTTCGCTACTTACCGCTGGAATGAGTACGGGAGCCTTAATGAGGCTTAAAATTCATCATGAAAAATTACATCCAGGTAACTGTCTGTCAGCAAATAAAGCAGATTATAACAATCCTAAAATTAGCTTTTCTTTTTGTAGTAATCTCAAGTTGATTGCTCAAAATACAGTCGCAATGTTCGACTCAATGTTTACTGGTAAAAGCCCCATGCCAGATCCAAGTACGTATATGAATAATTATACATCTGGTCCTACAAGTTTACAATGGACAGGTGATTTGGTTTTGGCTTATGGCGCTGCCTTTGCTGCCTTTGCAAATCCATCAATAATGATGGGAGTTCCTACTGTACTTCCAGTTTTATTTTTTGGTTACGATGTTGCGGTAAATCAAGACCAGATTTGTGTTAATATACTTACAGTTGCGGGTTCTATGATGCCTCTTGGGTGTAAATATATCAAAGAGCCATACCCATACGCAATGATTGATCAAAATGATTGTTCAAAAGTTGCAGAATCCCAGTCTAAAACGTCATTTCCAATATCATCAAAAATAGTTTCTTGTGTTAGGCAAGCTGCATTAACCTTAGTTGATGGAACACTTTTTTCTACTCCAACAGGTACTGTTATGACTACTACTGGAAGCAGTCCTGGGGAGGCTCTTGCAGATGCATTAAGCTCAAATAGTCACAATAATGTAATTTACCGTTTTCAGACAAATATGCAACTTGCTGTTACTGCTATTCTTATAATTTATTTAGCTATACTTGGAGGTAAGTTTGCGCTTTCTCCAGAAAAAATTAAGAACAAGGATATGATAAATGCTGTGGTAAAAATCATATTTGTGACTTATTTTTCAGTCGGGCTTAATATGCACCATGATGGGGGTCCAAGATTTGATGGTATAAGTCGATTCTTAATGCCCTTGATGCTCAATGGGATTACTGAACTTGCAAGCTGGATGATGAATGGAACTTCGCAGATAAATGGTTTGTGCCAATTCCCTGAAAGTCTATATTCTGATTCTTTGTATGATCAAAATATGTCTTTGTGGGATCAAATCGACTGCAGGCTCTCATTCTATATCGGATACAGTGGACTTGTTGAGCTGTTGCTTAATGATGTAACAAATGATCCTGTAAATCATCAAATACCCCCATATATATTTTTAGCTATGCCGGGAGTGATTTTAGGAGATATACCTCTCGTTATGATGGCTCTTTCTTACCCAATAATGATATTATCTTTTGTAGCATATTCTATTTGTCTCTTTGTTAGTGGAATGATTATAATAGTTATTGTTGGAATGCTCGCTCCAATATTTGTGCCTCTTCTATTATTTGAAAGAACTAAAGAGTATTTTGATAAATGGTGGAAAACGCTGCTTGGAGTAGTTCTGCAACCAGCGATTGCATTAGCATTTATGAGTATAATGTTTGCAGTATATGATAGAGCATTCTACGGTACATGTTACTTTAATTCAGTAGATGTAACATATGAAGCTCGGGACGGTTCTAGAGCTATATTCCGAGATTTTTTTATAAGTTTGGATGAATCTGATTATACAAGTGCCATGGATATAGATACTTGTACAATGAGTTTGGGGTATTTCCTTAATAATCCTGTCAGGTCTATGGTTGGGTCAGTTGATAATCCTGGCATATCAGCGCTTGGACAAGCTGAAGGCGGGATAAAAATAAATCCTAAAGTTACAATATCTCAAGATGATGCTGGAAAAATAGCTGCAGCGGCTCCAACAACTGAAGGCGGGAATTTAAAAGGTAAGAATTCTCCAAAACTTAAATGGACTAATGGTTTGTTTACACAGAGTCCAAAAATGTTTTGGGAAGAATTGGTAAATATTATTAAAAACCTAATCATGTGTTATATCCTACTTTCAGTACTTAAGAATCTAATGAATGATATATCTACATTTATTGTAGGAATATCTGGTGCGGACTTCTCGCCAATGGGTAATATGACTCCTGGGGCAATACAGACAGCAATTACCAGCGCTGTGGAGAAGGGGGTTTCAAAAATGCCTAAAGGTGGTGGAAAGGCAGGAGGAAAAGATGGTGATAAAAAAGGGGGTGATAAGGAAGGTGGGAAGGGTGATGGTGGTAAAGGTGGTTCTCGAGGCGGCGCTGGTAAAGGCGGGGAGAAGGGCGGCGCTGGTAAAGGCGGGGAGAAGGGCGGAGGAAAAGGCGGCGGTGGTGATTCAGTTATGAGTTCATTAAAAAAATGATTATTTTACAATTGATTAGTAGGAAAATGTTTAGGGTCGTCATGCTACTTTTTATATTGCTATCAGGTGGTAGTGCAAGTGCAAACTTCGGCTCGACATGTAGTGAATTAGGTGGCAGTTACTTTTCAACAGCTCAATCCACTGATTTACAGCTAAATTCAATATTGGGTTTTATAACAGGCTTAATCGATATTCAAAATTGCGGGCTAACTTATTCAAATGGTTGTACTGATCCAGATACTACTTCAATTACAATATGTGTAAAAAATCAAACAACAGATTCTTCGTTGCGGGCTGATTCAACTAATAGTCAGATGACAACTATACAATCTTCAAATGGGACAACAACAGTTCTTCTTGGCTCTCTTACTACAAATCCAGATATTTTAAATGACCCCACTATATCATCTATTAAATTAACTGTTGGACAAATTGGAAGTAATATATGCTTAACAATGCCGTCGGTATATGGTAATGCGCCTATTGTCTGCAGGCAATTACCTGCTCAAGATAACCCAATGGCATCTCTTGCAGATTTAGATATGGCAGATTGTTCTCATGTATCTAAAGCTTGTAACTTATTAGGTTATAATGACAATCCAAGTATGTCTCATTATAATTTTTTTGGGGCGGCAATCCAATGTGTATATGATTCTCTTGAAACGATTTTTCTGAATCCTGCTTCATGTAATCAAACAACTATTACGGCTTTTAGTACATCAAATGAGCAAACGTCAGTTACGCCTTTTTCTCAATTTTATAGTGCTATGAAAAAGACAGTAGTTGCTACTGTCTCATTGTACATTATGTTTTTTGGAATAAAAATGGCCTTAAATCCAAGCGAAATGACCCCTCAGGAGATCTTTGTAGCTGTGATTAAGGTTGTGCTAGTTATGTATTTTTCTGTTGGACTAAATTTTTATGATTGGTTCTCTGGTAAATCGGGGAATACAAACGGAATTACGAGTTTGGTTCTGCCCTTGCTAGTAAATTTTACGAATACTATGTCTACATATATATTTGAAAATTCATCATCTAATGGTCTATGTTATTTTCCTGTTGGCGCGCCGTCAACATATCCACCCCAATATAATTATTACGCCTTATGGGATTCTTTGGACTGTAGACTAAATGTATATCTTGGAAATGTAAAATTATTTTGGCTTAATGGTCTGCCATCTGACAGTACCTTAGTCTATTCTCCGCTTACTTCAACTCCAACTATTTCTCCTGGAGGCGCTACTTTTTCTCAAGATTATATGATCAGTGTTATTGACTCCTCCAAATCTGGTGAAAATATAGCCACTACAAAAGGTGTGCCGTATATTGCTGCATGCATGGCTTTTTTATTAGGTGGCGGAATTCTAATTTTTATTGTGCTAGCCGTAGTAATGATGATAATTGCTGGGTTGGTTTATAGTGTATTTATGAGTTTTCTTGTTTCTATAGTTCTTCTATTTATACTAGGTTATGTTGCTCCGATATTTGTGCCAATGTCTTTATTTGAAAGGACAAAAGGTTATTTTAGTGCATGGATGAATCTATGTTTATCTACGGCTGTGCAACCAATCTTAATAATGGGTTTTGGTGCATTTATAATTTGTTTAATAGATTCATTTATGTTTGATTCTTGTGCTTTTGCGCAATATTCACATCCAGATGGACTTGGTAGGATAAAATATATTTATCAATTATTAGTTCCAGATGGGGGCTCTTCTTTGATGAATCCACTTGTAGGCGCTGCTGAAGCTTGTAGAAATAGTATGGGGTTTAAATTATACAAGTTCTTTGAATATCCTACGGGATGGGAAACAAACAGTTTCTTATTCCTAAACATAGTTCAACTTTCGGATGTGTGGGATTTACAAGGAAGTATGTGGACCGGGCTAGTTATGTGTTTCTTTATGAAATATTTGTTAGATCAAATGTATGCTATTACTGCAGATTTAAGTGGTGGAGTTAGTCTAAAGGATATTGCAATGAAACCAACGGCTGCTTTAGATGCTGCGCAGAAAATACTCGAGAAATTGAAATCATCTGCTGGTAAAGGTGGTGGAGATGACAAGAAAGACGACAAAAAAGATGACAAGAAAGACGACAAAAAAGATGGAAAAAAAGATAGCGGTAAGAAGTCTCCAGCTAAAGGAGCTGGTGGTAAGGGTGGCGGCGGTGGCGGCGGCGGTGGCGGTGGAAAATAGATTGTGTAAATATTGTATAATTGTTAGTGAAATAATTTTTTAAAAATATAAGAGCAAAATGATAGTACGGTTTGATATAATATGAGCGAGGAAGAACCAGGAGGAAAAGGATCCACTAAAGCTAAGCTAAGAGCTATAGGTAAACTCATTATACCTATCATTATTATTATGATTTGTCTGTCTGTAGTCATGATGATAGCAAATGGATATCATAATATGAACAGTATGTGCTGGTTGCGCTATGCTATAGATTCAAGATCAGGCGCGTTAACAGGTACAGCAATTGTTGCTTCTAAGTCATTTGATTTGAATGCGAATGGTAACTATGAGACCGTTACTATAAATTCGAGTAATTATTCTACTTACGCTGGAGATGGATCTAGTATACAATCTTGTATAAACCAATGTACTGCTCAGAATTTGACTGTATGTACTTGTTCGGATCCGTCTGGGTGGGGTAAATGGGTTAATGCAGGGAGCGTAGGTAATCCATCTGTTTCTAGATCAATTTCTTTAACTGTAACCGGAAGTGTTAGTTTATGTAAATCTTATCTTCCTTATTATGATGTACAGACAGGTTTAAAACCCCCAGATACAGTGGGAACAGGCGTTCCATATCAAAATATTCCAATACCAAGAATTGAAGATCAGCAAACTTTAGCTCTTAGATTTCCTGCTAATACTAGGGAGTGGAGGAATGTTGCAGAAGTATTTATTGGTGATCAAATACAGGTATATGTAGGCCCTGCGTATGATTCAACAAACCTTACGACAATATCAAAGGTACAGATGCCTGATGCTTTTACAAATAACAAAACCACTCCAGCAGATTGTTCACCAGGTGTAAATCCAGCAGACCCTATTTGTGGTAGAGTTTCACCTTTTGCAGGTGGTTATAAGTATATAAATGCTTGTAACGAACCAGCAACGGTTAACTATCCGGCTGGTTGTTATAATAGTTGCGGTTATTGGGATGACTCTGCTTGTCACTGGAACTGGGATGGCAATACAGGTGGTCATTGTGATGAACATGAAGGTTGTGGGATGGAACCCTTAGATGTTAATGCTGTGCGAGGTTATTTGAAATTTGGCACCGATGTATATCATGATGGGTGTGGTTGGACGGGGATAAAAGCGCTACCATCTACTGATCCAGCTAGTATAAATGCATATATAACAGCAAATGTAGTCACGTGGGGGCCGTCCTATGTTTCAGTTAGCAGCCCGTTGCTGAGCCCACCGGAAGCTTATAATCCAGCTATACCAGGTAATGTTTTCCCAAATCCCGGTGCAAGTGGAACCGCTAAAATTACATCAGCAAATTTTTCTAATTACTATCATTATTATAGTCCAAATTATAATACTGGCCCAGGGGCTGCGCCAACTTGTAGTACTTATAACCCTAATTATACAGGAGCAACTACAAGCACAAAAATGGGCCCTGCTGGTATGCGGGCTATTGTAAATAAATACTATTTTTGGCTTGCGAACGGTAATGGGCTTGTTGCAAGGCTTGATGCAGATTATGTAAGTAAAGGTGATATTTCACCTTCTGTTTCCGTAAAAGCCCCTACAAATAAAACAACTTTAGGGTCAAATTTCACTCCATTAACTCCAATATCTGCAGAGAGTTCAAATAACATTACTATAGCAGCATCTAATACTTTAGCTTATGCGACGGCAACCTCAACAACTGGCGGTGTTCTCGCTCCAGGCGGGCAGAAAATCTATACTGGAAGTTATACATCGGCAGATATTTCATCGGAAAGTAGTAATTTGCTTCAATTTAGATATTTGGATTATGGAACTACTTCTTCCTTTAATACCGGTGGGTATGTTTTGTATATAAATCATACAAAATGCAAAAGATCAAACGGTAAGTTTTTTGACGATGTGATAACGGCTAGGGGAAAAATAGAATATTACATAATACCTACTATGCGTGATCCTAATGTGGATTCATCCTCTACTTTAGCTCCATACCAATCTGGATTTTTAGATCTTAACTCTAATAATACTATCTCACTTGATATTGATTCAGATAAATTTATTGCCGGTGACCAACCAAATTTATGGTTAAAAATTAAAAATTATGAGAATGATTATCAGGATAGTGCAGGTAAATATACTATTCAGTTTAATACAAGAGAGCCTGTTGGGCTGTTTACAAACACGGTTATAATGCCTCTTATTAAGAGTACGACTCAAATATTACATAATGCTGGGAGCCAAATATTTGCAAATTTAACATGTCATGGAGCAGTGGATCAGAGTAAATGTTTTGACTTTTTTAAATATATAAGAGCATTGCTAACGCTTTATGTATTTATGTTTGGTGCAATGTTTTTACTAGGAAAAGTAGAAATTGATCGAGAAGATGTTTTCAATCGTATGATAAAGATTACAATCATCGCTGGCTTAATTAACGGGACTACTTTTGATTTTATGCAAGAAAGTATCATACCTGGTATTTTAGGCTTCCCCGCTCAGATGATAGCTAACTTTGATGGATTCTCTCCGTCTGATCCATTTTCATTTTTGGATGATGTTTTAAGTAAAATTTTGTTAAACAAACTTACAGTATTTCAGTTATTAACATTGCTTTCTTTCGGTATTACAGGAGTCGCAATGTTTTTAATCACGTGCATTGCAATACTTATATTCCTTGCGGCAACCCTTCAAGTTATTTGTACATATATTTTTGCTATGATGCTTGTCGCTTTTCTCCTTGGTTTAACGCCATTCTTTTTAGTGTTTATGTTATTTGAAACGACAAAGTCTTTGTTTCAAAAATGGTGCAATAGTATTTTTAGATATATGCTTGAACCAACAGTAGCTCTTATAGGTTTAGCTATTCTAACATCGCTTTATGCATATTATTTAGATCATGTGCTCTCATATAGTGTTTGTTTTAAGTGTGCTATTCCATTTAAAGTGCCAACTATATATGCTTTTATCCCATCTATGCCTTCTCAATTTAAAAGCATATATCTTTTTTGTTTCTATTGGTTTGGTGCGTGGGGAGTAGATCATAGTACTGGACTTGCGAGTATTTCTATGCCCGATATTATTGGACTGGGTATTATCGCTTTTATTAGCTATACCTATGTTGGTGTACTGGTTCCAGCAATAACTTCGGCTTTGACAAATAGCATGGGTAGCGGAGCGTCTGCTGGACAAATGGGATCTCAAGCGGGAAATAAAGTTGCTCAAGGAGTAAAATATGCAGCTGGGAAAGCTGTAGTAGTAGCAAAAGTTGCTGCAAAACCAGTAATGATGGTTGGAGGAATGATTAAGAAAGCTGTAATGAAAGGAAAAGGCGGTAAAGGAGGTGGTAAAGGTGATGGAGATAAAGGAGAAGAGAAAGGTGTCAAGGGTGATAAGGGGGATAAAGTCACTAAAGGAGGAGAAAAAGGTGGAAAAAACAGTCATGGAGACAAAATGAATGACGGTCCATTAAATGGGGTAAAACAGGTAAAAGATCAACCACTTGGTAAATTTACGAAGAAATATATTAATGTAGTTGATAAAGTTATAAAAAAATGAGTAACAGAATATTGTTTGATCAAAGCAGAAATATTATCAAGCATTGGCTGGTAATTATTATGTCTTGTTTCTTGCTTGTTTCTTGTAGCGATACAAAAGGTAGTTGTACTGTAGCTACTCATAATGGAAGTGCTTATGTGCCAGCTGATCCAAGCTTTAATTGTGGTGCAGATGCTAGGGGCCATATTATACCTCCAGTCTGCGATTCTTATTGGTGTACTTGTGGTTCATGTAAGACATATAGTGGGGAGAGTTTAGGAAGCGCGACCACAAACGTCCCTGTTTCTCGATATATTCCTGCGCTAGGAGAGACATCCACTCCTAATCCTGCAGTAAATTGGGTTAATACAGGGCTGAATGTATCCTCAGGAAAAACAGTTAATATAACAGCTCTGATTGGAGGCCTATATCAACAAACTCAAAAATATTTGATGATAGTAAAGCTTGATCCTAGATTTCAATCGCCAGTAATGTTTATTGCTAAATATGATCCTATCTCATCAACTTATAAAGCTGACTGGACTCAATTAAGTCCAGCAAATAGCGCGGCAACTCTCGCAACAAATCTAAAAGCTCTTATAAATTATTCAACAAGGCAAGGAATACCCGTAAATGCCGGTGATGCAGTTAATATGGAGCTGATTAGTAAGAGTCAGTTTTATAGCTATACTCCAACTGGTACTACAACAACTTATCCTATTGTTGATCCAATAAGTAACAATAGAATTATTGATGATTACGGATCTACATCTGGAACTATTGATTTATCAATGGTTAGCACAACATCTGGGACAGGAATTTTAGCTTTAGATAATATGCTTATTTATTCAAGGAGCATAAAAGGCGCTTGTAATGGATCAGCAGTTTGTACTCCGCTTACAGGAAATCAACCTCTCGCATCCGCTGTTTACACTGGTGTAAACGTTTTTGGAGACATGTCTGGTAATTCAACTTGTGATGCACTGGCAAGTGGTTTATCACCAACTTCGATGGCACCTCTATCTGCATGTAATGATATCTTTCAGGCGAGTGGAGGAACAAACGTTTGGATAGCAATGTGTCCACCAGCAGATTATACAGTTGTGGACACTGGCCCTCCTTATGGGAAATTATATACTTATAAATCATATAGAATTAACCCTGATGGTAGTAAGTGGTGGAGTCCTTGGGAATACGCTTATTATGAAGACCAGCTGACTGGGCCAACAGGTGTGTTGGCTCAAATCTCTGATTCTTATCCACCTTGCCAGTATAAGAACGGTGTGGGAATAAAAATAAATATCAACGATACGCAAGTTAAAGATTTTAATAATCCTTTCTTAAGTACTGGTACAAATAATGTTTATTATTTTGTAGCGCAGCAGGATGGTAACATTGGTTTTCAACCGTTACATACAATGGGTGGGTTATTTGCTGATAATTCTGCTAATGCATATTCAAATCAATTTTTAAGTAATTATCAGGGGAAAAACTATACTAATTCTACGGATATTTTAAATCTTCTTACAAATTACTCTCCTCAGCAATTCGTTGGAGGCAGGTATTTATTTGCAGTCGAAGTTGGAAGTAGCACTGGCGAAATTCTTCAGCATAAAATTTCTACTATCCAATATATGTACAGAATAGTAGATTCTAGTGGAAGCGTTGTAGATCAGGGAAGTATACCGGCAGATGCTTCTTTTAATTATGTGACAAAATTTAATGCTGCTGGAGATGGCAAATTATATGTAGGGGTCCAAGATCCTTATGATGATGTTACTGGCACGGCTGTCTTTATGTCTCGGGCTTATAACGGGTCAAATTTAACCTCGGATTTTTTATATAATGATTTGGTAATTCCGTTAAAAGAAAATTTATTATATGTTTCTTCAATTCTTTATGGGCAAATTACTAGAGACGGGAATTTTGTAACATTGGCAAGCGTTGCTCTTACTTTATACCTATTCTTCTATGGGGTAGCATTTGCTCTTGGTTCTACAAAAGTGACTATTCAAGATATGGTGAATAGAGTAATAAAAGTTCTCGTTGTGTCTTCTTTATTCTCAACTTATAGCTGGTCATTTTTTAACGAGTTTTTATTTTCTTTCTTCCTAAATGCTACCGATGAATTGATGAGTACAGTTACAGCCGCTACATCTACTGTTGGGAACCCCTTTGGTTTTATTGATCCAATCATAGATAAATACACTAGTGCCGACTTATGGAGCATACTTGGCATATATGTTTTAAATTTTCCTTATGGATACATAATACCAGCTGCATTAGTCATTGTTGGTATAGCGTATTTTATGAAGGCCATAGTAGAGGTATTTATTGGATACTTAATGGCTTTTACTTGTCTATGTGTGATGATTTCAATGGCGCCTTTATTTAGTACTGCGATGTTGTTTGAAAGAACGAAACTATATTTCAATAATTGGCTTAATATTATGTTTGGTTATGTATTACAGCCAACAATGGTATTAATCTTTGTATTATTCTTAGACCAAGTTACTTCTGCTATGCTTGCGAGTGGTTTGAAGCCAGTTTGTTTTGACCCTAATTGGTGGAATATTAATTTCTGTTGGGATCTCGGAATAAGTTTTGATGTACATGTATATACAGTTGCTGCATATGCTCCTTATCCTCTATTAACACCAGTCGCTCAATTAATAGGAATATCTGCATTATTTTTCTTGCTAATGAAATTAGCAAAAGAAATAGTTAAATTATCAAATTCTGTAGTTGATCAGATAACTATGGCTGGAGGCGCCCAGGGAGCAGTGTCTGGTGGAGGTGCACAGGGCATGACGCAAGGCGTTATGAGCACAGCTGGGGCGATTGGAAAAGGCATAGGTAATAAAGCTATGTCAATGGGAAGAAAAATAGGCGGTAAATTAAAATCTGCTATTACACCTAAAGGTAAAGGTGGAGATAAAGACAAAGAAGGTGGCGCTAAGGGGGTAGGAGGTAGTGCCGGACAACGCGGGTCAGGAGCTGCTGGTGGCGCTGGCGGCCATGCTTCTGATCATGTAAAATCACTTGGAAAATTTAATACAAAATCAGTTGGTAAGAAAGCAAGTGGTGGTGCAGAAGGTACTAAGGCTAAAGCCGGGAAAGGTAAAATCGCTCCTAAAGCTAAAATAAAAGGACCATTAGCAGCGAAAGCCGCGGCCGCTAAGAAGGCAGTAGGTGGAACTGCTGGTGCATCTAAGTCAGCTGTGGCTGGAAAAGCTGGTAAAGTTGTTAAAGCTAAAGTAGGAGGACCATTAGCAAAGAAAATAGAGCCTACCAAAGTGAAAGCTGGAACTGTTGCTGGAGGTGGCGGTGTGTCTAAGGCTACTAGAGCTAATAAAGGAGGTAATTTAGCAAAAACAACAAAAATCTCATCAAAGGGATCACAAATTGGAAGTAAAAAATTAACAGCTACAACTAATGATTCTAGATCATCTTCACAACCACTACCTTCTACTAGAGGAGGTAAGAGAGAGCCAGTTTCAGATAGGAGCATTAAAGGAATAGAAAGACATTCCGGCCCTGGTAGTCATCAGTCTGTAAGTGCTGATGGTAGAGTGATTACAAATACAAATAACTCTGGACCAGGAAGTAGTAGTTCAAGTACAACTATTGTGAGAGGAGGCGTTGGACGCAGAGGACCGCAATCAGCTGAAGAAAGAAAAGCATTACAAGAAGCGCAGCATATGATTGACGATGCAAATCGTCAGGTAGCGGATGCTCGTCGTCAAGCTGATGCTGCGGTGAAAGCTGCGTATGAAGCAGTTGGAAAACAAGCTGGTGAGCATGGATCTGGTGGCCCAACAATTATTAATAACAATAGAGGAACAGGTGGCCGTAGTGAAACAACAGTAAGCCATGGTGGTAGAGTTATAACAAATAATAATAATTCTGGACCAGGAACACAAAAAGCTACTCCTGCTAAAGGGGCGGGTAAGAGAGAGCCAGTTTCAGATAGGAGCATTAAAGGAATAGAAAGACATTCCG
>CAYPDX010000009.1:0-3871 GCA_964409695.1 uncultured Rickettsia sp. | reverse complement strand
CATGGATCTGGTGGCCCAACAATTATTAATAACAATAGAGGAACAGGTGGCCGTAATGAAACAACGGTAAGCCCTGGCGGTAGAGTTATAACAAATAATAATAATTCTGGACCAGAACATCAGAAAACGCCATCTCATGTGAAAGGAAAAGAAACTAGTTCCCATGATCATGTAGCTACTAGGGATGGAAAAACTATAGCTTCGAAGAAACATTCAGAAGAAGCAGAGAGGGATGTGTCTTCAGATTATGCAAAAAGAGGACCTTCGCCTGACAGGACTATTGGTGAGGGTGTAAATAAAAGCCGAGGCAAAGGTGGTAAAGGTAAAGGCGGGGAGGGTGGACTGTCAGGTGGGCCGAGTGATCAACCACCACCGACTTCAAGTATGGGTACGCCTGATAAACAAGATGATAATAAAGCACCACCTCCTACTTTTGGTATAGCTGATAATAGTCGAGATGATTCACCTGATTCAACAAGTGATAAATCTCAAGATTTAGGACCATCATCAGATGGCGGTAAAGAAGATGATTAATATTTACAAAGGGAAGTTGAAGTGAGATTAGATTTAAAAAGATCAATTTTAATAATGATGTTATTTATACTTAGCGGTTGTACAGACTCGTTTTGTATTGATGCAGATGATTTTGGTTATCCTGTTGTAAATGTGCCTGCTCATTATAATTCAGATCAGATACACGGCGCTCCTTTAAGTCAGTATGCTGACTGGATTGACAGTGGGCTTGTCTTGAACGGTTCTTCTATCCATATGACGGTTAAAGGCTGGAACTATCTTAAAAATGTAAATAACAAAGGTGAACTTTCTGCTTGGTGCCCGTGGCTTGGTCCTTCAGCTAACCCCCCAAGTTTGCAGCAAGTTTGTATATTTTTTGATAAATGCGTTTTTCAAAATAATGATTCTTGTTCAGCTCAAGCTAATGGTGATGCTGATATATTAAATGCTCCATGTCTTATGCATGGTGGTATGGGGTTATATGTTCTCGTAGCACCTAATGGTTATAATCCAAATCTTTCGCAGCAAGATAACATTACACCTCAACAAGGTAAAGTGTTCCATTTGGGTGATCCAATGAACGGTAACTACAAGGGAATACCGTACTATGATTTATTGATTGATCCATTTAATAACAATAGTACATATATTCCAACCGGTGGAATGAATCTATTATTTGATGATACTGGCGGAGATGCACTAAGATATAATAATGGAAAATTATATTATAAGATTCTAGACAAATATTATAATGATAATAGTGGGCAGTATATTGTTAATGTGAAGACTGGCGTAACTAAGCATGATTGGGATCCAATGGCTTTCATACCAGATATGGTATATACATTCTTCTTTGGCACAAGTGCTCATCCCGCAGGTATGGTTAACGGTGTAGTGGTAGATAGTAATGGTACTATCGATATCGATAATACTGGCGTTATTAGAGTATTGTTTAACGGAGTAGTTACTAGTAAAGGATATAAGTTAACCGTATCTGCATTGCTTACATTAGCAATATTATTTTACTCTATAAATTTCCTTATGGGTAATATACAAATGACCCATCATGATCTTTTATTTAGAGTAATAAAAATTCTTATAGTTTCTCAGTTGATATCAGGTGATTCATGGAATTTTTTCTATAATAATCTTTTTGTTTATACTTTGCAGGGCTCTAAGTATTTAATGAAAATAATAAGTGATGCTGGAGGGTCTGGGGCTGGTTCTAATAATATTATTGCTTTTATGTTAGCTCCGCATACTTTAATAAAATTACTTTCACTACCTTTAATAAGCTGGACAACATTTGGATGGTCAATTCTATATATAGGAGTTTATATAGGATCTTTAATGCTAATTTTGATGGGTATGTTATATGCAGCTATTGCTCAGGTAACATGTCTTCTAATGTTAGGATTAGTTATAACTCTGGCTCCAATTTTTCTCTGTTTTATGTTGTTTGAGAGCACGAAAACAATATTTGATACTTGGCTTAAAGAGCTTGTGGCATATGCTTTACAGCCTATTATCATTATAGCGGGGCTAACTCTGATGTCATTGCTTATTCGTCACCAGATATATCAAACCCTTGGCTTTAGAGTTTGTAAAAACTATTATCTTTCGATGGCTCAAGAAAATGCACTCTCTAGCGTCTCTGGTGATGAGGGTAGAGGGGCGGTAGGTCTTTTCTATTGGATGCCAGATTTTTCTACTGGCTGTCCTCCAGGTACAACTGGTAGCGCATGTGGTAAATTAGAGCAACAAGTAGAAATGTTGATACCTGAGGCGCACTATAGAGATGCAGCGACCGGAGAGCAAGTTACAATGGGCTCGTATCTCAATATTACGAATTCGGGGAAAACATATCAATTCTGTGAACAATATCAATGTACAGGGAAGAGATATCCAAGTTTTCCATATTTGAATCCAAATGATAATCTCGATATGAAGATGCTGCGTTCTTTCTGGGATGGAAATTTTGCTCCTATAGGTAATTTACTCATGCTTTTATTATGTGGTTTCTTGTTGGTAAGATTTAATTCGCAAGCAATGAAAATTGGCCAATATATAACCGGAGGAAGTATGGATTTAAGCAAAACCGTAGGAGCTGCAACCAACGACACAGCGCAAGCAGGAATGGCTGTAGCTTCAGGCGCAGTCAAGGCAGCTGCTAAAATTGCGCAATCCGCTGGAAAAATGGCTGGTGGAATGTTGAAAGGTGGTAAGAAGAGACCAGGTGGTGATAAAAAAATGGGTGCTAAAGGAGCTGGTGGCGGGGGTAAGGCTGGTGGGGGAGCTGAACCATCAAAAGTAGGTGATAAAGCCGCCGCCAGCGGTAAATCTTCTAGCTTAGGAAAAATGTCCAATAAGTCTAAATCAGGTGGCGGAGGCTCTGCCCCACTTACTGCAGGATCTAATCCTGGAGGATATGATCCATCAGGTACGTCTGCACAGCCTGAGGTTGGTAAAGGGCCGGGTGGATATAATATAAATAATAATTAGTTCTGGTACTTGGTATATGGTTTTAAAAAAAGTGCCTAAATGTAGAAAAGCTTTAACTTTTAAAGAATCTTGTGGTAGCTTTTAATTATTAGTCAAATGAAGGGTATAAAAAATGTCAAGAACTAGAAGGGCTCGTGGAGAAATTGAGGAAGATCTTTCTCGCTTAGTAGAGCAGTCTAATATTAAAATAAAACTTCCAGCGGATCAACAAGAGTGGACTATATACCAGAACACAGCACAAAGGGATGTGTTATTTGCAAGTCATTCATACAAGAAATATGAAGAAGAGCTGAGAGAGTCCGCAGAGAGGCTACCAGCAGGATTTCAATTAATAATGTATTCTGACTTTGTTGATGATACAAAAGAGCATGAATATAGGGCTGCTGTTTTTATTAATAATGAAACAAAAGAAGTTGTGATTGCAAATGCCGGCACTAGATTTGGAGCAACTAAAGAAGGTATGCATGATTTATACAATGATGTTTATTTGATGATGGAAAGACAACCGCCGAAGGTAGAAAGTATCCAGGCATTGAATGATATGTTGCTTGATAGTCTTGGTGAGGAGGCTGCTAATTATAAATTCCATTATACTGGACATTCCCTTGGTGCAGCTCTTTCCGACATTGGAGCTGCCGATATGGCATTAAGATGCAGGTTAAAAGGCATACCAATTAAATCTAAAGAATCTACTCCTGAAGGTCTTGTTGAGGTTAATAATATTTCTACAATGACTTTTGAAAATCCAGGCGCAAGAGAAATCATAAGGAAAATGTATGTTAAGGCACATAAGGTCAATCATAATATAAATTATAACACTGATATTAATTCTGATGCAGATTATAGAGGCATTAAT
>CAYPDX010000008.1:29509-31930 GCA_964409695.1 uncultured Rickettsia sp. | reverse complement strand
GGGTGTAGCTCAGGGGTAGAGCGCTACCTTGCCAAGGTCGAAGTCGAGGGTTCGAATCCCTTCACCCGCTCCATTTTATTACGGTCCATATTGCCTAAATAATTCTCTTAATTTATCACCACAAAATATCTATATCTTCCCATTTTTGAAAAATCAGCATAGTTTCTACTAAAAATTCTCTTTTTTTCATTTCAACTATAAATTGTAGTTTACAAATATATTTCAATCAAATAGCATAAAATTCTGATTTATTTTCAATTTATAAAAAAGGTATATTATTATGTCGGGAAAACCAAAAGATGATCCAGCTCCTATATCCATAACAGCTGGAAATGTTCCAAAAGCTCCATCTGGCTGCGCGCAAGCCTTTGCATGCCTTGCACCATTTCTAAATGCTGGTATCGCTGTTGGCTCCGCCGCGGCAGGAGCTGCGATGGATTCATTGATTCAGAATAGTAAACTAAGCAGAACAGACAAGGAAGTACTTGCAAGTCTTACGTCTACCCAGATACAAACACTTACTACACTAACGACAACAGCTATAACAGAAGTGCAGCTAGCTACGACACTATCACCAAATCTACAAGCAGCACAAGGCTTAGTTACAACTGGAGCCGATATAGCTCTTGCTCTTGCACCAAAGAGCGATGCTACTACTGTTATTTCAGCCATAGGCGCAGAAGCTAAGGCTGCGCTGCCGGCTCCAGTATCCGGCGCTCCAATATCAGCACCAATTATATCAGCTACTATGTTTTTAAATAATACGAAACTAATTATAGATGCAGCGAAGGCCTCCGGCGCGGCGACCGTAGACCTAACAAATTCTAATTCACTTAATGTAATACCAGATAAAGATGTAAAAACCGCTGTTATGAAAGCTATTAAAGAATCAGCCCTAACTCCTGATCAAAAAAAAGCTCTCTCAAAACACCCAGATGCATTTGGCCAAGTACTATTACAAACTCATAATGATAATATAGCAGCTGCTAAGGCTGCTGCGGCCACAGCAACAATAGCGGATGCTGTTGCAGTGTCAACTATGTTGGATTCAGTTACTACTGGAGAAGCAAAAGATGCTCCTACTCACCAAAGCACTGATGTTCAACATGTAGATGTCAACGTTATGGGTGACGCAACTGGTGCTCATCATGATGAGCTTTCAGCATAATTCATTATCCTGTCATCACAATGGAGCGAAAAACCCATAACTAGTTATCCCGCGTTCAGCGCGGGATCTAGTCTTTTTAAGAGAGCAGCGTATACTTCATATGCGTGTGGAAGTTAAAGAGGCAAGTGTGGTTTATAGCCAGGAATTTATAGGAAAAACGAGGCCGAGAAGCGCAGCTCATCCTTTATGAGTGAGCATCGCAGGCGAAGTTTTGACGCAGAAATTACAGCTAAAAACCACACCAAGCTCTCAAATTGAGATTTATAGAAGTAAATTCAAGTAACAAAGCTCCCGCAGCGTATACTTCATACGTGAGGAGAGCGACTTACGCAAAATTTCTTCTAGAAACTCAATTTCAGAGCTTGGTGACTATGACGAAGGCAACGGCCATAGGCCACTCATCCGAAATCGATATATCAATTTTTAAATCCTTATATCCTTTATAAGAAAAATCTTCTGGCAATTCTATATATGGAGCGCCGTTTTCGTCATTACATACCACTATATCTATAAATGACAACTCCCTTCCTAGCCCCAGGCCAAAAGCTTTTGACAAAGCCTCTTTTGACGCGAATCGCTTTGCTAAATATGAGATTTGTTTTTTCGAATTTGCCTCAAATGAAGCAAATCTTGCTTTTTCTTTTGTTGATAGAATCCTAGCTAGGAGTATTTCTGGGTTTTTCTCATATAGTTTTTTAATTCTACGAGAGTCTACTATATCGCAACCAACACCAATAATCATATTATTCCTTTTTTGTAATGAGCACGCTCTCCAAAACACCGTCATCCAGGCTCAAGGCCGGGATGACTGTGCCTTATTAGAAAAACCTATTTATAAGCTAGGAATTTCTTGGAAAAACAAAAAACTACCAAGCACTCAAATTGAGTTTATAGAAGCGATTTAAGAGTCGAAAGCACGGAACTTATACTTCATAAGTGAGCACTTAAGATCTCGCAATAATCGCTTCTATAAATCTCAATTTCAGAGCTTGGTTTATTTGTGGCGTTCTATCTGAATAATCTCCTGCTTCATCTTCAAATGCTCAATTACATCAAGCAAATGCTCTACACTATTTACTTCTATATCAACTAGTACTTCGAAAAAATCTTTATTTCTATTTAAAATTTTAAAATTAGCCACATTGCTTTTTTCCTTTGCTAGCTCAATCGCCAAAACTGCAAGACCGCCTGGTGTGTTTAAAATTTTGACCATAATTCTTGTTATAAATATTTGATTTTCACTTCCTGTATCC
>CAYPDX010000008.1:24421-29499 GCA_964409695.1 uncultured Rickettsia sp. | reverse complement strand
CTAAGCGGTATCGTATCAAAATCATTCTTATCTAGATGCTTAAGATAATCACAACCATCTACATGTATTGTTATTCCCTTCCCCGCATGCATCACACCTACAATATTATCCCCTGGAATTGGATGACAACATACGGCGTAATGTATTGCCATACCTGGCACAAGACCTTTTATTGAAATAGCTTCATTGGATTTTATTGGCTTTTTAAACTTGAATATAGATAATTTCTCAACCAGCGAAGTTGCTGGAAGTTTAAAAAGTTTTACAACATCATCTCGTGGGATAATCCCCTCCCCAACTGCACAGAATAAATCTTCTGCAGAAGTTTTTTTGAACTCATTTTCTGCTTTTTTTAGGTGCTCTTTAGTTAACTCTAACCCAACATTTTTAAATGCCATTTCTAGCATATCTTTTCCTAAAATTGAGCATTGTTCTATTCTTTGTTGACGAACATATTTCTTTATCTCAGCGCGCGCCCTTCCTGTAATCACGAACTCTTCCCAAGCTGGGTCTGGAACTTGAGTTTTATTTGTAATAATCTCTACTTGATCGCCATTTCTAAGTTCTTTTCTGAGAGTTTCAACATTTCCGTTAATTTTAACCCCGGCACAATGAAACCCAACCTTTGAGTGAACACTATAAGCAAAATCTACTGCTGTCGCGCCCTTAGGTAGGGCTATAAGCTTTCCTTTTGGAGTAAAACAAAAAACCTGATCATAATACATTGCAAGTTTAGTGTTAGAAATAAATTCTTCTGGATCCTTAGCTTGGTCTAGAATGTGCAGTAACTCTCTTATCCACCTAAATTGCTTTCCATCAGGAGCATTATATTGCTGCTTATATTTCCAGTGAGCAGCAACACCAAGCTCTGCAATTTCATGCATTTCCTCTGTTCTTATCTGTATTTCAATTCTTTGCTTAAGAGGGCCAATAACTACAGTATGCATTGATTGATAACCATTGTTTTTTGGCGTACTTATAAAATCCTGAAAACTACCTGGCACCATTTTGTAACTTGTATGAATAACTCCAAGGGCTCTGTAACAATCTTGCACAGTATGAACTACAATTCTAAATGCTATTATGTCTGACAATTGATCAAAACCAACATTTTTCTGCTTCATCTTCATCCAGATAGAATGTGGTGTTTTCTGCCTGCCAAATATTTTATTATCGATTGAGGCTTCTTTTAAGTGATTACCAAGCTCTATTATAATTTTTTCAATTAACTCAGAACCATTTTCTGCAATCTCATTAAGCCTTGATAATATGGATTCTCTAACATTTGGGTATAAGATTCTAAAAGCTATATCCTGCAATTCAGTTTTACACTGGTGCATTCCTATTCTTTCAGCTAGAGGAGCATATATCTCCATTGTTTCAAGGGAAATTTTTTGTCTTTTTTCTTCAGAAGGCAGGAAATCAATCGTCCTCATATTATGTAAACGATCAGCAAGTTTAACAAGCAAAACTCTTATATCTTCGCTCATTGCAAGCAATAATTTACGAAAATTCTCTGCTTGTTTTATTTGATCAGACTTAAATTCAAGCCTTGTAAGCTTGGTTACACCAGCTACAAGACTTGCTACATCTTTACCGAATTCCTCTTCAACTTGCTCTATAGTTAGATCTGTATCTTCAACAGTATCATGAAGCAATGCAGTAATAACAGATGCTGAATCTAAATTCATATCCACTATAATTTCAGCAACTGCTATTGGGTGTGTTATATAAGGTTCTCCGGAAGCTCTAGTCTGCTTTCCGTGATATTTATAAGCTAAATCTAGAGCTTTTTCGATAAGTTTTAAATCAAAATTCTGCCCGTTTGCTTTTATTTTTTCAATAAGATGCTTACGGATAGGCATTCTATAAACTCATTAGATTTTTTTATCATCCTCGATATCGATATCTTCAAAAGAAAGTATATCTTCATCAACACTCATTTGATCTTCAGTAAGGCCAAATTCTGATTCATCTGCTATAAATTCCTGTTCGAAATCTTTATCAACCATATCAGACTCTTCATCTAATGTGTTAAGAGCAGATTGTGGATGTAGTGAATTTACAAATCTTGCTCTAAGCTCATCAATTTTTATATTGCCAGCAGCAATTTCTTTCAAAGCAATAACTGTTTTTTTATCATTATCTACAGGCACTGTGATTACAGCTCCTGAATGAATATCTCTTGCTCTTTGAGAAGCTAAAATAGCTAATTCAAATCTATTCTCTGTTTTGCCTTCACCAACGCAATCTTCAACTGTAACTCTTGCCATATTATTTCACTTCAATCAAATTATATTTCTGAAACTATATTAGGTATCCCTATTGCAGCACTCTATATTATTTTACTATAAATTGCAATAAGATTACTCTAGATCTTCTTTCTCCTCTGAGCAAGCTACGCCCAAAATACTACAAGCCCCATCTTCTAAAGTCGTAAACAAGTTATTAGCAATATGATATGAATGCGTGTCTTGAACCACTCTACTCTCTATATTATTTTTCTCTTCAACTTGTTTAGCCTGTTCAAGTTCTTGCAATTTTTGGTATTCTCCAAACTTTGCAACAGCTTCTGACAAAGCCATACCCTGCGCAGCCTTCAAAAATGCTGATATAGTAGGTTTTTTTGTAGAGAAGGCTCTTGCTACTATTGCTATAAACATATTTTTCCTCAGTAATACTATACAAATAAGTGATTCCTGATAATATACTCAAGATAAAATTAAACAATTAAAATGAATTCTGATTCACAAATCCCACCAAGCAACATTGTTTTTTACTGGATAGTAACATCAATTGTAATGATCCTAATTATGGTTTCTATTGGCGGAGCCACGCGCCTTACCAACTCTGGCTTATCTATTGTTGAATGGAAACCTATTACAGGTATTATCCCTCCACTTTCAGAACAGGATTGGATAAATGAATTTGGAAAATACCAACAATCTCCAGAGTTTAAAATTATCAATAATACAATGAATATTGATGGTTTTAAAAAAATTTTCTGGCTTGAATTTATTCACAGGCTTGCAGGAAGGATTACGGCTCTAGTATTCTTTGTTCCCGCTCTAGTTTTTTGGTATCTTGATAAATTTGATAGAGACACAAAAAAAACCGTAATGATTGTTTCGATTCTTGGATTATGCCAGGGGATAATGGGCTGGTATATGGTAAAAAGTGGCCTATCGTCATCGCCTCATGTTAGCCATTTTAGACTTACAATACATTTACTTTTTGCACTAACCATGTATTTGATTCTTATTTTGCAAGCAATGAAAATATCCAATCGTTTGGATCATTTAAAAATGGAAAATGCTATAACATTAATTATAGCTATTCTTCAGATAGCTCTTGGAGGGCTTGTAGCAGGACTTAATGCCGGACAAATATATAATGAATTCCCATTAATGAGTGGAAGTTTTTTGCCGAATGAAATGTTCGAGATTAGTCTATCAGAATATCTATATAATCCAGCGATTGTACAATTCTTGCATCGAATCTGCGCCTATATTCTATCTATATTCGTTGTGTTTATGATTATTAGATTAATTAAAAACCGACAATATCTCTTAGCACTAGTAATCTTCAGCTCTTTATTCATCCAAATCTATCTTGGTATTTCTACTTTGGTAAATCAGGTGCCGCTAACCACAGCACTATTTCACCAGTTTTTTGCTTTTATATTAGCTGGTGTGATTTTATACGCTACAGGACAAAAAGAACTTATGTAGTAACCGCATTTTCTCACAAAACCCCATCAAGTACGGGAAGACGAGTCTTTTATTTTAAATATTTGAATGAAGAAACAAAGTAAGAATACCCTGTATAAACTGTAATAATTGCAGTAACCCACAACATAAAAGCTCCTAACTCGTCAACACCATTTATTCCGGAACCTTTCGTTCCTAAAATTATGATAAAAAATGTTACTAATTGAATTGTTGTTTTCATTTTCGCAAGCTTTGAGACTGGAATTTCAACTATTCCAGCTAAATATTCTCTGAGCCCGCTAATTATAAATTCCCTTGAAATAATAAGTATGCACGGGAATAAATCAACCCTATCGAATTTCATTAGAGTTAGCACAATACTTACGACTAATATCTTATCCGCTATTGGGTCTAATATTTTGCCAAAATTACTTTGAATATTATATTTTCGCGCTAAGAATCCATCTAAAAAATCTGAGACACTTGCAAGCCAGAAAAGAAGCGCGCCCAAAATATGAGAGAATTTTGTATCCTCCATATAGAATGTGCAAATAATCACAGGGACTGATAGAATTCTATAAACAGTCAAAAAATTTGGTATGTGTCTAAGCATATTAAATTACGATTTTGGATCATCAATTAGCTTATCCTTTGACTCTAGAATATCAGACTGGTCATCAATCTTAGGAGCTGATTCTTCTTTCAAACGCACATAACTCACTACTTTTTCTACACCAGCAACGCTTGATGCAATGTCAGTTACCATTCCAAGTTCATCTTCTGTTCGAGCTATACCAAAAAGATATACGATATTTCTCATAGTTACTACAGTATAATTAACAAACTTAATATCTCTTTTGAAGAATGTAGATGCTTTAATACGCCCAGTTATCCATGTATCTTTTGCATATTGCGCAGTATCAAATTTATTACTCTCTTCGCTTACTTTAAGTTCATTTATAACTTCTTTTACACCGTAAGCAGACCATGCTATATCGACCGCAGAGATAATATCCTCTTCAGATTCTACTTCACCAGTTAATAAGACTCTACTTTCTACAACTTCCACAGTTATTTTTGTATATAGTTTTTTAAATCCCTTAGATACGAAATCTTTTCTAATACGAGCAGAGATTGTAATATCATCTACCGTATTACCAAATGTTCTATCTTTTGCTGTTGCAATAGTAGTCGCTGACGCAGCAGTAAAAATAGCTGGCAAACAACTTGTTAATGACAATAACGCTATTAATATTACTAATATATTTTTCATTATAATTCTCTTTATAATAATTGGTGGAACCGAGAGGATTCGAACCTCCGGCCTAGTGATTAGGAATCACTCGCTCTATCCGGCTGAGCTACGGC
>CAYPDX010000008.1:19528-24411 GCA_964409695.1 uncultured Rickettsia sp. | reverse complement strand
ATAACTATTACATAAATTTTTCCAATAGGAGAGTTTGCTTAACAGAATTATTAGTAAATCATTTAGAAATGAGAGTTGATATAAAAGACTAAAGTAAAAAACACATATTGAATAGAGTATATCTCTAGAGCATATCTACTTATTAAAACAGACCTAAATGGCAGCTTTTTTTCTAAATTTACAAAACTAAATATGTAAAAAAATGCAAGGCAGATACAAACCAATAGCAAAATTTCAATTTCTGAAAATTTTCTAGAAGATGATACAAGTAAAATAACGGACCATATAGCTGCAAAGTTCTTATATATAATACCTCGCTGCCCGCGCGCGAGATATCCTAAAAACACAAAGCCAGTGCCTATAGTGCCATAATCATAAATTATATAACTGAATGGAATAGAACATATCAATAATGCATGGAAAAACACATAAGATATTTTATACTTCTCAAATAAGTCTATAAGAAACAGGCTTATAACTATTGATAAAATTATATTTAAAAGAGTTAGTTCTGGAATAAGAATAATTGTATAGAACTGAAGAATAATTCCTAGAAACATCAATTTTTTGTATCTTGGAATTTTATAAAAGAAAGAAATATTTTTCTCGCTCCTCACTCTATAATAATTATATCCTGCAAAAAAACAAAAAAATGGCATGGCAATTCTACCAATTAACCTTATCCATGATTCATAATGAATAAAGATACCATAGTGATCTATAATCATAGATACGATAGCTATGAACTTGAACAGATCTTGATAATTTGGTTCAGTTTTATCTAATTTTAAAAGCTCAAACATTCTACTCTACTTTCATTTTGAGCTTACCATCATGCATCTCAATTAAAATATTTTGTTGATGCTTTGCTTCTTCTATAGAAGTTATTACTTTATTATTTTCGCTTCTAATAATTGCAAAACCTCTACGAAGAATCTGCGCAACGCCTAGGCTCTCTATTAATTTAGACTGTAAATCAAACTTTGATAAACCATTATCTAATATTTTATTCACATAAATCGTCGATCTTTCAAATAAATTTGAACATTGGATATTTCTTGCCATTATTAGAGATAATACTGCGCTTTGTGGTAATTTTATAGATTGTAAAGAATTAAGCTTAAGCTTCAAATGATTCGGCAAGCTCCCATGTAACTTAAAAGAAAGTTCATCTATTTGCTGCTGCTTAGGAAAGAGTAATTTTTCTGGTGAAGATAGAGACTTGCAAAGCAACGCTAATTTCGAATCTAACATTGAGAGATTATTAGAAAAAATACCAGTATGCCTTCTATCTAAATCAGATATTTTTGTCTTAAGATCTTCAATAACTGGTAGCGCAAGTTCAGCTGCAGCTGTTGGAGTTGGAGCTCTTAAACTACTTGCAAAATCTATTAATGTAAAATCTGTCTCATGACCTATTGCTGAAATTATGGGAATATCAGAATTTGCAGTAGCCCTAACTACTATTTCTTCATTAAAACCCCATAGATCTTCAATTGATCCTCCACCACGAGCTACTATAATAACATCAGGCTTCTGATCCTTGTCCATCCTATTAAAACCATTTATAGCGCTACTTACTTCAAAAGCACAACTCTCTCCCTGAACGGCGACTGGCCATAGAAGAATATGAACAGGACATCTATCCCTAACTCTATGTAATATATCCTGCAAAACTGCTCCAGTAGGTGAGGTTATAATGGCAATTTTTTGCGGGAAAAAAGGTATTGGTTTCTTTCGCGATTGATCAAAAAGCCCTTCACGAGAAAGAAGCTCTTTTCTTTTATTTAATAGCTCCATAAGCGCGCCGCTACCGGCTGCTTCTATTTTTTCAGCATTAAGCTGATATCTTGACTGGCCCGGATAAGTTGTAAGCTTCCCCGTTACTATTACTTCAAGCCCATCTTCAATTTTAAAATTAACCCTTCCTAAAACAGGACGCCAGCAAGTACAAGCAAGCACTGCATCTTGGTCTTTTAAGTTAAAATAACCATGGCCAGAACTTGCTACTTTTAGACCGGAAATCTCTCCTCTAACCCTCACATAGCCAAAATCATCTTCTATTCTTTTTTTTATGAGAAGAGATAATTCACTTACTTTGAACTCTTTTACTTCGCTTTCAGAAGTTGCATAGGCTATATTCATTTGTGTCTTGGCTTGTATATCAATTTCTATATTATAGCCATATTATCATAAGAAATACAAAGCTTAATGAACAAGTTAGTACAATTTATTATATGCGCTAGCCTACTCAGCATACCGCGAATGGTTCTGGGAGGGCAATTATTTCATGGTAATGGAAATAGTTTTTTAAAGTCTGATCGCTTAATTTATAATTATGAAGAAGGATTTGCTGAAGCTATAGGTAATGTTGAACTTATTATTGATGGCCAATATATCAAAACTGATAGAGCTTTAATCGATATAAAAAATAAAAAAGTTTGGGCCAATCGCGAAGTATTAATAGAAAGCGATAAACAAAGACTAATAGCTAGTGCGATGTTTTTAGATGGCAATAAAAATAAGGCAGATATTAGGAATGTAGATATTCTAATAAAGCCCAGCGATGTAATGACAGCGAAAAAATTTATACGAAAAAATGAATTTGAAGGTGAGATTTACGATGCAGCCTATACACCATGTACATATTGCATCAAAAATGCACCCATATGGCAGATCAATGCGAAAATAACTGAGATTGACCTTAAAACAGGCACTATAAAATATCATAAAGCCACTTTTTCTGTAGCTGGATATAGGGTCTTTCATTTACCATATTTTTCTCATCCTATGCCAAACGCTGAAGCCAGGTCTGGAATATTAAAACCAGAACTTGAAAGAGGTACTTTAAAAATACCTTTATATTATAGACCACATAATAATATGGATTTAACATACGCTCCGCGTTTTAATAGAAAACTACTTATCCAAGAGCTAGAATTCAGACATTTACTAGAAAGTGGTAAGTATCAAATAAATGGAAGCTATACTCACTCGAAAATCATCACTTCGTCGTCACAAAATGCAGTGATTAAAGATGCTAAATACCATAGATATAATATTAATACTAAAGGTGATTTTAGTTCTAATGATCTTAAATACGGCTTTAATGTAGGAAAAGTTTCAGATAAATCATATTTGAAAAACTACTATAATGACTGTAGTAGCTATATAAAATCAGAAATATACGCTAATCAATTTGTTGAGAATGGCTATAACCACGTTGATGTACAACATTATCAAGGCCTCAGAACTTCTGATAGTTGGAGAACAGACCCGAATGCTCTTCCAAACTACACAATCCGAAGAGATTATGAGTTAGATTCTGGCTGGAACTTGCAGCTCAACAATAATGGTACAAATTATTTGGAGGGAAGCAACAAAAACATTTCCCGTGATAGCTTAGCACTAAAACTCAGCAAATATCATTATCTTGAGCATGGGCAGATTTTTGATTTCGGTGTTTATAATAGATCAGACATATACCATGTTAAAAAATCATTTTATCAAGACACGAAACTCAGAGATAAAAATATGGTAAGACATATACCAGAAGTTCAAACTAATATGAGATGGCCCTTTTATACAAACCTTAATGATACAAGTATAGTTTTTGAACCTCAAGTTTCAGCGGTAGCTGGACGCAACCAAACTTCAAAAATACAAAAATACAGCCTCATAGATTCCCCTAGTAATGAAATAGAAGAACATAATATTTTTGACAGTTCAAGATATGCAGGAATAGATTATCATGAATATGGGAAAAGGCTTAGTTATGGGCTAAACAACTATATAATGGGAAATGAATGGCAAATGAGTAGCTTCTTAGGACAACTTGTAAGATCTGAAAAAACAACTAGTAATTCTAAAAGTGATTACGTAGGTAAAATTGGCTATAGTTATAGTGATAATTTTGAAATTTACTATAGATTCCAAAAAAACAATAAAAACTTTAAACCCCATAGAGATGAAGTGTCAGTATGGCTAAGTGATAATGGATTCTCTATTTTCAACCGATGGACAGCTCTTAGAAATCTAAAAGAATATGAAAGATTCTCTACCATAATAGCTGATTTAAATAGTAATGTAATTAGCCAAAACGAAACAAGACTTTCATATAATATTAATAGAAACTTGAGCATTTTTGGGGAATTAAGACTTGATACTTCTAAAAAAAGTTATGAAATAGTTAGCGATAGTATAGGAACAACCTACACTGTAGATTGCGTTTCATTTTCGATAAAACTGTCTAATGACTATACATTCGACCCTACTAGAAATATCAAGAAAACTAGATCTTATAGCGTTCGCCTAGGACTCAAAACAATAAATATGTGATGCAATACCTGAATTAAACTAGTTTACCCAAATCTAACTCAGAAGAATAATTAACTATATCTCCGTGAATTGTTATAGTTCCTTTCATAAACCCAAAGTAACTTCTACGAGACTGATTTAACTCAATCTCAAGTGAAGTAACCTGAGCTACTGGTAATTTTTTCTTGGTAATCACGAAAGAAACATGATCTTTATTGACTTCGTCTACAAGAGATAGAAAATGTTTTTTTTAAATTCAGTGGCAGAAATTTGCGTCTCATTACCTGTCATATTGTCCAAGATACATAACTATACTAAAATGACCATGAACGCAAAAGATATGACCATATGATGCCATTATAAGTTAAAACTGATTCTAGCTAGGGATTTCTAGGCGAAACAAAGTCGAGTACCGCAGCCTATTCTTATAGGTGAGGACACGGAGACAAAGTTTCAACACAGAAATCACCAAGCCTCATATTAAGATTTTTATATAACCGGTAAAACCGATTTCTAGCTAGGGATTTCTAGGCGAAACAAAGTCGAGTACCGCAGCCTATTCTTAT
>CAYPDX010000008.1:0-19428 GCA_964409695.1 uncultured Rickettsia sp. | reverse complement strand
AGGTGAGGACACGGAGACAAAGTTTCAACACAGAAATCACAGCTAGAAATCGGTTTTATGCAAGTGCAGATTTATGACGGAATAGAAGCACACCAGAATCAACAAGTCCTTGAAGAAGTTTCTTGGATTCTTCAATTAGAATTTGATCTGATAGATCTTCTTTAATCTCTTTTCTTACTAATGCAAAAATCTCCTTAAATGTCTTGATATTAGGCTCATCTTGCATGTTTTTCAGGATCGCTTTTGCCGCACCTGATATATTGAGTGAAACATTTATTCCATTTGGCACCCAAACTGAATTGATAGTCATGTTCACATTATTACCAATTGGTACATTATTATTATCCATATAATCGCAAATTTGTTTTGCAAAATTCCCTATTCCAAAGAAGAAAGGAACATTTTCTAGCTCATCAAAGCTTGCTATTGAATCTTTTACATTAGACGTATAGAAAGTATGTTTAATAATATTCCCTGTAATAATCTCCGCAATTTGATGCTGCTTTCTAATAGGCATTGCTTTGATTTTTTGCAATAACTCAGGGTCTTTAATAAAATTTTCAATTCTTATGCTAAGTCTTGGTAAAATTTCTGAAAATTCAACAAAATTTAAATCTGCATTTTCGATAAATTCATAGAGCTCCGGTATTGAGTAACATCTATCTTGTTTATGAAGAAATAGATCATATATACCAACATCACCATAATTTGTTACGTCTGATATTAAATCTTCTGATCTTTTATACCAATTTGTTGCAGGAAGAGATGACAAAATTACTTTCGCATTTTTTACTTCTTCGCCTCTATCTGTAACACCAACATTTACCATTTTCATGATATCTTGCATTTGATATATAGCTGTTCTACCATATTTTGCATATACCATCACGTTCATTCCGCCTTCTGGCTTAAGTGATTCTTGCAAAACTTTTAAACCTTCAGGAGGAGATGCAAGATGATGTAAAACACCAGAACAATTTATATAATCAAATTTTCCTATTTTTAAATTATGAATGTTCAAAATTGAATCATTTATAAATGTGATATTCTTTAACCCTCGTATTTCTGCACGTTTCTTTGCAATTTCCATAGAGTTTTTACTAAAATCAAGATAGACAATCTCAGCATTTTTATCTTTAAGCTGCTCAGCCAAAAAAGTAGAACTATCACCAGTTCCACCACCAGCTATAAGCACACGAAATCCATCATTAAATGTTTGCTTTCCTTTAAAAAGCCAATGGTTTAATTCTCTTAAATTCTCACCATGTATGCTTAAAAGACGAGTCTTCTCATCCTCAGGATTTCTAAGAGGATATGGATAATCTAGATAATGTTCTTTTACCGCATCTAAGTCTTTAGATGTTATTTTTTTATTTTTTGTTGTCATAGATTCAATTTGATTAGTTTAGCTGATCAAGTTTATTATCATAGTTTTTATTTTAAGTCCATTATTGCTTTCTTAAAATCTTTTTGTTTAAAAAAATAACTGCCAGAGACTAACATATCAGCACCTGCCTCTATCGCTAATTTTGAAGTAGAAAGGTTGATTCCACCGTCAGCAGAGAGTATAATATTTCCTGGCAGAGCCTCTATTGCTTTTCTTATTTTAGAAATCTTATCAAGCTCGGAGGCCATAAATTCTTGCCCGCCAAAACCTGGCTGCACTGTCATAACTAATACTAAATCAACATATTGTAAAAACGGCAAAATTTCTTCTTCTGAAGTTTGTGGCATTAAAGATACACCAACTTTTATACCTCTTTTCTTTATATATTCTATAAGATTTATAGCATTTTTTGTAGCTTCTAAGTGGAAAGTAATAATATCTGACCCAGCCTCTATGAAATCATCTACAAATTTTTCTGGCTCATTTATCATCAAATGTACATCAAAAGGAATTGTAGAATATGGCTTAATTGCCTTGATAACAGAAGGACCTATAGTAATATTCGGTACAAAATTTCCATCCATAACATCAATATGAATGTAATCTGCGCCAGAGACTGATATTAATTTTACCTCTTTTCCAAGCTCAGCGAAATTAGAGGATAAAATTGATGGCGCTATTTTGATACTCATTTCATTCATTTTTTGCATTAAAAATTACTCTATCTCTTGAGAAAGTAATTGTTATTGTAGTTCCAACAGATTCTTTACTTTCTATATCAATTTTTGCATCATGAGCCTTAAGAAGCATTAGAACAATAGGTAAACCAAGACCATATGATTCTATTAAGTTACCAGATTTTCCATTATGAACTGTGCCATATTTTGTAACTGCTATCTTTAGTTCATCATCATCCATTCCAATTCCTTGATCTTTTATTACTATTAGCAATTGTCCTAAAACAATTTTTACTTCTATAGTAATTGTAGTATTATCTAAAGAATATTTATAAGCGTTAGTGAGTAAGTTATTAAGCACTTGCATGATCTTTCTTTCATCAGCAAGAAGATATGGTAAATCATCTGGTATAATTTTTGCTATCTCTATTTTTCTTGAGTGAAAGCGAGTTCTATTTGTAAGCACGGCTTTTTCTATTAAATCTCTAACGTTACAAAGTTTTTCATCTAATCTAAAATTACCACTCACAATATTTCTTTCATCTAAAATATCATTTATAAAATCTAAAATAAGCTTTGCATTATGATGGATACCTTGAACATAATCTGCATATTGAGAAGGAATTGGTCCAAATAATTTTTTATCCATAATCTCAGATCCAGTGAGTATAAACCCAAGAGGAGACCTTACTTCATGTGCTGTATATGATAGAAAATCAGATTTTGCTATCATAGCTTTTGTTGCAATTTTCGAAGCTTTCTCGGCTTTGCCTCTTAATAGAGTTTCTCTTTTATATATAAGCAACACTAGAACCAAGAAGAATGAAGCAAGAATGATAATTTCAATAAATTTAAGAGCAATTTTTTGAGTTAATGTGCCTCTGACATATTCAGCATCAATGCTAACTACTAACAGGAAAGGCATATTTTTGATTTTTTTAGCTAAAAAATTAGCGCCATTTATCATATTTATATAAGAAAATTCTCGAGTATTTTTGGAAAAGAAATTTATTTTCGCGACTTCATCAAGCAATTTTTGAGAAACTATCGCTCTACCAGAGTGACCTATCAAATTAGCATGAATAGGGTAGGAAGTTGCAATATTCAATTTACTATCTATAACTGAAAAAACCGTAAAATCGTTTCTTCTATATGTTTCAAGATCTTGTAACATATCAGAAGTTTGCATCTGAAGTAAAAGAGTACCAATAAATTCTCCATTTTCATTATTAACTCCATATGTAAGATCTAGCAATGTAGTAAAATACTTTGATGTGCTTGGATTTAGACCGAAAAATACTTTACCTGGTGAAATTTTGGATAGCCTAACAGAACTTAGAAAATTGAGATTAGTTCCCCTGTTAATACTTCCATCAATATTTGAATTTTTTAAAATATGATTTTTGTCTAACCAATAAAACCCATGCCAACCGAAAAAGCTCTTCTCACTAATATTTACACTATAATGTGATAATATATTATCGATATTATCTGATTTAGTATAATTATGTTTTATTAAGGACGCCATTTGACTTAAAACATAGGTAGAATAATCTGTATCATTTATAAAAACCCGCTCAAGTACATCGACTTCCTCACGCATTTTATTTACAATACTATGTTTTTTATCTACATAAATTTTAACAAAAGATATGCACATAAGCACGACTACTTCAATAGCCACCAACAACATTATGACTTTTAAGTTGAAATTGAACTCATCTTGTGAGAATTGTTTTTTTAGTTGTTCCGTTTGCATGAATTATCTATAAAAGCTATATCACTTTAATTAATCATAAACATGAAGCTAAAATTCACCAACACGCTTACTGGTAAGTTAGAATTTTTTACTCCTATTAACAACAAAAATATTAAATTATATGTTTGTGGGCCAACGGTTTATGATAAACCTCATATAGGAAATGCAAGAGCACTTGTCATTTACGACGTTTTATACCGTATTTTAATGGAAGTGTATGGAAATAACTCTGTCACATTTGTCCGAAATATTACAGATATTGACGATAAAATTATTCAAAGAGCCAAAGATTTAGGCATTTCAATCAATGAGCTCACTTCTAAAGTTACGAAAGGATTTCATGAAGATTCTAAGTATCTTCATTGTCTTTCCCCAACTTTCGAACCAAAAGCTACAGAAACCATTGATACAATGATTGAGATTATCGAAAAACTAATAAATAACCACCATGCTTATGTATCAAATAACCATGTTTATTATAGCACAAAATCTTTTGCAGATTATGGAAAACTTGCTGGCAAAGAAATTGACAATCTAATACAAGGCTCAAGAATAGAAATTGATAATAACAAAAAACACCCAGCGGATTTTGTACTTTGGAAACCATCAACAGGTGAAGATTTAGGAGCCGCATACCAAAGTCCTTGGGGCGCAGGAAGGCCAGGATGGCATATAGAATGTTCAGCCATGAGCTATAAATTCCTTGGAACTGATTTTGATATTCACGGTGGAGGAGCAGATTTAATGTTTCCCCATCATACAAATGAGATAGCGCAAAGCTGCTGCGCATTTCCTGGAAGTAAATTTGCCAACTACTGGGTTCACAATGGCTTCCTCACAGTGAATGGCGAAAAAATGAGCAAATCTCTTGGCAATTTTATTACAATCTATGATATGAGAGAGAAAAAAGTAAAAGGAGAAGTAATAAGGCTTTTGCTTCTAAATTCTCATTATAGATCTCCAATAGATTATAATGAAAAAGCCTTATATGACGCAACCGAGACAATGAATTACTTCTATAGAGCCCTAGAAGATTTTGATCTAGAAAATTTCATGCCTATAGAATTTTCAAATTTACCAACTGAGTTTACATCGGCCATATGCGATGATTTAAATATTCATAGCGCTATTTCAATAATGACTCAAATTACCAAAGAAATCAATAAATCCACGGGATCTGAAGCAGAAGAAAAAGCTAAGATTCTTGCCTCTTGTGGAAAAATTCTCGGATTTTTTGCAGAGAATACTTCAAATTGGTTTAATATGAATGAGATTGATTCTGGAATTGAAGTTCTTATTGAAGAAAGGAAGATAGCCAAATTATCAAAAAATTGGAAAGAAGCCGATAGAATAAGGGACTTACTTGTTGAAAAAGGAATTATTTTAGAAGATAAGCCTAACGGGCAAGTAACTTGGCGCAAAAATAATTAATGCCACAGTAACTCAAAATATTCTCTTGGATTTTTACAATTCACCATGTATATTCAAAGTATCACTTTGAGATTTCATGGTATGATTAATCGGGATAATTATATAAATCAAGTAAATAGAATCTTTGAAATAGTACCAATATGCGCTATTTTAGGGCCTCGTCAATGCGGCAAAACCACGTTAGCATTAGAATATGCAAAAAAATTTGAAAAATACCATCTATTTGATTTGGAAGATCCAAGCGATAGAATAAAACTCGAAAATCCAAAACTTACCTTAGAGCCTCTAGAAGGAGCTATCATTATCGACGAGATTCAAAGATTAAAGGATATTTTTCCCTACCTAAGAGTACTTGTAGACAGAAAACCCAAATCTAAAATATTAATTCTTGGAAGTGCCTCACGTGATCTATTGGAGCAA
The DNA here is from genome assembly GCA_964409695.1 of uncultured Rickettsia sp. Classification (GTDB taxonomy): domain Bacteria; phylum Pseudomonadota; class Alphaproteobacteria; order Rickettsiales; family Rickettsiaceae; genus JABDAD01. The sequence continues at coordinate 13,754 of CAYPDX010000008.1, read as the reverse complement.
TCATCAGAAACCCTAGCTGGAAGGATAGCTTATATAGAATTAACCCCTTTCAAATTACCTGAAGTAGGAAATATGAAACAATTATGGGAAAGAGGTGGGTTCCCAAAATCTTATTTAGCAATAAATGAAGAAGCAAGTTTATTCTGGAGAAAATCTTATATTAACACTTTTATTGAAAGAGATATAGGAACAATGGGTTTTAATATTTCTTCGCAAGAGATGCGTAAGTTTTGCATGATGCTTGCGCATTATCATGGAAATATTATGAATTATTCCGAAATAGGAAAATCACTTGCTGTATCTGATGTAACTGTAAAAAGATATTTAGATATTTTAGAAACATTGTTTGTTGTAAGAGTTTTAAAACCTTGGTATGAAAATATCAAAAAGCGTCAAGTAAAAACGCCAAAGATATATATAAGAGATAGTGGAATATTACACGCATTACTCGGTATAAAAGGTGATGAAGTTAGACTCCATCCTAAAACTGGTTCATCATGGGAAGGGTTTGCATTAGAGGAAGTTGTACATCATCTCAATGCTGAAAAAGAAGATTGTTATTTTTGGGCTACTCATAATAATGCAGAATTAGATTTAATGATTTGTAAAGATGGGAAAAAAATTGGTATTGAGTTTAAATATACAGATTCTCCAAAAATTACTTCTTCAATGAGAATAGCATTAGAAGAACTTCATTTAGATGAATTATATATTATTATTCCACTTGAAGAAAATTTCTTAATAGCTGAAAATGTTAGAGTTATGGGACTAAAGAATTTTATAAATTATAAGAAAAACTAAGGCTTCATTTTACTCTTGCTTTTCTATACATAAATTCTGATAATCACTCAAATTAAAAACATTGAGAGATTATTATGTTAGAAGTTAAGTTTGTAGAAAAATACGATGACAAAGCATCTTGTATTTGCGTATTAGTTTCGGAAGATTTGAAACTCTCTAATCACACAAAAATGCTCGATCAAAAATATGATGGTATAATTAGTAAAATTCTAAAATCTTTCGATAATTTTTCAGGAAAGTTTGGACAAGTTAAATCTATCACAGCATTAAATATAGATAAAAAACTCCAGCTCATCTATCTTATTGGAATAGGTAAAGAAGATGATCTAACTGAAGTAAAAATCGAAGAATTAGGTAGCCACATATCATGTGCTCTTAAAGCTTCAAGATGTACAGAAGGCTTCATTGAAGTTACGCAACTTGGCAAAGTGACAAGTGAAAAAGCTTCGGCTTTAATTGCTTCTGGAGTCACTCTTTCAAACTATAGTTTCGAAAAATATCACACAACAAAAAAGCCTGAAGAACTAATAAAGCTCAAGCAAATTGAGATTCATTCTGAGAATTCTAAAAAAGCAAAAGAAGAATTTGCATATTACCATGCTATTGCGCAAGCAATTTATGAAGCTCGTAATATAAGTAATGAACCATCAAATATTAAATTTCCTGAAAGCTACAGTGAAATAATCAAATCTACACTTGAACCGCTTGGAATTGAAATTGAAATTCTAGGAGAAAAAGAGATGAAGAAACTTGGTATGAATGCTCTTGTTGGAGTAGGCCAAGGTTCAATAAGAGAATCAAAACTTGTAGTAATGAAATATCTAGGCAAAGGTAATAATTCAAAACCAGTAGCATTAGTTGGCAAGGGGGTAACATTTGATACTGGTGGTATTTCTATTAAACCTTCAGCTAATATGGGGGATATGAAATACGACATGTGCGGATCTGCTGCAGTATTTGGTACAATGATGGCTCTTGCAACTCGTAAGGCAAAAGTAAATGTTGTTGGAGTAGTTGGCCTTGTAGAAAATATGCCAGGAGGTAATGCGCAGAGACCAGGAGATGTTGTAACATCTATGTCCGGCAAAACTATTGAAGTACTCGATACAGATGCTGAAGGGAGATTAGTTCTTGCTGATGCTCTATGGTATACACAAGAAAACTTCAAACCTTCTGTAATGATTGACCTTGCAACATTAACAGGTGCCGTTGTTATTGCTCTTGGAGACGTTTATGGTGGATTATTTTCTAATAATGATGAATTAGCAGCTAAATTAAATCATGCTGGTATTGAAAGCGGAGATCAATTATGGCGCTTACCACTCCATTCAGAGTATGATAAAATGATAAAATCATCTATTGCAGATGTCGCTAATTTAGGAGCTCCAAGAGCACATGCATCCAGCAATACGGCAGCGCAATTTTTACAGCATTTTGTAAATAAAGTAGATTGGGCGCACTTAGATATTGCCGGCGTTGCTTATAGCTCAAAGGATAAACCATTAGCACCAAAAGGTGCAGCTGGATTTGGAATTCGTTTACTGAATAGATTTATAAAAGAGAATTATGAACACTAAAAAATTACCGTATATTTTTGTAGTAGGTAATGAAAAAGGCGGAGCAGGTAAAACTACCTGCTCTATGCATTTAATAGTCAGCTTACTTGAAAAAGGCTTTAAAGTTTCATCTATTGATGTTGATTGTAGGCAAGGCTCATTAACTCGGTATATTGAAAATAGAGAAAGATATAATCAACAAAATCCTAATATTAGAATATCTATGCCTTCTCACATTATTCTGAAAGAAAGCACAGCTGAAAATAGAACACAAAAACACGAAGAAGAGAAAAAATACTTTGAATCTTTACTTGCTGATCTTAAATCTAGCTCGGATTTTATCGTCATTGATACGCCAGGCTCACATTCAAACCTATCATCTATAGCTCATTCTTACGCCGACACAGTAATTACGCCTATTAATGATAGCTTCATTGATATTGATGTTATGGCAAAAATTGATGCTGGTAGTTTTAAAGTTCTTGGCCCTTCAATTTATAGTCAAATGGTTTGGGAGCAAAAATTGGAAAGAGCTAAACGTGACCAAGGCTCCATAGATTGGATTGTAATGCGTAATCGCCTTAGTTCAATAGATGCTCAAAACAAAAGAAATGTTGCGATGGTTCTCGATGAACTTGCCAAAAGAGTAAGTTTTAGACAAGCTCCAGGCTTTGGAGAGAGGGTAATATTTAGGGAATTGTTTTTACAAGGCCTAACATTACTCGATCTTACAAAAGCAAATTATGAGAAGAATTTTAGTCTTTCACATGTTGCTGCAAGACAAGAATTACGAGATTTTCTTTTAGCACTGAAACTCAATTTTTAGCCTAAAATGACTCCCCAAAATCAATAATTTTTTTGAAATATTCTCTTTCAATCACGGAATCTTGTACCCAATTTATATGAATTAGAACTGGAATACAGGAAAAACCTCTTGGCACGCTTAACTTTTGGATTTTCTCCTCCATTTCATTTACAACACTTAAACCTATAGGATTTTTAGAAAATTTGACCTCACAAGCATATAAATTATTTGTGGTTGTTTGTATTGAATAATCAATTTGACAACCCAGAGCTCTAATTGTTTTTCTTTGAAAAAAGCGTTATCAGATACTATATCCTCAGGATATATATGTAATTTTTCCCAAATGAATTTTCTATTATTCAATAGTAAATTTTTAAACTGCTATCCCATAACAGTTTCAGAACCCGGAAGGCTAGTGATAGATTTATTGTCAAAATGCCACGCTCTATATTAGCCTTATTTTTATCTATATAAAGCTCTATTTTTTATTATTTTGTAACTCACGCAATTTTGCGAGTCTTATGAATCTTGCATAAGCAAAGATCATGGAATCAACAAATCCATCAACACCAAATACAAAATATCTCCTGATAATAAATGCCTTAAAAACCCAAAGTGGAAATTCAAATATAAGACGTAAATTGCTTACAGATCGCCCTCTCTTAAACATAGCGCTCGCCTGTTCTCCTGAGTAGAAATTTGCCTTATTTGTTAGATGCTCAATTGATGTACCTGATCTATGTAATGCATCGCAGGTCAAGAGATATATATCTTTCTTAACATCAACCACATCTTTTAATTTCACATCATCATGGGTACTGTCACCTTTGTTAAAAGCAAAAGCAGCATGCTTTTTATTATATAATCGGATAAAACTATTTGCAGGAGCAAAACGTCTTGGTTTATTCTCATTCCTATGAAGAATCACAAAATTGATTCTATAAGCTTTATAGTTAGATATTAAATCAGTCTGATCTATAAGGTCTATTTCTTCTTGAAGAGAAGGTGTAAGCTCTTCATCAGCATCGATATTTAATATCCAATCATTCTTACAAAGTGACTCACCATATATTTTTTGCTTCAAATAACCAGGCCACTTATTATAGACAATTTTTGCCCCCAAACTCTCAGCAATCTGTATAGTCTTGTCTGTACTGCCACTATCTATCAATATGACTTCTTCAACAATATTTTTGACACTATTAATTGCTTTTGCAATTTTTTCTTCTTCATTTTTTGCGATAATAAAACAGGAAATTCTAGACATGAGGGGCGGGTTTTTTACGACTAATTTTGGGTTTGCCAAGAATTTCGTCATATACTGCAAGCGTACTATCTTGCATCTGTTTCAGAGAAAAACGATCTTCAACACTTTTTCTTGCTAATTTCGTCATTTTTTCAGCTTCTTTAGTACCTAAAATACTAAGTGCATATTTTATTTTCTCTGCCATATCAAGATGGTCACCTGGCTTAACATGAAAACCCGTAACACCATCCTCTATTGTCTCAGCAGAACCACCAATATTTGTAGCTATAACAATTTTAGCCATAGCCTGAGCTTCTACATTACTTCTACCAAATGCTTCCGGCTCAATTGAAGCTGAAACTACAATATCAGCCCTATTATATAGACCAAGCATATTAGTTTCTGGGCCGAAAATTTGTACTTTACTTTGCAGCTTATGTTTCATAATCAGATTCTTCAATCTTTCAACATAATCAGGATGGCTAGCTAAATCCCCAACAAACAGACAATAAAAATCTTTATCTTTCATGGTAGATAGAGCATCAATTAATATATTCTGCCCCTTCCATGATGTTAATCTTGATGGCATTATTATGACTGGAACTGAGGACGGGATATTATATTTTTCTGTAAATTTATTTTTCAAGACCTCCGTACCAAGTTCAGGATTAAAATATTCAAGGTCAACACCTCTGTAAATTACCCTAATCTTCTTCTCATCCACTCCATAATTCTTAAGTATATGTTCTTTTACAAAATTTGAGACTGCAATCACAATCTGTCCTTTTGTCATGACGCTATTATAGTATCTCTTTAATGAATTTTTTAGACTATAGATTCCATGGAATGTAGTAATAAATGGCGTATTAGTTCTTTTACAAGCATAATATGCGCTCCATGCTGGCGCCCTTGACCTTGCATGAACTAAATCAATTTTTTCTCTTTTGATCAGCTTCTCTATATAAAAAATATTACTTAACATTCTAATGGGGTTTTTGCTAGAAACATTGTGCTTTATAAGATGCGTGGGTATCTCTTTTATTCTACCACAGAGTGAACCACCTGATGATAGTACATAAGGGGTTTGCCCACTATCATGGATAGCCCTCGCTACATCAATAGTTCCCCTTTCTACACCACCGCAATTAAGCGTTGGCACTATTTGAAGTATATTTTTCTTGCCGTCATCACTTTCTTCTGACAAAATCTGCACCGGAAAAGTTATATTAAGAAAATATGCAAAAACTGAGAATAGATAATAATCATCATGTAAGCTATAAGCAACAAAAATTTGAGGCCACTCAAATTCCTACCATTGTTTTTTTACATGGATTAATGTCTGACATGAATGGAACAAAGGCAATTTCAATAGAGAAATTCTGCCAAAATGAAAAATATAATTTTGTCGCATTTGATAATTTAGGACACGGAGATTCAACAGGAGAATTTACAGATCATACTATTTCCTGCTGGTTAGATACGACAAAAGAGCTTATAAACAAACTAAATCTTCGAAACATTATCCTTATTGGCTCAAGCATGGGGGGCTGGCTTTCCTTACTTCTTGGGATGAAAAAGCTAAAAAACATATCAGCAATTATAATGTTAGCACCTGCCCCAGATTTCACGAAAACAATTTGGGAAAACTTAAGCAAGGAGCAGCAGAATAAAATGCTAGATGATAGTTTGATACAATTTCGTGGGATTCCCATATCATATAAGCTAATAGAAGATGGAAAAAAACATCTTATAATGGATAATGGAACTATTGATTTAGAAGTACCTACAATAATAATTCATGGTATGAAGGATGAATCTGTTGATTATAAATTATCGATAGAACTTACAGAAAAAATACAATCAAATTATCTTTGTACAAAATTACTCAAAAACAGTGACCACAGGCTTTCATCTCCATCTGACCTTGCTCTAATTAATAACTCCATTAAAGAAATCGCCGAGCTTTTGAAGGGTGACATTTAATTTTCTTGCTTCGACTAATTTCATCATCCATATTAAATTAGTCGAAGATTTAGTAAGCCTCAAGCTTATTCTCTAGGTCCTTTAAAAATAATTTGGCAAGCCTAAGCAACTTCGCATCTAAAGTAATATTTTTTGTAGCCCATTCTTTAATCCATGGCTCCGCCAGATTCCACATATTAACCTCTGCATCAAGTGACTGACTGATCCCTTCAAGAACCGCCATTGTTTTTTGTAACAGCAATAATCTCGGCTGTATTTCCATCCCATAATCTTCTGTGATTTCGAATAGATTCTCTAATAATTTACCAATGGAAATTTTGTTCGCTGGCTTACCAACAATTGGCTCAGCAATCATCCTACAAGCTAAAGAAAATTCCATTAGATTAGTATCTTTTGCAACATATCCTACAGCAATATGAATTTCTGCGACCCTTTTATAATTCCTATTAATAAAACCATGTAATATCTCTGCAATCGCAATTCTGTCCCTTTCCTCAAGTCTTCCAACTATACCAAAATCAACCAGAGCTATTTTTCCATCTTTTTGGACAAAAATATTACCAGGATGTAAATCAGCATGGAAGTACCCATCTCTATAAGCCTGATTAAAAAAGCATATAGCGAGTTTTTTTACAATTTCCTTCTTGTCTAAATTATATTTTTCAAGCTGCGCGCAATCATATATTGATATACCTTCAATCCACTCCATTACAAATATTGTGCTAGTACAATAATCCCAATAAGTCCGTGGAATCACTATATTCTCATCCGTTTTAAAATTATCATAAAACTCAGAACAGGCAGCAGCTTCATTTTTTAAATTTAGCTCAAACTTCATTGATTTTTCAAAAATTTTCACTACTTCAAATAGCTTCAACTTCTTTTTATATCCAAAAATTACCTTATGCATACGCGCAAGCAGGTAGAGAAGATTTATGTCTTTCTCGTATAATTTTCTAATTCCAGGACGAAGTATTTTTACTGCAACGTCGCTTCCATTTTTTAATCTTGCTTTATGAACTTGCGCTATTGAAGCTGCCGCCACTGGCTTTTCATCAAAATCGGCAAAAATTTCATCAATTTTGCCACCTATTTCACTCTCTATTATTTCTATCGCTATTTTTGAAGAAAAAGGCTCAAGCTCGTCTTGAAGATGCGAAAGAGAATCGGCAAATTCCTTACCTATTAAATCTGGCCTAGTTGAGAGAGTTTGCCCGAATTTTATAAAAATTGGCCCGAGGTCCTGCAAGATCTTTGAAAGATCAATTTTCTTTTTTTGAAAATAAAATCTGATTGTAGATAGTGGTGCTATTATGAAGCTTGTAAAATATAGAATCTTGCGCCCCGAACGCTTAGCAACAAAATATATCAAACCACTCGCAGCGGATTTTCCTAAAAAAATAAAAAGAGAAAAAATATTCATTATGCAATTACTTCTTGGATAAAATTATTATTATATTTGTATATTATGCTGTTTTCCAAGCATATCCTCCTAAAACACAGTCACCTCGCACTTGATGCTGGGTCCATTTCTTATTAACAGACCAATTATTATTTTTGCAAAGTAAAAAGGCTGGATCCCACATCAAGTGCGGGATAACGAGCCTTTTTGATGCAGAAACAAAATACAATCAACATTTTGCTGTAGCGCATACTTCGCTAAATCGCTTCTAGACATTTAATTTTAGACCTTGTAACCAGTGTGGATGGCAACTATCCCACCAGACAGATCCCTAAACGCCACATCATGAAATCCTGCATCTTTTATCATTTTCATAAATTCTTCCTGTGATGGAAATTTCTTTATACTTTCTACCAAATATTCATATGATTCCTTATCTACTAATGTACTTCCTAGCGCTGGTATCACGCTCCTCGAATATATATCATATACTTTATTGAGCAGCATATTTCTTGGTTTAGAAAATTCTAAGCACAAAAACTTACCATTTTTTTTCAGGACTCTTTTTGCTTCTTTTAAAGCTTTATCTATATAGGTGAAATTTCTTATACCAAAAGACACGCTATAGTAATCAAAACTATTATCTGCAAATGGCAGACTCTCAGCATTTCCATTTATAAAATTGATGCCAATTAGACCTTTATTCATCATTTTATCAGAACCAAGTTTTAACATTTCATGATTCAAATCGCATACTACTATCTCCGGCTTATAGCCATTTTTCTCTGCAAAACTATAGTAACGTTCAGTAATATCGCAAGTACCACCAGCGACATCCAATAGCCTCGCCTTTGGCTTATCCATTAACATAGAGAATTGGTCTTTCCATATTCTATGAATACCACCGCTCATAAGGTCATTCATTATGTCATAACGGCTTGATACATTTGAAAATAATTTATCAACCAAATCAGTCTTAATATTACCAGCTACCTTTTTTGTGCCAAAAAATGTAAAATCCTCTTTCACTTTTTTCCTTATAAATTCATTTAGTGATAATATCATTTATGCTATAAAAATAGAAACAATAATAAGGTTTTTATCAAATAAAGTATTTTAGAGCTAGTCACCACTTATAATTCTTGCTTTTTTTCAAGATTTTCATAGAATCTGGCAGATAATGAGATAGTAACAAACCCAAAATTGGATTGCATAATAGCTTTTAGGCAACCAATATCGGGCTCAGTTAGGCCGGGTAGCAAAATGGTAATGCCGTGGACTGCAAATCCTCTATCGCCGGTTCGATTCCGGCCCTGGCCTCCAAATTAAATAATGTGGATAAATATGACAATTTCTGATAATTTTATGTCCTACGTACCTATGGTTGTTGAACAAACTAGCAAGGGCGAAAGAGCTTATGATATTTTTTCTAGGCTTTTAAAGGAGCGTATTATTTTTGTGAATGGTCAATTTGAAGATAATATGTCTACTATTATCATTGCTCAGCTATTATTTTTAGAAGCTGAAAATCCTGAAAAAGACATATATATGTATATTAACTCCCCTGGTGGAGTTGTTACATCTGGATTAGCCATCTATGATACTATGCAATATATTAAGCCCGATGTTGCAACTTTATGCGTTGGACAAGCTTGCTCTATGGGATCGCTGATTTTAAATGCTGGCGCCAAAGGAAAAAGATTCATTCTTCCTCATGCAAGGGTTATGTTACATCAACCTAGTGGAGGCTTCCAAGGCCAAGCTACTGATGCTGAGATTCATATAAAAGAGATGCTTAAGGTAAAATCTATCCTTAACAACATATATTCTAAACACACTGGAAGGACTTATGCAGAAGTTCACGCTGCTTTAGAACGCGATAATTTCATGGGCCCTGAAGAGGCTAAGAAATTTGGAATTGTTGATGAAATCATCACCAACCGCTCTGACGTAAAAATATAAAGGATTAATCCTACGAATTACTCAACCATCTCATATTGCTTCTTTGATTGCAACTTTCTATAAATTCGGCTAACATACTTGTTTGCTTTATAAATTTCATTGTAAAATTATGATTAGAACCTGTTTTTTATTTATTATTTTATTGCTATCAAATAGCGCATTTGCCATTTTTCAATCATCTTCTAATGCGCAATATTATAAGCGTTTCCAAGAAGTATTTGAGAAAGTAGAAAAAGAATATGTAAAAGAACCTAAGAAACAGGAATTAATTGATGCTGCGATTGAAGGAATGCTATCATCACTTGACCCTCATTCTACTTATTTTGTTGACGATGATTTTGAGTATTTTGTAAATAATTTTAAAGGCGAATTTGCTGGTATTGGCGTTGAGATTATATTTGAAACTGGCGCAATAAAAGTTATTTCACCTATTGATGATCTAGCAGCTTTTAAGGCAGGCGTAAAAGCTGGCGATTACATAGTTAAAGTTAATAATGATTTGGTAAGTAGCCTAGGCTTTAACAAATCCTTATCAGAATTAAGGGGAGAGGCTGGAACTAAGGTTAAAATTACAGTTGTCAGAGAAGGCGAGTCTAAGCCTTTGGAATTTGAGCTTACTCGCGAGATTGTAACCGTTAACCCAGTTAAATCTCATATGGATAATAATATAGCTTATTTGAGAATCAGCACATTTAGCGAGAAAGCCGCCATTGAACTTAAAAAAGCAATGAATAGTTTAAAACAAAAAAACAAGGATAAAATCAAAGGCATTATCCTCGATTTAAGGAATAACCCTGGTGGAGTTTTAATACCAACAACAATAGATGTTGCAGATTACTTCCTGAATGGCGGAGAAGTTATTCTTTCGACGAAGGGCCGAACATTAGCTAGTGAAGAAATATTTTCAGCAAGAAAAGATACTGAAAAAGCACCTAACGTACCTATAGTTGTCCTAATAAATAATGGCTCTGCTTCTTCTTCAGAAATTGTCGCTGGAGCATTGCAGGATAATAAAAGAGCATTATTAATGGGACTAAAATCCTATGGAAAAGGTTCTGTACAAACATTCTATCCTCTAGATAATCGTTCAGCAATGAAGATTACAACTGGCATATATTATACACCAAGCGGAAAATCTATCCAGGCAGAAGGAATTCAGCCAGATGTAGTAGTTGATTATGCCAAAGTTGAATATCCTAAGAAAGATGATAATCAGTTTAGGTATGGTGAAACCATGTATAAAAATTATCTAAAAAACGAACAATCAGAAAAAGATGGCGAAGAGAATAAGGAAGAGCAACCAAAAGAACAGGTTATGTCCGACACTTATTTGAAAGACTTTCAATATGCTCGAGCTTATGATTTACTCCAAGGAATAATAATTCTAGAAAAGAAAGATGAACGAAAAAAATAAAAGGTTATTTGTCAAAATCTTGTCCGCATCAACAACTTTTTTAGTTGTATTTTGGGTGTTATTGTTTTTCTATGGCTTTCTCTTCGAAAGAAATAATGAGATAAGAAAAGAAGAATCTATAGGCCAAATCTTTACTCTTGATATAACAGAGCCTAAAGAAAAAATTAAACATGAAGAGCCTACAAAGTCAGAACTTCATCAAGAGATCGCAACTACAGAGCCAGAAATTAAACTCTATCCTGAAGGTAGTATAATTGAAAAATCACATCATTAAGATTATCATACGCAAAAGAACAATATTCCAGATACTGTAGATGACTCTCAAAATAAAGAAGTAATTATTACTAAAAAATCCAAAATCTCTATAGTAATTACTAACCTTGGTAAAAATAAAGAATGGCTTGACGAAGTTATAAAACTTCCTAATAACGTTACTCTTGGATTTATATTACCATCTCCAAATTTAAAAAAATATTATGATGAAGCTATCAAATTAGGTTTTGATATAGTTACAAACCCTGCCTTAGAACCAAGAGAACGCGATCCTAATAAAAAATATCTATTACTAAAAGAACGTAGTGAGGAAGATAATTTAAAAAACTTTCTTTGGTTTTCAGAAAAATTCCCTGGCTCAAAAGGCCTATATTTTACCTACGAAGAATCATTATCTTTAAACAATAAAGCTTTTGAAAAAACATTAGATTATATAATTAAAAATAATATCATTCTTTTACTAAGCAGAGATTCTTTAGGCAATGATTTAGCAAACTTATCTGGAAACAAAAATATTATTGTTTCTGATATTATTATTTATGGAACTGAGTCACCAGAGTCAATTGAGCTTAGCCTTGCAAACCTCCTTTTCATAGCAAAAAATAAAGAATTTGCAGTAGCTACAATATTCGCGAACCTATCAAATATTCATAGTATCACCAAGTGGATCTCTAGCTTAAATAATAGTGAAGTTGAGATAGTTCCATTATCTATTATTGGCAGGTAAGATGGAATCAATTCATAGGGAAGCTCTGCCATATAGACCGGGCGTTGGTATGATGATTATCAATAAAGAGAAAAGAATTTTTGTAGCAAAAAGATTAGATACAAAAGTTCAAGCCTGGCAAATGCCTCAAGGTGGCATTAATTTGGGTGAAACTCCAAGTAAAGCAGCAATAAGAGAAATGGAAGAGGAAATAGGCACTTCTTTGGCTCGCATCATTGCAGAAAGCAAATATTGGTATAGTTATGATATTCCAAAATTTCTAATCCAAAAATTATGGGATGGACATTACAGAGGCCAGAGACAAAAATGGTTTCTTATAGAATTTACAGGTAAAGATGAAGATATAAATTTAAACACTTCTTTCCCTGAATTTACTGAATGGAGATGGGCTGATCTCGATGAACTTCCTGACATAATAATACCATTTAAGAAAAGGCTTTATCTGGAAGTAATCAATGAATTTTCATCTTTTTTTAAGTACTAATATAAAAATTACAATTAACTTGTTGAAATTAAAGCAATATTAGGTTATTAAGTAACGCATTGCCCGCGTGATGGAATGGTAGACATAACGGACTTAAAATCCGTGGGGCTTCGGCCCTTGCCGGTTCAAGTCCGGCCGCGGGTACCACATTTTCTTGAGGTACTGAATCTGTGTTCATACAAACTGAATCTACTCCAAATCCAAATGCAGTAAAATTCTTTCCTGGCTCTGAAGTTTCAGCTGCGCAAATACATTTTTCAAATATAGATGAATCTTGCGGAGCTAAGCTTGTAGCAAAATTATTCAGTATTCATGGCGTAGAGGCAGTTTTCTTTGGCTCTGATTTCATTACAGTTACAAAATTAGATGAAGAAAAATGGGATGCGCTAAAAGCTCATGTTATCTCTACCATAATGGATCATTTTGTTGCCGGCCTACCTGCCTTAGCAGGCTACTCCACCATAAAAAATGATAATACTAATTCTGATCATCTTTCTGAAATTGAAAAGCAAATTATTGAAATAATAGAAACCAGAGTTCGCCCATCTGTTGCAATGGATGGTGGAGATATTGTCTATCGTGGATTTGAAAATGGAATAGTTTATCTTCAGCTTAGAGGCTCATGTTCTGGTTGCCCGAGCTCAAGCGTTACATTAAAAAACGGAATTGAATCGATGCTTCAATATTATGTCCCCGAAGTCCTATCAGTTGAAGCTATTGAAGAAAGCTGAGACCAAGTCATCGGCATAAAACTCAATATAAATCTCTTCAATCGCCTATCAAAAATTTACTTTTATTTATGTATCTTTGTGATACAATGGATCTGTGTTATTTAACTTAAAGTTGTGTGTTTGAATCTTAAAAATAGCACTTAATATGGTTAAAATTACGAAAGTCAAAGTTGCTGGCTCTGATATTGTTGAAACAGATGCTTAAGCCTTATATGCAGAAATTCGTGAAGCTTCTATAACTCCTAGTACATTAGAATTTAGAGAGTTTGCATCTTCTATTACGGATTCTACTTTTGTAGAGGGGTATTCTCACAGCACTATAGTAATTTAGGTTGGATTAGGCATTTTAAAGAAGTAAGAAATGGCATCA